>NZ_JBVHSO010000001.1:0-383725 GCF_055566335.1 Streptomyces sp. NPDC027672 | reverse complement strand
TTCGGCGGCTGCCGTGGCCTTCCGGGTCCGGCGCGGCTTGGCCTCGGCCTCGGGTGCCTCGGGGGCTTCCGCGGTCGCGGTGGTCGTCGCGGCGGTCTTGCGGGTCCGGCGCGGCTTGGCCACCGTCTCCGCCTCGGCCGCCTCGGTCGCTTCCGGTGCGGCCGCCGCGGTCTTGCGGGTGCGGCGGGGCTTGGCCTCGGCCTCGGACGCCACGGGGGCTTCCGCGGTCGCGGCGGTCTTCCGCGTGCGGCGCGGCTTGGCCTCCGCCTCCGGCGCCTCGGCCTCGGGTGCCTCCGGCGCGGCCGGCTCCGCCGCCTTGCGGGTGCGGCGGCGCGGCTTGGCCTCGGCGGCCTCGGTGGCCTCGGCGGTGTCCACGGCGGCTTCGGCGGGCGCCGCGGTCTTGCGGGTGCGGCGCGGCTTGGCCTCGGCGGTCTCCGCCGGGTCCAGGGCCGCCTCCGCCTCGACGACCGGCTCGGCCGTCTTCCGCGTGCGGCGGCGCGGCTTGGTCTCCGCGGCCGGGGCGTCCGCGACCGCGGTCTCGGACGCGGTGTCGGCCACCGGGGCCGCGGCCTCGGTCACCGGCTCGGCCGCCGTGGCCTTGCGGGTGCGGCGACGCGGCCTCTCGGACGCGTCCGGAACGGCCGCGACCTCCGCCGCGGCCACCGGCTCGACGGCGGGCGTGGCCGCCGCGGGCGTCTCGTCGGTCACCGTGGACGCCACGGCGCCCGTCACCGGCTGCGCGGACGCTCCGCCACGGGTACGGCGACGGCGGCGCGGGGTGCGCACCGCGGCCCCTTCCGACTCCGGGGCGCCGGAGGTCCCGGCGGCGCCGGAGGTCTCCGCGGCCGGTGCCGGCGTGACGGGGGAGGCGTCCAGCGGCGTGCCGCTGCGCGTACGGCGGCGCCGGCGCGGCGTACGGGCCGGACGCTCCCGCTCGGCGGCCTGCTCGGTGCGGTCACCACGGTCGCTGCGGTCACCGCGGCCACCACCGTCACCGCGGCCACCACGGTCGCCACGGCCCCGGTCACGGTCCCGCGCGCCCCGCCCGCCGGTCTCGCCCAGGTCCTCCAGCTCCTCCGCGGCCAGACCGGCACGGGTCCGCTCGGAGCGCGGCAGGACGCCCTTGGTGCCCTGGGGGATGCCCAGGTCGGAGAACAGGTGCGGGGAGCTCGAGTACGTCTCCACCGGGTCGTTGAAGTCCAGCTCCAGCGCCTTGTTGATCAGCTGCCAGCGCGGGATGTCGTCCCAGTCGACGAACGTGATCGCCGTACCCTTGGCGCCCGCCCGGCCCGTACGGCCGACGCGGTGCAGGTAGGTCTTCTCGTCCTCGGGGGACTGGTAGTTGATGACGTGGGTGACGCCTTCGACGTCGATGCCGCGGGCGGCGACGTCGGTGCAGACGAGGACGTCGACCTTGCCGTTGCGGAAGGCGCGCAGCGCCTGCTCGCGGGCGCCCTGGCCGAGGTCGCCGTGGACCGCGCCGGAGGCGAAGCCGCGGCGCTGGAGCTGCTCGGCGATGTCGGCGGCCGTGCGCTTGGTGCGGCAGAAGATCATCGCCAGTCCGCGGCCCTCGGCCTGCAGGATGCGGGCGATCATCTCCGGCTTGTCCATGTTGTGCGCGCGGTAGACGAACTGCTTGATGTTCGCGACCGTCACGCCCTCGTCGTCCGGCGCGGTGGCGCGGATGTGGACGGGCTGCGACATGTAGCGCCGGGCGAGGCCGATGACCGCGCCGGGCATGGTGGCCGAGAACAGCATGGTCTGGCGCTTGGCCGGCAGCATGCTGATGATCTTCTCGACGTCGGGCAGGAAGCCCAGGTCGAGCATCTCGTCGGCCTCGTCGAGGACCAGGGACCTGATGTGCCTGAGGTCCAGCTTCTTCTGGCCCGCGAGGTCGAGCAGCCGGCCCGGGGTGCCGACGACCACGTCGACGCCCTTCTTCAGGGCTTCCACCTGCGGCTCGTAGGCCCGGCCGCCGTAGATCGCCAGCACGCGGACGTTACGGACCTTGCCCGCCGTCAGCAGGTCGTTGGTGACCTGGGTGCACAGCTCGCGCGTGGGGACGACGACGAGGGCCTGCGGGGCGTCGGTGAGGGCGTCGGGGGCGGCGCGGCCGGCCTCGACGTCGGCCGGGACGGTGACGCGCTCCAGGAGCGGGAGACCGAAGCCCAGCGTCTTGCCGGTGCCGGTCTTGGCCTGGCCGATGACATCCGAGCCGGACAGGGCGACGGGGAGCGTCAGCTCCTGGATGGGGAAGGGGGTGACGATGCCGACGGCCTCCAGGGCCTCGGCGGTCTCGGGAAGGATTCCGAGTTCTCGAAACGTCGTAGTCAGGGTGCTGCCTCTTCTGTGTGCGCGGTGCGAGGCGAGCGCGCGGGGGTCATGTCTGACCGTGCCGGGGACGTCGGCCGCCGTACGGGCGAACCACTCGGGCAAGCCGTAAGACACGGGACCTCTGCCGACGCTCTAGCGCTCGAACCGCTGAGGGTCCCTCCGGTCGTCGTACGATCACTGCCGCACGGCCGTGGAGGGCTGTCGGGTCGGAGCCGATCGGGCCACCGACCGGGCATCCTCATGCATGCAGCCTGTAGGGACACGTCGAACAGCGTCGACGCACTCGGCAGGCGCGCATTACCACCATACCCCGGATCCCCGCATATGTGATGGCCGATTCGGTCACGTAGTCGTGGTCACAGTGATCGGGCAGGGGCTTGAGGGGCGCGCCGAGCGGGCTATTGTGCGCCTCATGACTAGCTCTGACAAGCCTGGAAACGCCTCCGCAGAACCCGCCGGGCCCACCGGCGTCGCCGCCCAGGACTGGGCGCGGGCGTCCGCGGACCCGCAGTACCGCGCCGCCGTGGTGGACCTGCTCGGCGCGCTCGCCTACGGGGAGCTGGCGGCGTTCGAGCGGCTCGCGGAGGACGCCAAGCTGGCGCCGACCCTGGCGGACAAGGCGGAGCTGGCGAAGATGGCCTCGGCGGAGTTCCACCACTTCGAGCGGCTGCGGAACCGGCTGACCGAGATCGGCGAGGAGCCGACGGCCGCCATGGACCCGTTCGTGGCCGCGCTGGACGGCTTCCACCGGCAGACCGCGCCCTCGGACTGGCTGGAGGGCCTGGTCAAGGCGTACGTCGGCGACTCGATCGCGAGCGACTTCTACCGGGAGGTCGCGGCCCGTCTGGACTCCGACACGCGTGAGCTGGTGCTCGCCGTGCTCGACGACACCGGGCACGCCGGGTTCGCGGTGGAGAAGGTGCGCGCCGCCATCGACGCCGACCCGCGCGTGGGCGGCCGGCTGGCGCTGTGGGCGCGGCGGCTGATGGGCGAGGCGCTGTCGCAGTCGCAGCGGGTGGTCGCCGACCGGGACGCGCTGTCCACGATGCTCGTGGGCGGAGTCGCCGACGGGTTCGACCTCGCCGAGGTGGGCCGGATGTTCTCGCGGATCACCGAGGCGCACACCAAGCGGATGGCCGCGCTGGGCCTCGCGGCCTGACCGCCGCCGCGCTCCCCGGGAACGGCGGCCCGGCGGGAACGACGTCCCTCCAAGACCGACGTCCCTCCGGGAACGGCGTCCCGCCCGGGCGGTGCCGTCTACGCCGTGGCCGACCGGCGGCGGAGGCGGCCCGCCGGGCGCAGCAGCAGGGACAGGGACGCCACCGCGATGACCGCGGCGCCCAGGAGGCTGAGCAGGGCCGGGCCGGGACCCAGCGCGGTGCGGGTGACGAAGTCCCCGAAGAGGGCCCCGGCCACGGCCGTCGCGTACACCAGCGGACGGGCCGGCAGCCGGTGGGCGAGGCGGTGCGCCGACGCCCAGGCGAGGATCAGCCCGAGCACGGCGGATCCGAGTACTTCGAGGATCATGTCGGGGTCCCTCCCACGGCCGGGTCTGGCTGGACGGTCGTAGCCCGTCTTACCCGTGACCTGCGCTTTGCAATCCTGGGCTGTGGAGAAGTCGTGCTCCGAATGTGTGTGCGCCCAGGGCCGTCCGGGGGGTGCGCCCGACACGGAAGGGCCCGGCGGCACACGGCCGCCGGGCCCTTCCCACGCCACGGCTCAGAGCGCGCCGAAACCCACCTTGCGCACGGTCGGCTCGCCGATCTCCACGTACGCCAGCCGATCCGTCGGCACCAGGACCTTGCGGCCCTTCTCGTCCTGGAGGCTGAGCAGCCCCGTCTTGCCGGCCAGCGCCTCGCCCACCACGCGCTCGACCTCGTCGGCGCTCTGACCGCTCTCCAGAACGATCTCGCGGGGCGCGTGCTGCACGCCGATCTTGACCTCCACGGTTATGTCCCTCCGACGGTCAGTATGTGCGCGATGATCCGCGCCGTACTCCGCACACATTAGTCCGGTCGAGGGGGCGTACACCCTGTCGGCCGGAACGCCAACAGCGAACACCGCGCGGGAACGGACGGGACCTCAGTGGTGATCGGTGCCGTGCAGCGGGAAACCGGCGATGCCCCGCCAGGCCAGCGAGGCCAGCAGCTGCACCGCCTGGTCGCGCGGGACGCTGCGGTCGCTGTGCAGCCAGGAGCGGGCGACCACCTGGGCCAGTCCGCCGAGGCCGGAGGCGAGCAGCATCGACTCCGCGCGCGAGAGCCCGGTGTCCTCCGCGATGACCTCGCAGATCGCCTCGGCGCACTCGGTGGTGACCTTGTCCACGCGCTCGCGCACCGCGGGCTCGTTCGTCAGGTCGGACTCGAAGACCAGCCGGAAGGCGCCGCCGTCGTCCTCCACGTACGCGAAGTAGGCGTCCATGGTCGCCCGGACCCGCTGCTTGTTGTCGGTGGTCGACGCCAGCGCGCCGCGCACCGACTGGATCAGCGACTCGCAGTGCTGGTCCAGCAGGGCGAGGTAGAGGTCCAGCTTGCCGGGGAAGTGCTGGTAGAGCACCGGCTTGCTGACCCCGGCGCGCTCGGCGATGTCGTCCATCGCCGCCGCGTGGTAGCCCTGCGCGACGAAGACCTCCTGAGCGGCGCCCAGCAGCTGGTTCCGCCGGGCGCGGCGCGGCAGACGGGTGCCACGCGGGCGCACCGCCTCTGTTTGCTCGATGGCTGTCACGCCGCCTCCCAAAGTCGTCCTCATGCGGTCTCGGCCGCGCGGCCATCGTACTTTTCGGTAATCGTGGTGTGCGCGGTGCGAGCGCAGAATTTCACGTACCGGACGACGGCGGAAGCCGTACGGCGTTCCCGGGGCGGCCCGCCGGACCTTCGGGGCCGGTGGTGGTCGTCCTCGCGGAGGTCAGCGGTAGTCGTCCTCGTCGAGCGCGACGACCCGCGCCTGCTCCAGGAGATCCGCCTCGTTCCCCCTGGCCGGGTCCACGTCCGTCAGCGGGTCGTCGCGGTCCGGCGCGATGTCCGTCTGCTGTTCGGCGGCGTCCACCTCGGGCGCCTCGACGTCGAACTCCGGTGCCGTGCCGGCCTCCGGATCGTCGATGTCCTCGATCGTGTCGGGCTGTGCGGGGTCATAGGCCATGGTGGGCTCCCTTCCTACGAACGTCCCTGGAAGCAGCAGGGGCCACACGAGGGTGCCCTCTGTACGAGCCTAGGAGACGGCTGATCCGAACGCCATGCCGTCGGGCCCGTTGGCCGACCGGTTCTCCCAGGGCGTACGGTTCACTCTGTGACGGCGAACACACCGATCCGGACGTGATCACCTCGTAACATTGCCGCATGTCTTCGACCGAGTCGCCGTCCGTGCCGGCCGCCAGTGTGCTTCCCAGGGTGGCGCCCGTCCGGGTCGGCGAGGGCGAGCGGCTGCGGTCGGTGGGCCTGCCCGGCGTCACCCTGTCGGTCCGTTCCCGGCCCGCCGCGCGCGAGGGCCTGCCGCCCGCGCTGTACGTCCACGGGCTGGGCGGCTCCTCGCAGAACTGGTCGCTGCTCATGGCCGAGCTGGACGGCGTCGTCGACAGCGAGGCGGTCGACCTGCCCGGCTTCGGCGACTCCCCGCCCCCGGACGACGGCGACTACTCCATCACCGGGCACGCGCGCGCGGTGATCCGCTATCTGGACGCGGCCGGCCGCGGCCCGGTCCACCTCTTCGGCAACTCCCTCGGCGGCGCGGTCGCCACGCGCGTGGCCGCCGTACGCCCCGACCTCGTCCGCACGCTCACGCTCGTCTCACCGGCCCTGCCGGAACTGCGCATCCAGCGCAGCGCGGTGCCGACCGGGCTGCTCGGCGTGCCCGGGATCGCCGCCCTCTTCACCCGGATCACCAAGGAGTGGACCGCCGAGCAGCGGGTCCGCGGGGTCATGGCGCTGTGCTACGGCGATCCCGGGCGGGTGTCGCAGGAGGCGTTCCGGCAGGCCGTGGACGAACTGGAGCGGCGGCTGCGGCTGCCGTACTTCTGGGACGCGATGGCCCGCTCGGCGCGCGGCATCGTCGACGCCTACACGCTCGGCGGCCAGCACGGACTGTGGCGCCAGGCGGAGCGGGTGCTCGCGCCCACCCTGCTGGTCTACGGCGGCCGGGACCAGCTCATCGGCTTCCGCATGGCCCGCAAGGCCGCCCGTGCCTTCCGGGACTCGCGGCTGCTGTCCCTGCCGGACGCCGGGCACGTGGCGATGATGGAGTACCCCGACGTGGTGGCCGGTGCCGTCCGCGACCTCCTGGCGCACACCGCCGGAGCCGGCGGGCGGGCGGCCGGCCGCGTCCGGGACGCGGCCGATGCCCGCGCTTGTACCGCCGGCTCCGTCGCCGGTGCGGGGAGCTGAGGCGGGGGTGGGACGTCACAGCCGCCGCGGACCGGCCCCGAAGGCCGAGCCCGCGGACATCACCGCACCACGCGACAGCCGGCGTGGCACGCGCCAGGACAGCCGCCAGGACACCGCTTCGGGTCCCGCGGGCGTACCGGCCCCCGGCGCCCCGGGGGTTCCGGCCGCCGACCCGGCCGCCGCTCCGGGCGTCCCCGTAGGCGCGCCGGCACGGCGTGTGCCGGGCGCTTCCGACGGCACGCCCGCGCGCGGTGTGCCGCGGCCCGCGGACGGCGGCCCCGCGCACGGTGCGCCCCGGTCGTCCGGCGGCGCCCCCGCGCAGGGCGCGCCGCGGCCGTCCGACGGCGGTGCCGTGCGGGGCGTGCCCGGGAGGCCTGACGGCACTCCCGCGCGCGGTGTGCCGCGGTCCCCGGACGGCGCGCCCCCGGACGGCGCGTCCGTGCGCGGCGCGCATCCGGAGCAGCGGGAAGCCGGGGGCGGCTGGGGCGAGTTCCCCGGCCGGGCACCCGGCAACGGCGGGCCCGGCGTGGTGCTGCCCCGGCAGCGGCGGGCGGGGCAGGGCGGACCGCGGCGGGGCCCCGGGCCCCGGCAGGAGTACCTCGACGCCTTCGAGCGCGCCGGCGCACGGGACGCCGGCGACGGGGACGCCCGGGACGGCGGCACCGCGGGTGCGGCCGGAGGGGACCCGGCGGGCCGTGGCGGCGGACGGCCGGACGGCCCGGCGCGGAAGTCCGCCACGGCGGCGGACGGCGGCGCGTCCGCGCGGCGCGGCGGCACCAAGGGCTGGGCGTTCACCGGTATCGCGGCGGCCGCCGTCACCACCGTCCTCGCGGTGATCGTCGCCGGACAGGTGACCAAGACGCGGGAGGACGCCGACGCACGGTCGGGGTCCGCCGCCGGCCAATCCCCCGGTGCCGGGACCTCCGGAGCGCCGACGCCCTCGGCCGTGCCCAGTCAGGCCGCCCTGACCTACGGCCAGAAGATGAGCCGCACCTATCCGCTCGCCGCCACCCTGACCGGCCCGGGGACCTTCGACGCCGTGCCCGGTTTCGACAAGGCGCCCGGCACCGGGCAGAAGTACCGCTACCGCGTCGACGTCGAGCGGGGACTGGGACTGGACGGCGCGCTGTTCGCCGAGGCCGTGCAGAAGACCCTGAACGACGGCCGCAGTTGGGCCCACGGCGGTGCCCGCACCTTCGAGCGCGTCTCGTCCGGCAAGCCCGACTTCGTGATCACGCTGGCCAGCCCCGGCACCACCGCCAAGTGGTGCGCCAAGTCCGGCCTGGACACCACGGAGGACAACGTGTCCTGCGACTCGGCCGCGACCGAACGCGTCATGATCAATGCATACCGGTGGGCTCAAGGAAGCAAGACATACGGTGACCGGATCCATGCGTACCGGCAAATGTTGATCAACCACGAGGTCGGGCACCGGCTCGGCCACGGCCACGTCATGTGCCAGAAGGACGGCGAGCTGGCGCCCGTCATGCAGCAGCAGACCAAGTTCCTGGACCACGACGGAATCCACTGCCGGCCCAATCCCTGGCCCTATCCCGGCAGTTGACCGGCGCCGCTTATGTCACATTGACATGAGCCCGTGTGTTCGTTCATATTTCAGCGCATGTGGTCTGGTCATGCCCTCCGTACGAGCGCCCTCATCGAGCTGGCGCTCATCGGCGTGACCGCGCTCTGCGTGGCCGACATCAACTGTCGCTGACGCCGCCTCCCGGGCGTTCGCGTCGCGACCTTCTCCTCCCTTTCGATCCGTGACCGTGTCACGGATTCTTCGACGACCCGACGCCGGGGCCGACGTCTGTCCGCAGCCGTCTCATTCCTCGTCCCCATGTCTCAGCGATCGAGAAACCCTCGATCAGCCGACTCGTCATCCGAGAGGTCGTCATTCCGATGCGTCAACCGTCCGTCATAGCGCGCCGCGTGGCAGCGGCATCCGTCAGCCTGGTCGTGGCAGCGGGCGCTGCCGCCTGCGGCCCGGAGGACAGCGATGCCAAGGGCTCCAGTGGCGACTCCACGCCCCACCAGGGCGGCACGCTCACGATCCTGAACTCCCAGCCGCAGAGCGACTTCGACCCGGCGCGGCTGTACACCTCCGGCGGCGGAAACGTTCCCTCCCTCGTCTTCCGCACCCTCACCACGCGCAACCGCGAGAACGGCGCGGCCGGCACCAAGGTCGTCCCGGACCTCGCCACCGACACCGGGCGCCCCAACAAGGA
The DNA here is from genome assembly GCF_055566335.1 of Streptomyces sp. NPDC027672. NCBI lineage: Bacteria > Bacillati > Actinomycetota > Actinomycetes > Kitasatosporales > Streptomycetaceae > Streptomyces > Streptomyces sp. NPDC027672. The sequence goes on along the minus strand of NZ_JBVHSO010000001.1, from coordinate 374,784 downwards.
CGCGACCGTGTGGACGTACACCCTCAAGAAGGGCCTCAAGTACGAGGACGGCACGCCGATCACCTCGGCCGACATCAAGTACGGCATCGAGCGCTCCTTCGCCCCCGAACTCTCCGGCGGCGCTCCCTACCTGCGGGACTGGCTGGACGGCGCGGCCGACTACCAGGGGCCGTACAAGGACAAGAAGGGCCTGTCGGCGATCGAGACGCCGGACGACCGGACCCTCGTCTTCCACCTGAACAAGCCCGAGGGCGAGTTCCCGTACCTCGCCACGCAGACGCAGTTCACCCCGGTGCCCCGGAGCAAGGACACCGGCACCAAGTACGAGTCGCACCCCCTCTCGTCCGGTCCCTACAAGGTGGTCAAGAACGAGAACGACGGCGAGCACCTCGTCCTGGAGCGCAACACCCACTGGTCGGCCGCGACCGACGCCGAGCGCAAGGCGTACCCGGACACCATCGACGTGCGCTCCGGGCTCGACTCCTCGGTGATCAACCAGCGGCTGTCCGCGTCCCAGGGCGCGGACTCCGCCGCCGTCACCACGGACACCAACCTCGGCCCCGCCGAACTCGCCAAGGTGAGCGGCGACAAGGAACTGGCCGCGCGCGTGGGCACCGGCCACTTCGGTTACACCGACTACCTGGCCTTCAACCCGAAGGTGAAGCCGTTCGACGACCCGAGGGTGCGCCAGGCGATCGCCTACGCCATCGACCGGTCCTCCGTGGTCAACGCGGCCGGCGGCAGCGCCCTCGCCGAGCCCGCCACCACCTTCCTGCCGAACCAGAAGTCCTTCGGCTACACGCCGTACGACCCGTTCCCGGCGGGTGCGTCCGGCAACGCGGCGAAGGCCAGGGAACTGCTCGCGCAGGCCGGTCACAAGAACGGGCTCACCCTCACGCTGACCCACTCCAACAGCAAGGACTTCGAGACCAGCCCGGAGATCGCCACCGCCGTCCAGGACGCGCTCAAGAAGGCCGGTATCACGGTCAGGCTGGAGGGCCTGGAGGACAACGACTACCGGGACACGGTCCACAGCGTGAAGACCGAGCCGGGCCTCTTCCTGGCCCACTGGGGTGCCGACTGGCCCTCGGGCGGTCCCTTCCTCGCCCCGATCTTCGACGGCCGGCAGATCGTCAAGGACGGAGCGAACTTCAACACGGGCCTGCTGAACGACAAGTCGGTCAATGACGAGATTGACGCGATCAACAAGCTGACCGACCTTGACGCCGCCGCCCGGCGGTGGGGTGCACTGGACAAGAAGATCGGCGAGAAGGCCCTCGTCGTGCCGCTGTTCCACCCGGTCTACAAGCGTCTGTACGGCAAGGACGTCAAGAACATCGTCATCAGCGACTGGACCGGTGTCCTGGACGTCTCCCAGGTCGCGGTGAAGTAGCACCGTGAGCGAGGCACTTGCCGCCGTCGAGACCGCCGGGACGGACCTCTCCGTCCCGGTGGTCTCGGGGGCACGTCAGTTCTGGCGGCGGCTGCGGGCGCAGCGCGCCGCGCTCGTCGCCGCCGTCGTGGTGGCGCTGCTCGTCCTGGTCGCGCTCGCCGCGCCGCTGCTCACCGCCCTGGAGGGCCAGGACCCCACCACCTACCACCCCGGCCTGATCGATTCCGCGCGCGGCGGCGTGCCCGTCGGCTCCCTCGGCGGCGTGAGCGCACGCCACTGGCTGGGCGTCGAGCCGCAGACCGGACGCGACATGTTCGCCCGGCTGGTCTACGGCGCGCGGGTCTCGCTGGGCGTGTCGCTGGGCGCCACGCTGGTACAGCTCCTCATCGGCGTCGCCATGGGCGTGGCGGCCGGACTGGGCAGCCGCTGGGTCGACCTGGTCCTGAGCCGGATCACCGACCTCTTCGTCGCCATGCCCCTGATGATCATGGCGCTCGCCCTGCTGGCCGTCGTGCCCACCGGTTTCCCGCGGCCCGTCCTGGTCGCGCTGATCATCTCCCTGGTGGCCGGATGGTCCACGATGGCGAAGATGGTGCGCGCGCAGACCCTCGCCCTGAAGAACCTCGACTACGTCTCCGCGTCCCGGCTCAGCGGCTGGAGCACCTGGCGGACCGCCGTACGCGAACTGCTCCCGGGCCTCGCCGCGCCGGTCATCACGTACGCCGCCCTGCTCATCCCGTCGAACATCAGCGCCGAGGCGGCCCTGTCCTTCCTCGGCGTCGGCGTGCAGCCGCCCACGCCCTCGTGGGGCCAGATGCTCACCTCCGCCGACGTCTGGTACCAGGCGGCCCCGCAGTACCTGCTGCTGCCCGCCCTCGCCCTGTTCGTGACCGTGTTCGCGATGACCGTCCTCGGCGACGGCGTCCGCGTCGCCCTCGACCCGCGCGCCGCCTCCCGCCTGCGGATCGGCACCGGACGCAAACGGGAGGCCCGCGCCGCGACGGCGACGGCCGGCTCCGCGCCGCAGGAGCCGGCGTCCGCGACCGGCACCGCGCCGCGGGAGCCGCGGCCACCGCGGCCGTCGGAGGAGCCGCAGAAGCCACAGAAGCCACAGAAGCCCAAGAAGGAGGAACGGGCGTGAACGGCTTCACCGGTTTCGTCCTGCGCCGGCTGATCGGCGCCGTGATCACCCTGTTCGTGCTCTCGGTGATCATCTACGTCGTCTTCTACGTCACTCCCGGCGACGTCGCCCAGATCACCTGCGGCCCGCGCTGCTCCCCGGCCCAGGTCCACCAGGTGGCCCAGCAGCTCCATCTCGACGACCCGCTGTACGTGCGCTACTGGCACTTCCTGCAAGGCGTCTTCGTGGGCCAGGACTTCTCCACCGGCACCTCCGTGGAGCACTGCGCGGCGCCCTGCCTCGGCCAGTCGTACAAGTCCGGCCAGCAGGTCACCGACATCATCCTGGCCAAGCTGCCGGTGAGTTTCTCGCTGGTGTTCGGCGCGATGGTGATCTGGCTGGTGCTCGGCATCGGCACCGGCGTGCTGTCCGCCTGGCGGCGCGGCCGGATCTCCGAACGCGTGCTGACCGCGATCACCCTGGCGGGCGTCGCCACGCCCGTCTTCGTCATCGGCCTGATCCTGATGATCGTCGTCTGCGGCGAACTCGGGTTGCTGCCCTTCCCGCAGTACGTCCGTTTCACCGACGATCCCGAGCAGTGGGCGTGGAACCTGCTGCTGCCCTGGCTCTCGCTGGCCCTCATCGAGGCGGCCAACTTCGCCCGGCTGACCCGGGCGTCGATGCTGGAGACGCTGGCCGAGGACCACATCCGCACCTTCCGCGCCTACGGCGTCAGCGAGCGCGCGGTGATCGCCCGGCACGCGCTGCGCGGTGCGACGGCCTCCGTCATCGCGCTCAACGCGGTCACCTTCGGCTCGGCCGTCGGCGGTGCCGTCCTCACCGAGACCCTGTTCGGCCTGCCCGGTGTCGGCCAGGAACTGGTGCACGCCGTCAAGGTCGTCGATCTGCCGGTGGTGGTCGGCATGGTCCTGGTGACCGGCTTCTTCGTGGTCCTCGCCAACGCCGTCGCGGACGTCCTGTACGCGGTGGCCGACCGACGGGTGGTGCTCGCATGAGCCTGGTGGACGTCACTGACCTGACCGTCGAGTTCGGTGCCCTGCGCGCCGTCGACGGACTCACCTTCAGCCTGGCGGAGGGCGCCGCGCTGGCCCTGGTCGGCGAGTCCGGCTCCGGCAAGTCCACGGTCGCGGGCGCCCTGCTGGGCCTGCACCGGGGCACCGGGGCGCGGGTCGGCGGCTCGGTGCGGGTGGCCGGCACCGACGTGGAGGCGGCCTCCGACGAGGAGCTGCGCCGGCTGCGCGGCGCCAAGGCGGCCATGGTCTTCCAGGACCCGCTGTCCTCGCTCGACCCGTACTACGCGATCGGCGACCAGATCGCCGAGGTCTACCGCGTCCACACGCGCGTCTCCCGTCGCGCCGCACGCGCGCGTGCCGTGCAGGTGCTGGACAGGGTGGGCATCGCGGACGCGGCCCGGCGGGCCCGGTCCCGGCCGCACGAGTTCAGCGGCGGCATGCGCCAGCGCGCGCTCATCGCCATGGCCCTCGCCTGCGAGCCGGACCTGCTGATCGCCGACGAGCCGACCACCGCCCTCGACGTCACCGTCCAGGCGCAGATCCTCGATCTGCTGCACGCGCTGCGCGCGGAGACCGGCATGGGCCTGCTGCTCGTCACCCACGACGTGGGCGTGGCCGCCGAGAGCGTGGACGACATCCTCGTCATGCGGCACGGCAGGGCCGTCGAGCGCGGCCCGGTCGGCGCCGTCCTCGCCGCGCCCGCCGAGCCGTACACCCGCGAACTGCTCGACGCCGTCCCGCGCGTGGACGCCCGCCGCACGGCCGCGCCGGCCGCCGGCGAGGTCGTGCTGGAGGCCGTCGGCGCGCGGCGCGAGTTCGGGCGCGGCAGGCGGGCGTTCACGGCCGTGGACGGCGTCTCGGTGACCGTCCGGCGCGGGGAGACCCTCGGCGTGGTCGGGGAGAGCGGCAGCGGCAAGACCACGCTCGGTCGCATGCTGGTCGGGCTGCTGGAGCCGACCGCCGGCGAGATCCGCTACGACGGGCGCCCGCACACCGGGGTCGACCCGGCCGTCCAGATGGTCTTCCAGGACCCCGTCTCCTCCCTCAACCCCCGCCGCAGCGTGGGCGAGTCCATCGCCGACCCGCTCCGCGCGCGGGGGGCGGACGAGCAGCGCATCCGGGGGCGGGTGGCGGAACTGCTGGAGCGCGTGGGACTCGACCGGGCGCACTACGACCGCTATCCGCACGAGTTCAGCGGCGGACAGCGCCAGCGCATCGGCATCGCGCGGGCGCTCGCCGCGGAGCCGCGCGTCATCGTCTGCGACGAGCCCGTCTCCGCGCTCGACGTCACCACCCAGGCCCAGGTGGTCGCCCTGCTCGGCGAACTCCAGCGGGAACTCGGGCTGGCGCTCGTCTTCATCGCGCACGACCTCGCCGTGGTCCGGCAGGTCAGCGACCGGGTCGCGGTGATGCGGCGCGGCCGGCTCGTGGAGTACGGCCCCGCCGACGAGGTGTACGACAGCCCGCGCGAGCCCTACACCAGGCAGCTCCTCGCCGCCGTACCCGCGCTCGACCCGGAGCTGGCGGCCCGGCGCCGCGCCGCCCGGCGCGAACCCGTGGTGGCGTAACGTTTCCCGCTCGTATGATCACCGTACGGCGCCATAGCGTGACGGAACGCGACCCGCACGGGAAAGTTACGAGCGTTCACCCCTTCTGGTGGTGCGACGGACAACCGTCCGTCGCACCACCGCCTTGTCCCCTTACGTTCGTCCCGCTGCGAGCCGTCGGGACAACGGCGGCTCCCCAGACGGGAGATCGGGGGTGCACACGTGCGCATCGGACTGCTGACCGACAGTGGCTACCCGTATGCGAGCGGCGAGGGCGTCGCCTGGTGCGACCGGCTGGTGCGCGGACTCGGGCAGCACGAGTTCGACGTCTACGCGCTCGGCCGCAGCCGGCACCAGGAGGCCGCGGGCCGCGTCCCGCTCCCCCCGCAGGTCCGCCGGGTGCGTACGGCGCCGCTGTGGACCGCCGGGGACGACGGACCCGGTCACGGACGGCGCGCGCGCCGGCGCTTCGCCGAGTGCTACGGCGAACTCGTGGCGGCGATGTGCGCCGGTGACGCCGGGTCCTTGGGCGGCAACGTCGGTGGCGTGGGGCGTGCCGGGTCCTTGGTCGGGGGTGCCGGTGGTGTCGGGGCGGACCCGGTCTCCGGGCCTCTGGCGGACCGTTTCGGCAGCGCGCTGTACACGCTCGCCGCGTTCGCCCGCGAGGCGGGCGGCCTGCCCGGCGCCCTGCGCTCGGACACCGCCGTACGCGCCCTGGAACGAGCCTGCCGCGCCCCCGGCGCACCGCACGCGGCGCGCACGGCGCGGGTCTCCGACCTGCTCACCGTCGCCGCACACCTCGAACGCGCCCTGCGCCCCCTGTCCCTGGACTGGTACGGCGCGGACGGCCTCGGCGCGGCCGACCTCTGCCACGCCACCACGGGCGGCCCCGCCGCCCTCTGCGGACTGCTCGCCCGGCACTTCCACGGAGTACCGCTGCTCGTCACCGAGTACGGCGTGCACCTGCGCACGCACTACCTGACCCTCGGCCCCGACACCGCCGCCCCCGCCGTACGCGCCCTGCTCGCCGCCTTCCACCGCCGGCTCGCCGCCGAGGTCTACCGCACGGCCGAGCTGCTCACCCCGGGCAACGCGCACACGCGCCGCTGGCAGGAACGGTGCGGTGCCGACCGCGCCCGGATCCGCACGGTCCACCCCGGCATGGACGCCGCCCCGTTCGCGGAGGCCGGCGAGTCCCCGGAGCGGGCCGACCCGGACACGCTGGTCTGGGTCGGGCGGGTCGGCCCCGACAAGGACCTGGTGTCCCTGCTGCACGCCTTCGCCGAGGTGCGCCGGCAGCGGCCCACGGCCCGCCTGCGGATCGTGGGCACGCCCGTCGACGCCGAGGGCGCGGCCTACCTCGGCCACTGCCGGGCGCTCGCCGCGCAGCTCTTCCCGGACGAGGCGGACGGCGCGCACGCCGTCGGCGACAATCCCGTCTCCTTCGAGGAGACCGGCGGCCCGCAGACCCCGACGCCGGCCGACGCCTACGCCGCCGGGGCGGTCGTCGTCCTCTCCAGCGTCGTGGAGGGCTTCCCGGCCGGTCTCGTCGAGGCCATGTTCTGCGGCCGGGCCACCGTCTCCACGGACGTGGGCGCGGTCGTGGAGGTCGTCGGCGGCACGGGACTCGTCGTGCCGCCGCGCAACCCCAGGGCGCTCGCGGAGGCGTGCGTGGCGCTGCTGCGCGACCCCGAGCGCCGTGAGCGTCTCGGTGCCGCCGCGCGCGCCCGCGCGCTCGAACTGTTCAGCGTCGAGCAGAACATCGCGGCGTTCCACGGCCTGTATCTGGAGATCGTCGCGCACAGCCCGGTCCGCCGGGTCGTGCTGGACGCGTCCGGCGAGCCCCTGCCCTTCGCCGCGCCCGCCGAGTCCCACGTCCCCGGCCGCTGGACCGACCCGGCGGCCCGCGTGCTGCCCCGCGGCGTCCCCGGCTGGGCGACCGGCACCCCGGTCCGGGCCACCGCCTCGACGGCGGAGGCGGCACGATGAGCGACCTGGACGCCCGGACGACCGCACCGGCCCCGCACCCGGAAAACCCCGCGGAGCGGCCCCCCGTCACCCCGGACGACGAACAACCCGAGACACCCGACCTGGCTTCCGCCATCCCAGCCCCGGCCACCGGGACCCCCGGCTTGGCCCCCGCCGCGTGCGCTGCCAGGCCCTCGTCCGCCGGCCACCCGTCCGGTTCGCCCGCCCCCGGCACCACGGACGACGAACAACCCACCCCACCCCACCCCCCGGACACGTCCGCGGGAACGGCCCCGTGGGACACACGGCCGGGGGACCGGCTTCCGTCGACGGGAACGCCAGCGGAGGAGCCCCTGGCGGAGGGGCCGCCGGTGATGAGCCCCTGGGGGACGCGCTCGCCTGCGACCGCTGCCTTCGCTCCTTCGACCCTAGGCGTGGCTCCCGTGCCGCCCACCGTGACTCCCGCGGCGCCCGCCTTGGCTCCTGGGACCCCGGCCCTGGCCGCCGGGACCCCCGGCGTGGCCCCCGCGACCGTCGGCATGGCCCCCGCCCCCGTGCTGACCCCCAGGAACCCCGCCCTGGCTCCCGGGACCTCGGCCCTGGCCGCCGGGACCCCGGCCACCGCCACCCCAGGTCTGGCCCCCGCCCCTCCCATCCTGGCCCCCGCCACCCCCGTCCCGGCCACCGCCGCGTTCGCCCCCAGGGCCTCGTCCGTCGGTCACCCGTCCGGATCGCCCGCCCCGGCCGGCCCCAGCGGGCAGGCCCCGGTGGAGGATCGGGCGGACGGGCGGGGCGGGCTGCGGTGGGCCGGTGCGGGTCGTCGGGGGGCCGGTGATCCGGTGAAGGCACTGCTGCACCGCCACCGTGAGCTGTGCGAGCGGGCCGTGGAGCCGGGGGAGATCGCCGCCGGGCTGGAGGCACACGGCGTCACCGACCGGACCGCCGCCCGCTGCCGCCACCGTGACGTGTTCTCGCTCGCCGAGGAGCTGTACGCGCGCGTGCCGCGTGACGCCGCCGAACCGTGCCCGCGCCCCCGGACCCGGCAGTCGTCCCGCGTGCGCGCCGGCCGGCTCCTGCTCGTCCTCCTGCCCGGAGCGCTCGGCGCGGCCACGGTGGCCGGACTGCGCCTCACCGCCCCGACCGCCCGCGCGTCGGCGGTCCTCGGCGGTCTCCTCGCCCTCGGTCTCGCCACCCGCGCGGTCCTGCGCCACGGCCCGCTCGCCGGTGCGCCCGGCACGCGCGCCCGGCGCACCGCCGCCCGCGTGGGGACGCTCTGGCTGCTCGCCTACGCCCTCGCCGGTGACGGCCTGCTCCACGCCGTCCTGACGGGCGGCCCCGACGCCCTGCCCACCGGAGTCACGGCAGTCACCGGAGCCATCGGAGCCACCGGGGCCCCGGACGGCGCCTGGCCCCTGGCCACCGCGCCCGTCCTGGCCCTGCTGCTGGCCTGCGCCCCCGCGGCCTGCTCCGCCCACCTCCTCACCGCCGGCGCCCGCCGCGCCCTCGCCGACAGCCGGGGCCTGAAGGAGTTCACCGCCCTCACGACACCGCTCCTGCTCGGCGCGCTCACCCTCTTCCTGGGCGCCCTCGCCGCGCTGCTCGCGCTGTGCGGCACCGCCCTGCACCAGCCCGCGGCCCCTGCGCAGGCCCTCACCCTGGGCGCCCTGCTCCTGCTCGCCCGCCTGCTCACCGTTCACCGTCACCGCCGCGCCCCCGCCTCCGCGCTGGGCGCCGCCGCGGCCGTGGAAGCGGCGGCCCTCGCACTGCCGGCGGCCGGCCGGCTGCCCGGCTGCGCCTTCCTCGCCGTCCCCGTCGAGGGACTCGTCGACGCCTGGGGCGAGGCCGCCGTACCGGCCCTCGCCTGCGGCACCGCGGCCCTGGCCCTGCTGTGGCAGGCCGGCCGCACCCTCACCCGGGCCTCGGCCCACGCGCCCGCGGCGGTACCGGAGTGACATCCCGGCCGGCCCGGCCCACCGCCGCGGGGACCCGCACCACCCCTTTGAAGGAGAACACCAGATGACCACCTCCCGACCCGGAGCGTCCGGAGCCACCGGAACCGCCGGAGCGTCCGGAGCAGCCGCCCGCGCCGTCGCGAGGGCCGGTACCACCGGCGTGACCACCGGCGCGCGCACCCCGGGAGCCGCCCGATGAGGGTCCTGCTGATCGGAGCCAACGGGTTCATCGGACGCTTCGTCGCCGACCGCCTGCTCGCCGACCCGGCCGTCCAGCTCACCGCGCTCGGCCGCGGCGACGACGCCGACGTCCGCTTCGACCTCGCCACCGGCAGCCCGGGCGCGCTCACCCGCTTCCTGGACGCGGTCCACCCCGGGGTCGTCGTCAACTGCGCCGGCGCCACCCGCGGCGGCGCCCGCGAACTCACCCGGCACAACACCGTCGCGGTGGCCACCGTCTGCGAGGCGCTGCGCCGCAGCCGCTGCGGCGCCCGTCTGGTGCAGATCGGCTGCGGTTCCGAGTACGGGCCCAGCCAGCCCGGCTCCTCCACGGCCGAGGACGCCGTACCGCGCCCCGGCGGCCCGTACGGTGTGAGCAAACTGGCCGCGACCGAACTGGTCCTCGGCTCCGGCCTGGACGCGGTCGTCCTGCGTGTCTTCTCACCCGCCGGTCCCGGCACCCCGGCGGGTTCCCCGCTCGGCCGGCTCGCCGAGGCGATGCGCCGGGCCATGCAGTCCGGCGACGGCGAACTCAAACTCGGCGGCCTCGGCGTCCAGCGGGACTTCGTCGACGTACGCGATGTCGCCCGCGCCGTGCATGCCGCCTCGCTCTCCGCCGCGCAGGGTGTGATCAACATCGGTTCCGGCCGTGCCGTCCGTCTCAGGGACGCCGCCGCCGTCCTCGCGCGCGTGGCCGGCTACGGCGGTTCCCTCCACGAACTCGACGCTCCGCCCGGCCCGCTGCGCGCCGCCCTAGGCCACCCCCGCGCCGACGTCGAGCACGTGGCCCCGGCGGCCTATCCCTACCCGGACGGCTGCGGCAGCTGGCAGCAGGCCGATGTGCGCACCGCCCGCGACCGGCTCGGCTGGCGGCCCCGCATCAACCTCGAAGAGTCCCTGGCCGACATCTGGATGGAAGCGGCCTGCCGCATCTGACCGGTGCCCCACGGACACGCTGCCCGGCTGCTGGGACGACATCGTCTCGCGACTCGGGACAGGTGTCTCGGAATGAAGAAGGGCGTGGCAGTGTTACGTGGAGAACAACTGTAGTGATTGACCGACCAACGGAGTCCCCGTGTCGCTGCCACCCCTGGTCGAGCCAGCTCCTGAGCTCACCGTAGACGAGGTCCGCAGGTACTCCCGCCACCTGATCATCCCCGACGTGGGCATGGACGGGCAGAAGCGGCTGAAGAACGCCAAGGTGCTCTGTGTGGGCGCCGGCGGCCTGGGCTCGCCGGCGCTGATGTACCTGGCCGCCGCGGGCGTGGGCACCCTCGGCATCGTGGAGTTCGACGAGGTCGACGAGTCGAACCTGCAGCGCCAGATCATCCACAGCCAGTCGGACATCGGCCGCTCCAAGGCCGAGTCGGCCCGTGACAGCGTCAAGGGCATCAACCCGTACGTGAACGTGGTCCTGCACGAGGAGCGGCTCGAAGCCGACAACGTGATGGACATCTTCAGCCAGTACGACCTGATCATCGACGGCACCGACAACTTCGCGACCCGCTACCTGGTCAACGACGCGTGCGTGCTGCTGAACAAGCCGTACGTGTGGGGTTCGATCTACCGGTTCGACGGCCAGGCGTCCGTCTTCTGGTCCGAGCACGGCCCCTGCTACCGCTGCCTCTACCCGGAGCCCCCGCCCCCCGGCATGGTCCCCTCCTGCGCCGAGGGCGGCGTGCTGGGCGTGCTGTGCGCGTCCATCGGCTCCATCCAGGTCAACGAGGCCATCAAGCTCCTCGCCGGCATCGGCGAGCCGCTGGTCGGCCGCCTGATGATCTACGATGCCCTGGAGATGCAGTACCGCCAGGTCAAGGTCCGCAAGGACCCGGACTGCGCGGTCTGCGGCGAGAACCCGACCGTCACGGAACTCATCGACTACGAAGCCTTCTGCGGCGTCGTCTCCGAGGAAGCCCAGGCGGCGGCGGCCGACTCCACGATCACTCCCAAGCAGCTCAAGGAGTGGATCGACGACGGCGAGAACATCGAGATCATCGACGTCCGCGAGCCGAACGAGTACGAGATCGTCTCCATCCCGGGCGCCAAGCTGATCCCGAAGAACGAGTTCCTCATGGGCACCGCCCTGGAGGGCCTCCCGCAGGACCGGAAGATCGTCCTGCATTGCAAGACGGGTGTCCGCAGTGCGGAAGTCCTCGCGGTCCTGAAGTCCGCCGGCTTCGCCGACGCGGTCCACGTGGGCGGCGGCGTCATCGGCTGGGTCAACCAGATCGAACCGGAGAAGCCGGTCTACTGACCCAATCGGCCCAGTCGCCGAACCAGTCCCAGGAAGCCCACGGCTCCGGTGTTCCGGAGGCCGTGGGTTTTCCGGTGTCCGGGGGTGGGGAAGGGCGCGGGCGGCGGTGGTCCGTCAGGGGCAGGTTTTTCCGTCCTTCGGTATCTTTCCGTGCAGCAAGTAGGCGTTCACCGTGGTGTCGACACAGTCGCTGCCGCTGCCGTACGCGCCATGGCCCTCGCCCTTCCAGGTGAGTTCGACGCCCACGCCCCGGCCCAGCTCGTCGGCCATCCTGCGGGTGCCCTCGTACGGAGTGGCCGGGTCGCCGGTGTTGCCGACGAGCAGGATGGGGGCCGCGCCCGGTGCGCTGACCTCCGGGGTGTCGAACTGGCCCGGCACCGGCCAGTCGTGGCACCAGCCGGCCGTGTCCCAGCCCAGGAAGTCCCCGAACACCGGCGAGATCCGCTCGAACCGGGCCAGCCGCCGTCTGGTCTCGGCGGGCGTCGGCCGTTGCCTGTCGTCCAGGCACGATATGACCCGCTGGGAGTGGGACGTGGTGCCGTAACGGCCCGAGGCGTCGCGGTCGTTGTACTGGTCGGCGAGCGCCAGCAGCTCCGAACCGTCGCCCTGCCGCGCCGACTTCAGCGCGCTGGTCAGTCTCGGCCAGCTCGGCTCGCTGTACAGCGGCAGGATGATCCCGGTGAGCGCGAGGGTCTGGGTCAGCTTCCGGCCGGAGGAGGTCGGCAGCGGTGCGGCGTCCAGTCTGGTCAGCAGGTCGGCAATCTTCCGGGTGCCCTGGGCGGGGTCCTCGCCGGTGGACGCCAGGTAGTCGTCCAGGGCCCGTTGGAAGCCGCGGGCCTGGTTCTCCGCGTGTCCCACCGTGTCCGCGGCCGGGTCGACCACCGCGTCGAGCACCAGGCGGCCCACCCGCTTCGGGAACAGATGGGCGTAGACACCGCCGAGTTCGGTGCCGTACGACATGCCGAAGTAGTGCAGTCTGTCGTCGCCCAGGACCTGGCGCATCAGGTCCAGGTCGCGGGCCGTGTCCGTGGTGGACACGTGCGCCAGCAGCGGTCCGGCGGCCTTGCGGCAGCCCTCGCCGAAGTCGGCGGCGTCCTCGAAGTACGCCTTCTCCTCGGCCGGGGTGTCCGGGGTGGCGTCCACGGTCTCGGCGGCCTCGGTCTCCCGGTCGCCGCGGCAGCGCACGCCTTCGCTGGCGCCGACGCCGCGCGGGTCCCAGCTCACCAGGTCGTACCGCTCGTGGAGCACGGAGACGGAGGAGGCGAAGTACGGCATCGCCGACACGCCGGAGCCGCCGGGCCCGCCGAAGTTGAACAGCAGCGAGCCGACACGGTCACCGCCGGTCGCCCGGGAGCGGATGAGGGCGACACCGATCGTCCTGCCGTCCGGGCGGGACCAGTCCAGCGGCACCTTGAGCGTCGCACACCGCCACGCGCCGCCCGGTGCGGCGGAGTCGCCGGTGGCCTCGCACCGGTGCCAGTCGAGGCGCTGGGAGGTGAGCGAGGCGGGAAGCGCCGGGGAGCCGGTCCCTTTGCCCTCGTCTCCCTTGTCCCCCTTGTCCCCCTTGCCGTCCGCACCGGACGGGCCACCGCAGCCGGCCAGCAGCAGCCCTGCCGCCACCGCGGCCGCCCACCGCGCAAGTCGCACCATGCGCACCCCCCTGACAGGCCCGGCGCGTCGTACCGCCGGGCGTTCAGGCCATGGTAGGCGCCCCGGGCCCGGCCCGTGACGGCCTGTGGATAACCCTCTGACCTGCGGTTACTCGCGCACCGGGCTCGGTGTATCGGCAGGGTCAGGAGCAGACGGTGCCGGCCTTCGGCACCTTCCCGTCCAGCAGATAGCCGTTCACGGCGCTCTGCACGCACTTGTTCTTGCTGTCGTAGGCGCCGTGTCCCTGGCCCTTGTACGTCAGCTCGACGCCGACGCCCTTGCCGAGCGCGTCCACCATCTTCCTCGCGCCCTCGTACGGGGTGGCCGGATCGCCGGTGTTGCCGATGACGACGACGGGCGCGGAGCCCGGCGCGCTGACGTCGGGGTGATCGGCGGCGCCCGGCACCGCCCAGTCGGTGCAGCTGACCATGCCCCAGGCCAGATAGTCCCCGAACAGCGGGGAGGCGGCGCGGAACACGGGCAGTCTGCGCCGCACGTAGTCCGCGGTGTACCGGGGCTTCTCGTCGGAGCAGTTGATGGCGACGTTCGCCGCGGTCAGGTTGCTGTACTCGCCGTTCTCACCGCGGCCGTTCATCGAGTCGGACAGCAGCATCAGGACCTTGCCATCGCCGTCGTACGCCTGCTCCAGGCCCTCCGTGAGGTACTCCCAGAAGTCCTTCGAGTACAGGGACTGGGCGATGCCGTTGGTGGCGGCGGTCTGGGTCAGCCGGCGCGGGAAGAGGCCCGGGATCGGCTTCTTCTCCAGGTCGGCGAGCAGCTTGGCGATGCGGTCCTTCACCTCCTGCGCGGTGTCGCCGACCGGGCAGGGCGTGGTCTTGGAGGTGCAGTCCTCCGCGTAGTTGTCCAGCGCGAGCTGGAAGCCCTTCGCCTGGCCGAGCGCGCTCTGTTCCGGGTTCTGCGTGGGGTCCACGACCGCGTCCAGGACGGCCCGGCCCACCCGCTTCGGGAACAGGTGGGCGTAGACACCGCCGAGTTCGGTGCCGTAGGAGATGCCGAAGTAGTGCAGCTTGGCGTCGCCGAGGACCCGGCGCATCAGGTCCATGTCGCGGGCCGCGTCCGTGGTGCGCACCTGCGGCAGGATCTTCCGGGAGTTCTTCTCGCAGGCCGCGTTGAACTGCCGGGTGCGCTGGAGGAGCTGGGCGCGTTCGGCGGCGTCGTCCGGGGTGGCGTCCTCCTGGAAGTACACGTCCAGTTGCCCGTCGCTCTCGCATTCCACCGGTGCGCTGCGACCGACGCCGCGCGGGTCGAAACTGACCAGGTCGTAGCGGGTGCCCAGGGCGGCGTAGTCCGCGCCGAACGCCGGCAGCGTGGTGACGCCGCTGCCGCCCGGGCCGCCGAAGTTGAACACCAGCGAACCGATCCGGCTGCTCGCCGGACCCGTGGCCCGGGCCCGGATCAGGGCGATGCCGATGGTGTCGCCCTGGGGCCTGCTCCAGTCCAGCGGCGCCTTCATGGTGGCGCACTGCCACTCGGCGCCGTCCGGCAGCGGGGACGGGGCGCTGCCGCCGCCCTGCGCCTCGGACGGGGCCGGGCAGTCCGTCCAGTCAAGCTGCTGCCGCGTGATGTCCCCGTCCTTGGCGCCGCCCCCGCAGCCGGCCAGCACGGCGCCGAGCAGCGCGGCGGAGGTGGTCAGCGCGGCGGCGCGCAGCCGGGAGGGGTTCGCCATGCTCCCATCGTGAGCGCGTGCACGCCGGCTCGCGCGGGGCGCGGGCCGTCCGGGCTACGTCACCCGGCGCGGACGCTCACAGGGCTCCCTTGCGGGTGAGGTGGTTGAAGGCCAGCCAGCCCGGCAGCACCGGCAGCCACAGGGTCAGCAGCCGGAACAGCAGGACGGCCGGGGCGGCGACCTCCTTGGGCAGGCCCACGGCGATCAGTCCGACGGTGAGGGTCGCCTCGACCGCGCCGACGCCGCCGGGGGTGGGCGCCGCGGAGCCGAGCGCATTGCCGGCGAGGAAGACCACGGCGACGCTGGCGATGCTCAGCGACACCGAACCGTCGCCGAAGGCCCGGATGGAGGCGTCCAGGCACATCACGAAGCAGGCGGTCAGCAGGAGCATGCCACCGATGCCGGTGACCAGCTTCTGGGGTCGCTGGAGCACGTCGAGCATGCGCGGTACGACACCGGCGAACAGCGACCTCACGCGCGTGACGACGAATTTCCGCAGGAACGGCACCGAGGTGACCACGAGCACCAGGACGGCCACGGTCAGCAGGCCCGCGATGACCGTGCGGGACGGCGAGAGCGAGGGCGTCTTCTCGGTGCCGGTGAGATAGCCGAAGGACAGCAGCATCAGGATGTGGCAGCCGAGCCCGAACAGCTGCGACGCGCCGACGCTCGCCACCGCGAGCCCGGGGCGTACGCCGGCGCGCTGAAGGAAGCGTGTGTTGAGGGCGACGCCGCCGACCGCGGCCGGCGCCACGATCTTCACGAAGGACCCGGCGACCTGCGCCGCCACGGTCCGCGGGAACGGCACCCGTTCCGGTACGAAGCCCAGCAGCGCCATCGCCGCGGCGACGTAGCTGAGCGCGGAGAACAGCACCGCGGCGGCCACCCAGCCCCACTGGGCCTGCGCGAACAGCGTGGCGAACTGGATGTGGGTCAGCTGCGTCAGCAGGTAGTACGCGCCGATCGCGCCGGCGATGAAGCTGAACAGCGTGCGCGGCCGGATCCGCTCCAGCCGGGCCGGCTCCACCGGCGCCTGCGGCCTGATCCGCAGCACCTGGTGCCGGATCTGGGTGAGCAGGTCCTCCTCGCGGGCCTCTTCCAGGGCCTCGTCGATGGCCCGCTTCTCCGCGCGCTGCTCGGCGCGGACCGCCTTCTTGTCGGGTTTGTCGGTGACCGGCGTGGCCGCCCCGGGCGCCTCCTCCAGGCGGGCCGGCTTGGCCTGCCGGGAGGCTTCGAGCACCGCTTCGCGCTCGCGCTGGGCCCGCTCCCGGGCCAGCCGGCGCAGCGTCGCGCGCGTGGAGCGGGTCAGCGCGATCGGCTGGAGCATCGGCAGGCAGTCGGCGACCGCGTCCGGGCCGAGCACACCGACCGCGGAGGCCACGGCACGCTCCGCGCCGACCCGCAGTCCGAGCGTGGTGACCAACTGGGCGACGTCCATGCGCAGCAGCAGTTCACCGGCCGCGATCTCGCCGCCGCGCAGCTCGGTGAGGATCACCGTGCCGGAACGATCCACCAGGATCGCGTCACCGGCCAGCCTGCGGTGCGCGATGCGCCGCGACTGCAACGCCCGCACCTGGTGCCAGGTGTTGCGCAGCAGCTCGTCGGTGATCTCCTCGTCGGCCAGCGAGTCCAGGGTGCGCCCGCCGGTGTGCTCGTAGACGAGCATTACCGCGTCGGGGCCGAGTTCGGAGGTGGCGATCAGCTTCGGGGCGTTGGCGCCCGCCGCGATCGCCGCGTACGCCAGCAGCGCCTCCTGCTCCAGCGCCTGGCGCAGCGACTGGAGGCTGGAGCGGGTGGCGAAGCCGCGCAGGGTCAGGTTCCGCCAGGCCCGGTAGAAGAAGCCCTGCGCCTGCTGTTCCCGGTCGACGACCGTGACGTCCAGCGGCGGACCGTCCTCCAGGGTGACGAAGTAGCGCCGGCCCCGGTCGCCGTTCTCCGACTCCGTGGCGTCCTCCCGGGCGGCGCTCACCGGGTGGAAGCCGACGTGCCGGAGGCCCGCCATCAGGGTCTGGCCGGTCGGGCGGACGTTGGGGGAGCCGACCGCGTACAGGGTGCCGTAGGCGATGGACCAGCCGATCAGGACCGTCAGGATGATCGAGAAGGGTGTGGTGTAACCGGTGACCAGCATCGAGAAGGCGTCGAGCAGCAGCACGATCCACAGCACCGCGCGCCATCGGGGTCTGCGGGACATGCCGACGGCCGACATGTAGGCGATCACGGGCGCCAGATAGCCGTGCACCGGGTCGGTCAGGGCGTGGATGTCGCCCGGCGAGGGCTGGGTGAGCGCCTCCTGGATCGAGTCCGGGGCGGCCTGGGCGACCCACAGGTCGGTGGCGAGCGTCACTCCGTGGGCGAGGACGGCCGCGAGGACGCCGTCGGCGATGCGCAGCCCGTCCCGTTTGATCAGCCGCTCGATCGCGAAGGCGACCGGCACCAGCAGGATCGCGATGCTGGACGCCAGCCCCGCGATCTTGATCAGCAGGTCCGGAGCCTGCCCGGTGCCCTTGTTGATGTCCTGTTCGAGGCCCGAGGTGGTGCCGTGCGCGAACGCGGCGATCGCGAGCAGCACCACGATGGCCAGCACGCCCGCCAGGAGCCGCATCAGATCGGAGGGGCGGTGCACGCGCGCGGGGAGCAGCGGTTCGTCGCCCTCCACCCGCTCGGCGTGCGGGTCGTCGTCGGCGCACGCCGGGTGGTCTCCGCGCGTGGCGGTGTCCTCACGTGAGCCGTCGTCCTCGGGCGGACCGGTGCTCTCCGGACGCGCGTCCTCTTCCTGGTGCCCGCCGCCGTCCTCGGCCGCGCGGGCGGTGTCCGGGCGCGCGGAGTCGTCAGGGCCGCCCGCCGCTCCTCCGGGGTGCACGCCCTGATCGTCCATGGTCTCTTCTTGGTCTCGTATCACCAGTCACCGCCCGCACGATGGTGGCATGCCCCACCGACACACGGGGGCATCAGGGTGCGGATGCGCGGGCGGACAGTCTGCCCCACGCGCCGCCCGGGGGCGAGAGGACCGTTCTCCGAGGACCCGGCCGGAATGTCGGTGCGGTGCGGCAGGATGGGGTGGATGAGCGAGCAGAGCCCTCTTGAAGACGTCCGCGAGGGGTACGCGGACGCGCTGCCGGAGTACGCCGAGCGGGTCCTCGAGGTCGCCGAGCTGATCCCGCCGGGCCGGGTCATGACCTACGGCGATGTCGCCGAGTGGCTGGAGGAGGGCGGCCCGCGCCAGGTCGGCCGGGTGATGGCCCTCTACGGCAGCGCCGTCCCGTGGTGGCGTGTCGTGCGCGCGGACGGCGCGCTGCTGCCCGGACACGAGCTGAGCGCGCTCGCCCACTACCGCGCGGAGGGCACCCCGCTGAAGCAGGCCGCCAGGAGCGCGCAGGGCCATCTGCCGCGGCTCGACATGCGACGGGCCCGCTGGGACGGCGGCGCGGACGCGGAGGGTCACATCTGACAGCTTCCGCCATCGGATGCCGCCGGGGCGGGCCTGTGGTCCGTCCGGGTGACATCGGGGACGGTCGCGGCATGCCGTACGTTCGTGAGGGGTGGGACACGCGTTTCCCGAGCGCCCCGGGTGAAGGGAAGGAAGCAATGCTTCCGCCCGGAGCGGGGGCGTAGCGTCGGCGGCGCGTGTTCCTCTCATCCCGCGGCCACCGCCTCGCACGCGTGACCGCCCGCCCGCCAGCACGACCACCAGGACCGGCCGATCACGTGAGCCTCTCTCCGTCCACCAGGCGCCCGCCGCACCCCCCGGTGCGGCAGGGGAGCCGTGGCGCTTACCGACTGGTCCGTACCCCGCCGCCCGTCACGGACCCCCCTCGACTGGACGCGGCGCAGCGCGCCGTGGTCGACCACCGGAGCGGACCGCTGCTCGTCCTCGCCGGTCCCGGCACCGGCAAGACCACCACCCTCGTCGAGTCCGTGGCCGCGCGGATCGCCCGCGGCGGCGACCCCGCCCGGATCCTCGTGCTCACCTTCAGCCGCAAGGCCGCCGTCGACCTGCGCGACCGCATGGCGCTGCGCATGGGCGCCGCCTGCGCGCCCAGGGCGACCACGTTCCACTCGTACAGCTACGCCCTGGTCCGCGCCCACCAGGACGGTGCCCGGTTCACCGAGCCGCTGCGCCTGCTCTCCGGACCGGAGCAGGACGTCACCGTCCGCGGGCTGCTGGCCGGCCAGCCCGAGCTGGAACGGCTCGGACTGACCCATGTGCGCTGGCCGGACGAGCTGCGCGCCTGCCTGACCACGCGCGGCTTCGCCGACGAGGTCCGCGCCGTCCTCGCCCGCACCCGCGAGCTGGGCCTCGGCCCGGACGCCCTGGACGCCTTCGCGCGCCGCATCGGCCGCCCCGACTGGCGGGCCGCCGCCGCGTTCCTCGCCGAATACCTCGACGTCCTCGACCTCCAGGGCGTGATCGACTACGCGGAACTGGTCCACCGCGCGGTGCTGCTCGCCCGCCGCCCCGACACCGCCGCACGGCTCGCGGCCCAGTACGACGCCGTGTACGTCGACGAGTACCAGGACACCGACCCCGCCCAGGTCAGGCTGGTGCGCGCGCTGGCCGGGCAGGGCCGCACCCTCGTGGCCTTCGGCGACCCGGACCAGTCGATCTACGCCTTCCGGGGCGCCGACGTGAACGGCATCCTCGACTTCCCGGCCGCCTTCCCGCGCGCGGACGGCCGCCCCGCGCCCGTCGAGGTGCTGCGCACCTCCCGCCGCTCCGGTGCCGGTCTGCTGGCCGCGACCCGTCTGATCACCCAGCGCATGCCGCTGACCCGGCTGCCCGCCGACAAGGTCCGCGCCCTCCGCGAGCCGGCGCCCGTACGGGACGGCGGCCGGGCCGAGGTCTACACGTATCCGACAGCCGGCGCGGAACTGGACAACATCGCGGACATCCTGCGCCGCGCGCACCTGGAGGACGGCGTCGCCTGGGGCGACATGGCCGTGCTGGTGCGCGCCGGCTCCCGCACCCTGCCGACCCTGCGCCGGGCCCTCACCGCGTCCGGCGTCCCCGTGGACATCGACGGCGACGAGCTGCCGCTGCGGCACGAACCGGCGGTGGCACCGCTGCTCGCGGCCCTGCGAGCGGTCGCCACGGCCGAGGCGCGGGTCCGCGAGGAGGACCCGGCGGCACACGTGGGTCCGGCTGCCGGACCCACGGATGACTCGGCGGAAACCCAGGGCGGACCGGAAACCGATGACTCCGTAGGGGCCGATGACGCTACGAAAGCTGACGACTCGGCTGAGACCGGTGACGCCGCGAGAACCAATGACTCGGCGGAGACCGGTGACGCCCCGGTAGCCGAAGGAGCCCCGGAAGCCGAAGGAGTCGCCGCCGAGGGAAGTGCCGACGCCGATACGCGAGCCGACGCGTCGCCGGAACCGGTTCCGGAAGCGGCCCCGGACGGCGGCTGGCTCGACACCGAGACCGCCCTCACGCTGCTCACCTCCCCGCTCGCCGGCATGGACGCCGCCGACCTGCGGCGCCTCGGGCGTGCCCTGCGCGAGGAGGAGCGCGCCGCCGGCAACCCGCTGCCGCCCCCGTCGGACGAGCTGCTCGCGCGGGCGCTCGCCGAGCCCGAGCGGCTGGCCGTACACGATCCGGCGTACGCGCGGGGCGCGCAGCGCCTCGGCGCGCTGCTGCGCACCGCCCGTGAGCGCCTCGCGGGCGGCGGCACGGCCGAGGAGGCGTTGTGGGACCTGTGGGACGGCACCCCGTGGCCCGCTCGGCTGGCACGGGCCGCCCGGCGCGGCGGCGCGGCCGGCCGCAACGCCGACCGGGACCTGGACGCCGTGTGCGCGCTGTTCGCCACCGCCGCGCGCGCGGAGGAGCGCACCGGAGGCCGCGGCGCCCTGAACTTCCTGGAGGAGATCGAGGCCGAGGACATCGCCGCCGACACGCTCACGCGCCGCGCGGTGCGCCCCGACGCCGTCCGCGTGATGACCGCGCACCGCTCCAAGGGCCTGGAGTGGCGGCTCGTCGTCGTCGCGGGTGTGCAGGAGGGGCTCTGGCCCGACCTGCGGCGCCGCGGCTCCCTGCTGGAGGCCGACCGCATCGGCCGCGACGGCCTCGCCGAGCCGCTGACCCCGGGCGCGCTGCTCGCCGAGGAGCGCCGGCTGTTCTACGTCGCCGCCACGCGCGCGCGTGACCGGCTCGTCGTCACCGCCGTGAAGGCACCAGCCGACGACGGCGACCAGCCGTCCCGGTTCCTGACCGAGCTGGGCGTCGAACCGAAGGACGTCACCGGGCGCCCCCGCCGCCCGCTCGCCGTCGCCGCGCTCGTCGCCGAGCTGCGCGCCACCACCGTCGACCCGCGGGTGTCGGCCGCCCTGCGCGAGGCCGCCGCCCGGCGGCTCGCCCGGCTGGCCGCGCTCGCCGACGAGGACGGCCGCCCCCTGGTGCCGTCCGCGCACCCCTACCGCTGGTGGGGCATGTTCGAGCCGACCGAGAGCAAGGTGCCGCTGCGCCACCGCGACCAGCCCGTCGTGCTCTCCGGTAGCGCCCTCGACCAGCTCGCCAACACCTGCGCGCTCCAGTGGTTCCTGGGCCGCGAGGTGAAGGCCGACGCCCCCGCCACCACCGCGCAGGGCTTCGGCAACGTCGTGCACGTCCTCGCCGACGAGGTCGCCTCCGGCCGTACGCCCGCCGACCTCGACGTCCTCATGGAGCGCCTGGACTCCGTGTGGAACGCGCTCGCCTTCGACGCGCCCTGGAAGTCGCGGCAGGAGAAGGACAACGCGCGCGTGGCGCTCGAACGGTTCCTGAACTGGCATGTGCTGGACCGCGCCGGCCGCACCCCGGTGGCCAGCGAGCAGGACTTCGACGTCACCCTCGAAGCGGGCGACTACCAGGTCCGCGTCCGCGGCCAGATGGACCGCGTGGAGACGGACGCGGCGGGCCGGGCCTACGTGGTCGACTTCAAGACCGGCAAACAGGCGCCCACCGCGCGCGAGGTGGACCGGCACCCCCAGCTCGCCGTGTACCAGCTCGCCGTCCGGGAGGGCGCCGTCGACACCGCCCTCGACGGCACGCACCCCGAGCCGGGCGGCGCCGAACTCGTGCACCTCAGACAGGGTGCCGCCAAGCGTGACGGCGGCGACAGCCTGCCCAAGGTGCAGACGCAGGAGCCGCTGGCGGGGGAGTGGGTCGGCGAGCTGCTGGCCACCGCCGCCGGCAAGGTCCTCGACGAGCGGTTCACACCCAGCAGCGGCCAGCACTGCACGCACTGCGCGTTCCGCGCCTCGTGCAGCGCCCGGCCGGAGGGCCGCCACGTGGTGGAGTGAGGACGGGCCCGGCGGACGACAGGGGAGACCGCACGCCGCCGCACGCCCCGACCCGCGTGGCGCACGGCCCACGGGCGTGACCTACGGCACGACGGGCGATCGCGGCTGTGGCGTACGGCACGAGAGGCGCTGGCCGCCGTGACGCACGGCACCCCACGCCCTGACCTGCGGTTCCTCCGTCCCGGGCGGCTGGTTCGTCCGCGACTGTCAGTGCCCCCCGCTAGCCTCTTTCGACATGTCCGCCCGTATCACCGACCCCGAGCAGCTCAAGCAGCTCCTCGGCATCCCGTTCACCCCGGAGCAGACGGCCTGCATCACCGCGCCGCCCGCCCCGCAGGTGATCGTGGCCGGCGCCGGGTCGGGCAAGACCACCGTGATGGCGGCCCGCGTGGTCTGGCTGGTCGGCACCGGGCAGGTCGCCCCCGAACAGGTCCTCGGCCTGACCTTCACCAACAAGGCCGCCGGCGAGCTGGCCGAGCGGGTGCGCAAGGCGCTGATCGCGGCCGGTGTCACCGACGCCGAGGCCATCGACCCCGACAACCCGCCGGGCGAGCCGGTCATCTCGACGTATCACGCCTTCGCCGGCCGCCTGCTCACCGACCACGGTCTGCGCCTCGGTCTGGAACCCAGCTCCCGGCTGCTCGCCGACGCCACCCGCTACCAGCTCGCCGCACGCGTGCTGCGCGAGGCCCCGGGCCCGTACCCGGCGCTGACCCGCTCCTTCGCCGACCTGGTCAGCGACCTGCTCGCCCTCGACGCCGAACTCGCCGAACACCTCGTCGACCCCGAGGAACTGCGCGCCTGGGACACCGGCCTGCTGGAGACCCTGGAAGGCGCCAAGCTCACCAACGCCGACCTGCGCAAGGTCCCGGAGGCGGCCGCCGCCCGCCGGGAACTCGCCGGCCTCGTCCAGCGCTACCGGGCCGAGAAGCGCCGGCGGGACCTGCTCGACTTCGGCGACCAGATCGCCCTGTCGGCCCGCCTCGCCCGCATCCCCGAGGTGGGCCGCCTGCTGCGAGAGGAGTTCCGCGTGGTGCTCCTGGACGAGTACCAGGACACCTCCGTGGCCCAGCGCGTCCTGCTCGCGGGCCTGTTCGGCGACGGCACCGGCCACCCCGTGACCGCCGTCGGCGACCCCTGCCAGGCCATCTACGGCTGGCGCGGCGCCTCCGTCGCCAACCTGGACGACTTCCCCGACCACTTCCGCCACGCCGACGGCCGGCCCGCCGCCCGGCAGGCGCTCAGCGAGAACCGCCGCAGCGGCGGCCGCCTGCTCGACCTCGCCAACGGCCTCGCCGCGCCCCTGCGCGCCCTGCACGCGGGCGTGGAGGCCCTCCGCCCGGCTCCCGGCGCCGAGTACGACGGCACCGTGCGCTGCGCGCTGCTGCCCACCCACGCCGAGGAGACCGACTGGATCGCCGACTCCCTCGCCCACCTGGTGCGCACCGGCACACCACCCGGCGAGATCGCCGTCCTGTGCCGGACCGCAGCCGACTTCGCCGAGATCCAGGGTGCCCTCGTCGCCCGCGACGTCCCGGTCGAGGTGGTCGGCCTCTCCGGGCTGCTGCACCTGCCCGAGATCGCCGACCTCGTCGCCGTGTGCGAGGTCTTGCAGGACCCGGGTGCCAACGCCTCCCTGGTGCGTCTGCTGACCGGACCGCGCTGGCGCATCGGCCCCCGCGACCTCGCCCTGCTCGGCCGCCGGGCCCGCCTGCTGGTCGCCCACGCGCGCGTGGACGCCGGCGACGACCCCGACCGCCGGCTCGCGGCGGCCGTCGAGGGCGTCGACCCGTCGGAGGTGATATCGCTCGCGGACGCCCTGGACACGTTCCTGGAGACGCCGGCGCAGGACTCCGCGGGCACTGCCGACGACGGGCTGCCGTTCTCCCCGGACGCGCGCGTGCGCTTCGCCCGGCTCGCCGCCGAACTGCGCGACCTGCGCCGTTCGCTGGCCGACCCGCTGATGGACGTCCTGCACCGCGTCCTCGCCGTCACCGGCCTCGAAGTGGAGCTGTCGGCGTCCCCGCACGCGCTGGCCGCCCGCCGCCGCGAGACCCTGTCCAACTTCCTGGACGTCGCCGCCTCCTTCGCCGCGAGCGACGGCGAGGCCGGCCTGCTGGCCTTCCTCGCCTTCCTGCGCACCGCCGCCCAGTACGAGAAGGGGCTCGACAACGCCCTGCCCGGCGGCGAGAACACCGTCAAGGTGCTCACCGCGCACAAGTCCAAGGGCCTGGAGTGGGACGTCGTGGCCGTCCCCGGACTCGTGACCGGCACCTTCCCCAGCGCCCAGGGCCGCGAGAAGTGGACCGCGCAGGCCAAGGTGGTGCCGCACGCCCTGCGCGGCGACACCGACACCCTGCCCGACGTCACCGACTGGGACGCGCGCGGCATGAAGGCCTTCCACGAGGCCATGAAGGACCACCAGCACACCGAGGAGCTGCGCCTCGGCTACGTCACCTTCACCCGCCCCCGCTCCCTCCTGCTCGGCTCCGGGCACTGGTGGGGACCCAGCCAGAAACGCAGACGCGGCCCCTCCGACTTCCTTCAGGCCCTGTACGACCACTGCGCCGCCGGGTACGGCGAGATCGAGGTGTGGGCCGACGAACCCGCCGAGGACGCGGAGAACCCGGCCCTGCACGCGGCCACCGCCGACCAGGTGTGGCCGCTCCCCCTGGACGCCGACGCGCTGGCCCGCCGCCGCGCCGCCGCCGCCACCGTCCTCGCCCACCTGGACGCGCTCGCCGCCCGCCCCGAGGGCGCCGGCCCGGTCCTGCACGACCTCGCCGGCGACGACCACCCGGACTGGCCCACCCCGCCGGACGACGACGCACCGTGGGACGACGAACCGTACGGCGCCGAACCGCATGACGATCCGTACGGCGATCCGTACGGGGACCCCCACGACGACCCGTACGGCGAGGAGCCGTACGAGGACGGCCCCTACGAGACCTACGCGGACCATCCCCACGCCGAGGAGCCCCCGCCCCCCGACGAGGCGCCCGTCGGCGAGGCACCCGCCGACGCGCCCCCCGGCCACGCAGCCGCTCCCGCCCCGCACGGCACCGCCTCGTACGGCACCGCCGGCGGGGAATCCCGGAGCACCGGGCGCCCCACGGTCCCGCACCAGGCGCCCGCCCCGCGGGACGGCCACCGGCCCGCCCGGCGGCGATCCGCCGACGCGCTCACCCCCGAGGAGGCCCGGGTCGTCGCCTCCTGGGACCGTGACCTGGACGCGCTCGCCGGCGAGCTGCTGCGTGCCCGGCGGACCGTCACCGACGTACCCCTGCCCGCCACGCTCACCGCCTCCCAGCTGCTCCGGCTCGCCGAGGACCCGGACGGGCTCGCGCAGGAACTCGCGCGCCCCATGCCGCGCCCCCCGCAGCCGGCCGCGCGCCGGGGCACCCGTTTCCACGCCTGGGTGGAGTCCCGCTTCGAGGAACTGACCCTGCCCCTGCTGGAACCGGACGAGCTGCCCGGCACCGACGCCGAGATCGCCGACGAACACGACCTGGAGGCCCTGAAGGAGGCGTTCGAACGCACCGAGTACGCCCGGCGCACCCCGTACCGGGTCGAGGCCCCCTTCCAGTTCACCCTCGCCGGCCGTGTCGTCCGGGGCCGCATCGACGCCGTCTACCGGAACGGCGACGGGGACGAGGCGACGTACGAGATCGTCGACTGGAAGACCGGCCGCACCGGCACCGCCGACCCGCTCCAGCTCGCCGTGTACCGGCTGGCCTGGGCCGAGCAGCAGGGCATACCGCCCGAGTCGGTCACGGCCGCCTTCCTGTACGTGCGCACCGGCGAGGTCGTGCGCCCCGCCGGCCTGCCGGACCGGGCCGCGCTGGAGCGGCTGCTCACCGGTGAGACGGAGAGCACACACCAGGCGACCTGAGTGTGACCAATCGCCCGCCGAGGATGTCGGTGCGGGCGGATAGGCTCGTGAGCATGAGCCAGACCCCGGACAGCGCCGTCCGCGCGTACATCGAGCAGCACCGCGCCGCCTTCCTCGACGACCTCGCCGCATGGCTGCGCATCCCCTCCGTGTCGGCCCAGCCCGACCACGCGCCCGACGTACGGCGCAGCGCGGACTGGCTCGCCGCGACCCTGAAGGAAACCGGCTTCCCGACCGCCGAGGTCTGGCAGACGCCGGGAGCGCCCGCCGTCTTCGCCGAGTGGCCCTCGGACGACCCCCAGGCGCCCACCGTCCTGGTCTACGGCCATCACGACGTGCAGCCCGCCGCCCGCGAGGACGGCTGGGACAGCGACCCCTTCGAGCCGGTCGTCCGCGGCGACCGTCTCTACGCGCGCGGGGCCGCCGACGACAAGGGCCAGGTGTTCTTCCACACACTCGGCGTCCGCGCCCACCTCGCCGCGACCGGCCGCAGCGCGCCGGCCGTCCACCTCAAGCTGCTGATCGAGGGCGAGGAGGAGTCCGGCTCCCCGCACTTCCGCGCCCTGGTGGAGGAGCAGGCCGGGCGGCTCGCCGCCGACGCCGTGATCGTCTCCGACACCGGCATGTGGGCCGAGGACACCCCGACCGTGTGCACCGGCATGCGGGGCCTCGCCGAGTGCGAGATCCGGCTGTACGGCCCGGACCAGGACATCCACTCCGGCTCCTTCGGCGGCGCCGTCCCGAACCCGGCCACCGCCGCCGCTCGCCTGGTCGCGGCCCTGCACGACGAGCACGCGCGCGTGGCGATACCCGGCTTCTACGACGGCATCGTCGAGCTGACCGACCGCGAGCGCGCGCTCTTCGCCGAGCTGCCCTTCGACGAGGCGAGCTGGCTGCGCACGGCCAAGTCGTACGCCGCGCACGGCGAGGCCGGCTACACCACCCTGGAGCGCGTCTGGGCCCGCCCGACCGCCGAGGTCAACGGCATCGGCGGTGGCTACCAGGGCCCCGGCAACAAGACGATCGTCCCGTCCACGGCCATGGTGAAGCTGTCCTTCCGGCTGGTCGCCGGCCAGGACCTCGGCCACATCGAGAACGCCGTGCGCGCGTGGGCCGCCGAGCAGGTGCCCGCCGGCATCCGCTGCGAGACCCGCTTCGGCGCGGCCACCCGCCCGTGTCTGACCCCGCTCGACCACCCCGCGCTGCAGTCCGTGGTCCGCGCCATGGGCCGCGCCTTCCAGAGCCCGGTCCGGTTCACCCGCGAGGGCGGCTCCGGACCCGCCGCCGACCTCCAGGAGGTCCTCGGCGCCCCGGTGCTCTTCCTCGGCATCTCCGTCCCGTCCGACGGCTGGCACGCCCCCAACGAGAAGGTCGAGCTTGACCTCCTCTTCAAGGGCGTCGAGACCAGCGCCTACCTGTGGGGTGACCTGGCCCGGAACTGGCGTACCGCACCCTGACCCGGCCGCCGCCGGGAGACACCGCGCGCGGGGCACACTGGAGACCGCCGCCCCGCCCGCGCCGACCCGGTGCCCTCCCGCCCTATGTCCCGCCGAACCGCCCGCCGAAGAAATGCTGAACTGGGGGAGTTGGAAGCACACGTGACCACCTGCACCGACCACACAGCCGACCGACCCATCTCGCTGACCGCCCCGAGCGGCATCGACCGCGCCGCCCACCACCGGCTGGACGAGGCCTGGCTGGCGGCGGCGTGGAGCCACCCCACGACCCGCTGTTTCGTGGTCTCCGGCGGCCAGGTGCTCATCGACGAGACGCCGGACGGCCGGACCGAACTCGTGATGACGCCGTCCTTCGAGGCGCCCCTCACCGAGGCGCACCGCTACTTCCTCGGCATCGACGAGGACGGCGTGAGCTACTTCGCGCTCCAGAAGGACTCGCTGCCCGGCCGTATCGACCAGTCCGCGCGTCCGGCGGGGCTGCGGGAGGCCGGCCTGCTGCTGTCGCCGCGCGACGCCGGGCTGATGGTGCACGCGGTGGGCCTGGAGAACTGGCAGCGCACCCACCGCTTCTGCTCCCGCTGCGGCGAGCGCACGGTCATCGCGGCGGCCGGTCACATCCGGCGCTGCCAGGCCTGCGGCGCCGAGCACTACCCGCGCACCGACCCGGCCGTGATCATGGCGGTCACGGACGAGGAGGACCGCATCCTGCTCGGCCGGCAGGTGCACTGGCCCGAGGGCCGTTTCTCTACGCTGGCCGGATTCGTGGAGCCCGGGGAGTCCATCGAGCAGGCCGTGCGCCGTGAGGTGTGCGAGGAGGTCGGCGTCACGGTCGGGCCGGTCGAGTACATCGCCAGCCAGCCGTGGCCCTTCCCGTCCAGCCTGATGCTGGGCTTCATGGCCCGGGCCACGTCCACCGAGATCGACGTCGACGGCGACGAGATCCACGAGGCCCGCTGGTTCTCCCGCGAGGAACTGCACGCGGCCTTCGAGTCCGGCGAGGTGCTGCCGCCCTACGGCATCTCCATCGCGGCCCGGCTGATCGAGATGTGGTACGGCAAGCCCCTGCCGACCCGCGGCTTCGTCTGACACGACAGGGCGGCCCCGGTCCTGCCGGGGCCGCCCTGTCGTCGGTCACCGCGGTGACCGGGGCGCGTCAGGCGGCCAGCTTCTGCTTCACCTGGGCCAGCGACGGGTTCGTCAGCGTGGAGCCGTCCGGGAAGAGCACGGTCGGGACGGTCTGGTTGCCGTCGTTCGCCTTCTCCACGAAGGCGGCGGACTCGGGGTCCTGCTCGATGTTGATCTCGCTGTACGCGATGCCCTCCCGGTCGAGCTGGCTCTTCAGCCGCCGGCAGTAGCCACACCACGTCGTGCTGTACATCGTCACAGTGCCCTGCATGTCTCTCGCTCTCCTCGGACAGTTCGGTGGAAAGGTCGTCGAGCAGGAGAACACGAGCGGCCGGGCGGTCATTCCCGGGTGGGGTATCCGCACCGCCCGCCCTCCGCCGCGCGACCCGCCGCGTCGGTGTGATGCCTGCCGCATCAGTACGACAACGGGCCTGCCGTTTATAGGACTGCGAGGTCCCGCCTGTGGACAACCGGCCCGTCCGTCCCGGCCGACCTGGCAGCATGGCGGTGTGACAGCAGCAACGCATTCCACCCTTTTCCCTCGGGTACCGGAGTCGGCCGACGCGGTGCTCGAAGGGCTCGACCCCGAGCAGCGCGAGGTCGCCACCGCCCTGCACGGTCCGGTGTGCGTGCTGGCCGGAGCGGGCACCGGCAAGACCCGGGCGATCACCCACCGCATCGCCTACGGGGTGCGGGCCGGCATCCTCCAGCCGTCCAGCGTGCTCGCCGTCACCTTCACCAACCGCGCCGCCGGCGAGATGCGCGGCCGGCTCCGCCAGCTCGGCGCCCAGGGCGTCCAGGCCCGCACCTTCCACTCCGCCGCCCTGCGCCAGCTCCAGTACTTCTGGCCGAAAGCGGTCGGTGGCGTCATGCCCCGGCTCGTCGACCGCAAGGTCCAGCTCGTCGCCGAGGCAGCCGTCGGTCTCGGCACCCGCCTCGACCGCAACGAGCTGCGGGACGTGACCGCCGAGATCGAATGGTGCAAGGTCACCCAGACCGTCCCCGCCGACTATCCGTACGCGGCCGCGAAGGCCGGCCGCGAGACACCTCGCGACCCGGCCGAGATCGCCCATCTCTACGCGGCCTACGAGGACCTCAAGCGCGACCGGGCGGTGATCGACTTCGAGGACGTCCTGCTGCTCACCGTCGCCGTCCTCCAGGACCGGCACGACATCGCCGAGCAGGTCCGTTCGCAGTACCAGCACTTCGTCGTGGACGAGTACCAGGACGTCAGCCCGCTCCAGCAGCGGCTGCTCGACCTGTGGCTCGGCGACCGCGAGGACCTGTGCGTCGTCGGTGACGCCAGCCAGACCATCTATTCGTTCACGGGAGCAACCCCGGACCACCTGCTCGACTTCCGCGTCCGGCACCCCGGCGCCACCGTCGTCAAGCTGGTCCGCGACTACCGCTCCACGCCCCAGGTGGTCCGCCTCGCCAACGGCCTGCTCGCCCAGGCCCGGGGCCGGGCCGCCGGATACCGGCTGGAACTCGTCTCCCAGCGTCCCCCGGGACCCGAGCCCGTCTACGTCGAGTACACCGACGAACCCGCCGAGGCCGAAGGCGCCGCCCGGCGCATCCGCGAGCTGATCGACGCCGGTGTCCCGGCCGCCGAGATCGCCGTGCTGTTCCGTACGAACTCCCAGTCCGAGACCTACGAGCAGGCACTCGCCGACGCCGGTGTGCCGTACCAGTTGCGCGGTGCCGAGCGCTTCTTCGACCGGCCCGAGATCCGCAAGGCCGGCCTCGCCCTGCGCGGCGCGGCCCGCTTCGGCGGCAACGACTCCCTGCTGGACGACGTCGTGGACCTGCCCTCCCAGGTGCGCGCCGTCCTCTCCGGGGAAGGCTGGACCAGCGCGCCCCCGGCCGGGTCCGGCGCCGTGAGAGAACGCTGGGAATCCCTGGCCGCCCTGGTCAGCCTCGCCCACGACCTCGCCGCCGCCCGCCCCGGAGCCACCCTCGCCGACTTCGTGGCCGAACTGGACGAGCGGGCCAACGCCCAGCACGCCCCGACCGTGCAGGGCGTCACCCTCGCCTCCCTGCACGCCGCCAAGGGCCTGGAGTGGGACGTCGTCTTCCTGGTCGGTGTCGCCGAGGGCATGCTCCCCATCTCCTACGCGCGCACCGACGAGCAGATCGAGGAGGAGCGCCGGCTGCTCTACGTCGGCGTCACCCGCGCCCGGGAACGCCTCCATGTCTCCTGGGCCCTGTCCCGGTCACCGGGCGGCCGCCCGGGCCGCAGACCGAGCCGCTTCCTGGACGGTCTGCGCCCCGGCACCACGCCCACCGTCGGACCCACCGGCTCCGGCGCGGGCGCGGGCGTCGAACGCGGTTCCCGGCCGAACGCCGTCGCCGCACCCCGCCGCACCCAGCGCACCCCCGCCCGCTGCCGCGTCTGCGGACGCACGCTCACCGACGCGGGCGAGATGAAGCTGATGCGCTGCGAGGACTGCCCCTCGGACATGGACGAAGGGCTCTACGAACGGCTCCGGGAGTGGCGCGCGGTGCAGGCCGAGCGCAGCGGCCAGCCGGACTTCTGCGTCTTCACGGACCGGACGCTGATGGCGATCGCGGAAGCCTGCCCGGACACCTCCGCTGAACTCGCCCGCATCCCTGGTGTCCTCAGCCGCAAGCTGCGCAGCTACGGCGCCGATGTTCTGGCCATTTGCGCAGGTCGGGAGCCTGATGCAGGCGAGGAGAGCGAGTGAGGGCAACTCGTCGAAAAAATAGTTTGCGCATGCCCCGGCAATCCCCATAGGTTCTAAGCACGGAAGCAGCGGCCTTCTCCAAGGCCCCGGCTCCGTGTTGTACTTGCATATCCGAACGGACCGGATTCACCCCGGTCCCTTGAGACGCCGAGAGGAGGCGAGTCCTGTGATCAGCATCAACATCAGCTCCATCAGCACGGCCAAACTGACCGATCGCTCGACCGTCTCCACGTGCATTCTCGGCGCCTCGAACCAGGGCACCGGTCTGTCCGGTGTCCGTGCCGTGCGTCCGGCGTCCTCCCGTGCTTTCGCGAGCCTTCCCGTTCGTGAGCGCGATGAGCGACCGACCAAGGCACTGGAAGCGGTAGTGGCACAGGCGCATGCCTATGCCTTCGCGGCGGCCGGTGCCGGATTCCGGAAGCAGACGACGCAGCACCACCTGATGTGGGCCTTCCGTGGGCCAGAACCCTGGAGTGATCCAGCCTGATCTCCGATCAGGCCGGCGCCTTCAGGGCCGCGGAACCCCATCCGGGATCCGCGGCCCTTCTGTTTGTCCCGAACGGGACGACGGAGTGAAGGGGCCTCGGGACAAGAAAAGAACCCGGTACCCAGCCGACACCCGGTCAACCGGCCGGAACGACCAGACGAGGAAGACCATCGTGCAACTCGAAGCACACGCCCCGTCCGTACCGCCTTCGCAAACGATCCCCCCGCCCGGCCTCACGGAGGACTCCACCTTGACCGCCCTCGCCCCCCTCACCGCGCTCACCGCGCTCGACGACGCCATCGAGAACCTCGGCGTACCCGTCCCCTGCCGCTCCTACGACCCGGAGGTCTTCTTCGCCGAGTCGCCCGCGGACGTGGAGTACGCCAAGTCCCTCTGCCGCACCTGCCCGCTGGTCGAGGCATGCCTCGCCGGCGCCAAGGAGCGGCGTGAGCCGTGGGGTGTCTGGGGTGGCGAGCTGTTCGTCCAGGGTGTCGTCGTCGCCCGGAAGCGGCCGCGTGGCCGCCCGCGCAAGAACCCGGTCACAGCATGAACACCGCAGGAACGATCGACCGCCCTCTCACGCACGACCCCAAGAAGCAGGCCCCGATGACGCCGTCCACCACTGAGCCCGCCGGCTCCGCGACCCCAGACTTCACCACCACCGGCGCCACCGAAGCGCGCCAGAACAGGAACCACGAGATGCAACTCATGCAAGAAGCCCTGGCTCGTGCGCATATGCACGACCGGCTTCAGGACGCCGTGCGCGAGCGCCGGGCCATGCGCCTGGCGGTCGCCCAGCGGATGCAGCGCCGGGCCGAGCGGGCCTCGCTGCGCGCCCGCCGCGCGCTCGCCATGGCCGTGATGCAGTAACGCTCACACCCGAGCGGCGGTGGCCTTCCGGAAACCCGGGAGGCGAAGCTCTCCGCGGGGGCCGGTCCGGCCGAACGGACCGGCCCCCGCCGTGCGTTGCGGGCGCCGTGCGGCCGGATCAGGCCCCTGCCGGTTCTTCCTCGGTGTCGTCCGGCGCGTCCGGTGCGAAGCCCGGCAGCCATTCCTCCAGTTCGTCCCGCAGCCGCACCGTGGCGCCTAGCTGGCACAGGACTCCGATGGTGCTCAGGGTCACCCGGTGTATCAGCAGATAGGCCGGCGGCAGGTTGAGCCGCTTGCCGAGCTGGTAGGCGGGCGAGCGCGGGTCGGCGATGCGGGCGGCCTGGCCGCGCATCCAGGAGCGGCTGAAAGTGAACGCCTCCACCCGGGCCGGCTCGATGATCGGCAGCAGATAGTCCAGGACGGCGTCCGGCTCCAGGTCGATGCTCTCCTTCACGAACCCCTCCGCACAGAGCAGTTCGTAGACCCGCTCCGCGTCGCCGTCCAGGGTCATCCGCAGGGAGACGCCGATCGGGTCCGGCAGTCCGCCGGGGAGCCGGTCGACCGTGCCGAAGTCCAGGACGCCCAGGCGCCAGTCGTCCTCGCCCGCCGGGCCGCCGGGCAGCAGACGGAAGTTGCCCGGGTGCGGATCGGCGTGCAGCAGGCCGGTGCGGGCCGGCCCGGAGAAGAGGAAGCGGGCCAGGAGCTGGCCCGCCCGGTCGCGCTGTCCGGGGGTGCCGTCCGCGATGATCTCCGACAGCGGGATGCCGTCGATCCACTCGGTCACGAGGACCTGCTCGCACTGGTGGACCACCGCCGGGACGACCACGTCGGGGTCGTCCGCGAACTCCGTCGCGTGCGCGGCCTGGGCCTGGGCCTCCAGGCCGTAGTCCAGTTCCTCGGAGACGCGGTCCCTCAGCTCCGCGATCAGCGGCTTGATGTCCATGCCCGGGATGAGCGGGCCGAGCAGCCGGGCGAACCGGCTCAGCTGGCCGAGGTCGGAGAGGAGGGCCTCGCCGGCGCGCGGATTCGAAGACGGACAGGGCCTGCCCGAACTTCATCGCACCGCCCTTCAGCTCGCCGAGCACCTTGAACAGCTGATCCGCCGTGCGCTGTTGCAGTTCGCGGCCGACGATCTCCGCGGACTCGCCCACGATCCGCTTGCCCAGCCCCCACGTCGCCCGTCCGGCGAAGCCGAGCGGGAGCGCGGCCAGCTTGGCGGTCCGGGTGACCGCCTTCCGGGGAAGATCAGACATGCGCCCTCCAAGTCGCAGTCGGCCGTGCCGCGCCTGCTTCGCGTTGTCGCTTGGTCGTCGGCCGTCGCACCGCCATTGTCGCGCGTGGCCGCCCCATGGTCGGGGAATGTTCCCGGCTGCCTTTCCCGGCCGCCCCGCAGCCGCACGCCGGATGCGGCCGGACCGGGTGGGCACGCCAGGTCAGACCGGGCAGGGACACCTCACGGCGGATGCCCGCGCCGCCCGCCGGACCGCCGTCCACGAAGGCCAGCGCCTGTGCGGCCGCCATCCCGGCCACCGTCGTGGCCAGGGCCAGATCGCAGGCCGCGACCCGGCGGGCCCGGCCGGACCGCCACTGGGTGACCAGCCGGGGCCAGGCCGGATCACGGTCGGTGCGCTCCTGGTCCAGGCATCCGGCACAGCCCGTCTCGCCGGGCAGGACCAGTGGACCGACGACGCCCGTGCCCTCCACCACCCCGGCGTACAGGTGCGGGGTGCCGGAGGCCATGAGCGACTCGGCGGCGGCCGGGTCCGGGGCGTGCACGGCGACCTCGTCCCGGGGCGCGAGGACCACCAGGGACAGTCCGGGGCCGCCGGCGCCGGAGCCCGGGGAGTGGGGGTGGCGCGGCGGCCGGTCCGGCGCGGCTCGGCGGACCGCCGCCCGCGCCGCCGCCTCCCGGCGGTCGCCGACCGACTCCGCGGTCAGCCCGCCCGGCGCCACGTCCCACGGCTCCACCCGGCCCGTGTCGTCCACCTCCACCTCGCCGATCCCGGCGCCCGCCAGCACCGAGGCCAGCAGGGCGCCGACCCGGCCCGCTCCGCGCACCCGCACCCGCAGCGCGCGCCGCGCCGCCAGCCGCGCCGGTGCGCCGCCCGGCTCGGATGCGACGAGGGACAGCGAGGCGAGGTCGGGGCGCAGCCGCTGGAGCACCTCGGTCCTCGCCCGCAGCGCGTCCGCGGCGGGGCCGCCGCCGCGGGCGTCGTCGACGAGACCGGCCCGGGCCAGCCGCCGCACCAGCGCGTCCACACGTCCGCCCGGCAGACCCGCGCGGCGGCCCTCCTCGCGCAGCAGCGGCAGTCCGCGGGTGCCGTCGAGCAGCGCCAGGAAGCCGTCCGTGGCCTGGTCCACCGGTCCCAGCGTCACCGCGTGCGCCGGGGTCATCCCGAACTGCACCGTGCTCTGATCGCGCCAACCGCGCCGCAGCGCGGACTTCACCACCGGATGCATGAGCGGCCCCCGTAGTCGCACCTAGTTCTTACCAGCGGGACATCCCGGGCGGAACGTCCTTTCGTCGGTGAAGCCGGGCGGGTTCCTCCGACGCCTGTCAGCATGCCCGGTCCGGGCGTCCGGCGCCGAAAGTTATCCACAGGCCGTGGGATTCGTCGGAGGAATCTGCGGCATCGTCCCGGAGCCGGGACTTTGCCCGCGCGCACCGGGTAACGTCGGGGCGTGCCCGCCGATCCTCTGCACCGCGCCGGTGAACCGCAGCGCAGCATGACCCGCCAGCCGCCCGGCGGTCCGGCGGCGAGCGCGATCGAGGTCCGCAGGAGCTCCCGGCGCCGCCGTACCGTCTCCGCGTACCGCGAGGGCGATCGCACCGTCGTCCTGATCCCCGCCCGCATGTCCAAGGCGGAGGAGCAGCGCTGGGTGACCGTCATGCTGGACAAGCTCGCCGCCCAGGAGAGCAAGCGCGTCCTGGGCGACACCGCGCTGGCCGAGCGTGCCGAGCGGCTGTCGGCGCAGTACTTCGACGGCCGGGCCCGGCCGGCTTCCGTGCGCTGGGTCACCAACCAGAACACCCGCTGGGGTTCGTGCACCCCGGCCGAGGGCAGCATCCGGCTCTCGCACCGCCTCCAGGGGATGCCGGAGTACGTCGTGGACTACGTGCTCTGCCACGAGCTGGCGCACCTGCTGGTCCCCGGGCACGGGCCCGGCTTCTGGCGGCTGCTGGAGGCGTATCCGAGGACCGAGCGGGCCCGCGGCTACCTCGAAGGAGTGGCCGCCGCCGCACGGCTGCCGCACGTTCCGGACGGGAGAGACGAACGCGACGTACAGGATGAAAACGGCGAGACTGGTGAACGCGGCGAACCGGGCGAACCCGGCGAGCTGGACGGCTGACCGCTCCCGTCCACGGCCGGATGGTGCTTGTGTACCGGCTCTGTACCGACCGCGACCCTTCGAAGCCGCTGCCGGACATTGCCGTTAGCCTGGCGCGACGCACTCACATTCGGGATGGGGGACGGTCGTCGCGCATGGCCAGGGAATTCCAACGCGGCCACAAGGCCAGGATCAGTGACCTCACGCTGGGCACGGATCTGTACGTAGGCGTGCAGATCTCGGCCCCGGGGCTGACCTTCGACATCAGCTGCTTCGGTCTGGACGCCGACGAGCGTCTGTCGGACGACCGGTACTTCATCTTCTTCAACCAGCCGAAATCCCCCGAGGAGTCCGTCCAACTGCTCGGTGCGCAGGCGGGTGACACGGAGTCGTTCCGGGTCACGCTCGACCGGATTCCCGCCGGGATCCGCAAGCTGTCCTTCACGGCGACCATCGACGGCGACGGCCAGATGTCGCGGATCGGCCCCGGATACCTGCGCATCGTGGCGGGCGGCGAGGAGGTCGCGCGGTACTCCTTCGACGGCTCGGAGTTCTCCACCGAGCGGGCCGTGATGCTCGGTGACTTCTACTTCAAGGACGGGTGGCGGTTCGCCGCCGTCGGCCAGGGCTTCGACGGCGGCCTGGAGGCGCTGCTGAAGAACTTCGGCGGCGAGGTGCTGGAGGAGGAGGCGCCCGCCGTCCCGCAGCAGCCGCATCCCCAGCCGTCTGCCGGCGCGGTCCCCGGCTTCGCCCCGCCCGCCCAGACCACCCCGGCACCCGCGTTCGCCGCCCCGGCCGCCCCGGAATCCGCCGCGCCGCCCGCCCCCGCCCCCGCCCCCGCCCCCGCCCCCGCTCCCGCCCCGCAGGGCTTCGCCCCGCCCCCGGCCCCGGCCCCCGCCCCGAACGTGCACGGCGCCCCGACGGTCGTCGCCCCGCTGGCCCCGCCCGCCGCCGGCACCGTCCCGCCGCCGGCCGCACCCGCGGCACCGGCCCCCGCACCGTACGGCGGGCAGCAGCCGTCGTACGGCGGCGGGCCCGGCGCGCCGATGCCTCCGGGACACGGCCCGCAGCAGGCGCCCTACGGCGCCCAGCCCGCCCCGCCCCTGCCGCCGGGCTACGGACAGGTGCCCGGTCAGCAGCCCGCCGTCTACGGAGTGCCGCAGGGCGCGCCCCAGGGCGGCGCCGGGGTGACGGCCGCGCTCCAGGCGTTCAAGGAGACACCGACCGGCCAGCGCTGGACGCAGCAGAACAAGAAGCTCATCCGCGTCGACCTCGGCGTCGGCGGCCAGCCGGTGCTGGCCCGGCAGGGCAGCATGGTGCTCTACCAGGGCAAGGTCGACTTCGGCTACAAGGGCGCCGGGTTCATGGGCCGGGTCGTGGGCAACGCCACCGGCCAGGAGATGCAGCTCATGCGCTGTACCGGCCAGGGCCAGGTCTTCCTCGCCGACGACGCCACCCACCTGCACCCCGTCGAACTCCAGGGCGACGCGATCTGCGTCTCCGCGGAGAACGTCCTCGCCTTCGACGAGAGCCTCGGCTACGAGGTCCGCCGGATCGAGGGCCACGGCATCCCGGGCGGCGCGCTGTTCACCATGCAGTTCCAGGGCACCGGCACGATCGTCGTCAAGACGCATGGCACGCCCGTGGTGCTGCCAGTCACACCGACCACCTTCGCCGACTGCAACGCCGTCGTCGCCTGGTCGGCCGCCTCCCAGGTGATCGTCTCCAGCCAGGTCCGGATGCGCCGCAACGCCTACCCGGGCGACACCGGAGAGAGCGTCAACCTCCAGTTCCGGGGCGCACCCGGCAACTTCATCGTCGTCCAGCCGTACGAGGTCTGAGGGAGCCCGACATGAACGTCGTGAACCAGGCGATCGCGGGCTTCGCGCCCGCGGCCGTCACCGCCCGCATGGAGAACCACGGCAGCCACATGCTGAAGGTCGCCCTGCAGACCGGGAACGACCTCCTCGCGCGCGTGGGCTCGATGGTCGCCTACGAGGGCTTCATCCAGTACGAGCCCAACCCGCCGGCCGTCCGCCAGATCGCCCGCGACTGGGTCACCGGCGAGGGCGCCCCGCTGATGAAGTGCTCCGGTGACGGCCTGCTCTACCTCGCCGACTACGGCGCCGACGTCGTCGTGATCAACCTCGACGGCGAGGGCATCTCCGTCAACGCCACCAACCTCCTCGCCTTCGACGCCCACCTCAGCTGGGGCGTGGAGCGGGTCAAGGGACTCGCCAAGTTCGCCGGCCAGGGCCTGTGGAACACGAAGATCTCCGGGCAGGGCTGGGTCGCGCTGACGTCCCGGGGCAAGCCGATCGTCGTGGACTGCGGGGGTGGCGAGGACGAGACGTACGTCGACCCGGACGCGCTCGTCGCCTGGTCGCCGAACCTGAAGGTGAAGGGCAAGCGCAGCTTCAAGGCCCAGTCGCTGATCGGCCGGGGCAGCGGCGAGGCCTACCAGATGGCCTTCTCCGGACAGGGCATCGTCGTCGTCCAGCCCAGTGAGGACAGCACCGACCGCCTCCGGGCCCGGGGCTGAGGGGGAGCCAGAACACCATGCAGAGCCCGCTTTTCGCGCACAACGACCTCCAGAGCCAGGAGCGCTGGAGCCTGCAGAACGCGCAGATGCTCCGGATCACCCTGGAGGGCCACGACGACGTCCTCGCCCGCAAGGGGACCATGGTCGCCTACCAGGGCCTGGTCGAGTTCGACGCCGAGTACCGCGGCACCGGCCAGGCACGCGCGCGTGCCTTCACCGGCGAGGGCCTGGACCTGATGCGCTGCCACGGCCAGGGCACCGTCTACCTCGCCAATCTCGCCCAGCACGTGCACATCATGGACGTCGAGCAGGACGGACTGACCGTCGACAGCTCCTACGTCCTCGCCATGGACTCCTCGCTGCACCACGAGGTCATCGCCGTCGACAGCCTCTACGGCATCTCCGGTTCCGGGAAGTACCAGCTCAACATCACCGGGCGCGGCAGGGTCGCCCTGATGACCTCGGGCGCCCCGCTGCTGATGCGGGTCACGCCCGACCGGTACGTCAACTGCGACGCCGACGCGATCGTGGCCTGGTCCACCGGGCTGCGCGTGCAGATGCAGGCCCAGACCCACTCCTCCGGAGTGTGGCGCCGGCGCGGCAGCACCGGTGAGGGCTGGGAGCTGAGCTTCATGGGGTCCGGGTTCGCGCTCGTCCAGCCCAGCGAGCTGCTGCCGCCGCAGAACGCGGTGATCGGGCAGGGCATCGCCGCCCAGTTCGGCATGGGCCAGCAGGGAGCGCGCGGCCAGAACCAGGGCAACGTCTGGAGCTGAGCCCGCGCAGGACGCACGTAAGGGGCGGCCGCCCAGGTGGCCGCCCCTTACCCGTCCGGGCCAGCGTCGTGCCGTTCACAGCCGCGCGCGCGTGGCCTCCACCAGCCGTACGACGGACTCGTCGGCCACGCCGGCCACCTCCTCGTAGGCGAACCAGCGCAGGTCGAGGGATTCGTCGCTGATCTCGTGCACCGCGCCGGGCGGGGCCAGGACCGCGTACTGCACGTCGAAGTGCCAGGTGCAGGGCGCCGGGATCGGATGCCGGTCCAGCCGCACCGGGCCGCCGGGCAGCGGTGCCAGCCCGGCGACACCGGACTCCTCCGTCGCCTCGCGCAGGGCCGCCGCCTGGAGCGTGGGATCACCCGGCTCGCAGTGGCCGCCCATCTGGAGCCACATCCGCAGCTTCCGGTGCAGGGTGAGCAGCACCCGGCCGCCCGCGGGGTCGACGACGAGGGCACTGGCCGTGAGATGGCCCGCGCCGCACGCCTTCCACAGGCCGTCCGGATGCGCCGCGAGGTGGTCCAGGTACTCCTGGCGCAGCCCGCTCTGGTCCTCGTACCCCTTCAGCACGAGGACCGCGTCGTCGTACAGGCTCACTCGGCGTCGTCGCCCTTGCCCTCGTCGCCCTTGCCCTCGCGGTCCTCGGACTCGCCGGCCCCGGTGTCCTTCGCGTCGGCGGCCCCGGTGTCCTTCTTGTGCAGGTCCGGCTTGCCGGCGGCCTCGCCGAGCATCTTGTCCAGCTCCGAGAAGTCGAGCTGCTCGCGGTGCACGAAGCCGTCCGGGTCGTCCAGGTCGGTCGCGGTGGGCAGCATGTCCGGGTGGGCCCACAGACCGTCCCGGCCGTCCACCCCGCGCGCGTCCGTGAGCGAGGCCCACAGCCGGGAGGCGTCGCGCAGCCGGCGCGGGCGCAGCTCCAGACCGATCAGCGTGGCGAACGTCTGCTCCGCCGGGCCACCGGTCGCGCGGCGGCGGCGCAGCGTCTCGCGCAGCGCGTCGGCGGAGCCCAGGCGCGGCTTCGCGGCGGCGTGCACCACCGCGTCCACCCAGCCCTCCACGAGCGCCAGGGCGGTCTCCAGCCGGGCCAGGGCCGCCTTCTGCTGGGGCGTGTCCTCGGGCTGGAACATGCCCTGCTGGAGCGCGTCCTGCAACTGCTCGGGGTTCTGCGGGTCGAACTGGCCGACCACGTCCTCCAGCTTGGCCGTGTCGACCTTGATGCCGCGCGCGTAGCCGTCGACCGCGCCGAACAGGTGCGAGCGCAGCCACGGCACGTGCGCGAACAGCCGCTGGTGGGCGGCCTCGCGCAGGGCCAGGTAGAGCCGCACCTCCTCCTGCGGCACGCTCAGGTCCTTGCCGAACGCCGCCACGTTCGCCGGGAGCAGGGCGGCCTTGCCGGCCGGGCCCAGCGGCAGGCCGACGTCGGTCGAGCCGACGACCTCGCCCGCGAGCACGCCCACGGCCTGCCCGATCTGCGTGCCGAACATGGCGCCGCCCATCGAGCGCATCATGCCGATCAGCGGGCCCGCCATGGCCTGCATCTCCTCCGGCAGGACGTCGCCCATGGCCGCGCCGACCCGCTCGGCGACCGGGTCGACCAGCTCCTGCCAGGCGGGCAGGGTCGCCTCCACCCACTCCGCGCGCGACCAGGCCACCGCCGAGGCGGAACCCGACGGCAGCGATGTCGCGTCGTCCAGCCACAGGTCGGCGAGGCGGACGGCCTCCTCCACCGCCCGGCGCTCGGCCGGACCGACGCTGGCGTCCTTGGTGCCGTCCGCGGTGCCCTGGGCGACCGTCTGGCGGGCGATCTGCTTGGCCATGTCCCAGTTCACCGGGCCGCCCTCGTACGAGAGCATCTGGCCGAGCTGCTGGAAGGCGGCGCCCAGGTCCGTGGGGTTCAGGGAGCCGAACATGGCGGCGAGCGGGTTGTCGGCGCCGGGGCCGCCAAAGCCGCCGGCTCCGGGCAGGTCGCCGAAACCGAACGGATTGGCCGGTCCCTGCCCACCACCGCTCTGCTGGTCCTTCTTCTTGCCCTCGTCGCCGTCCTCCGGCTCCTCCGGCGGAAGGCCGAAACCGAATGGGGTGTCACTCACGGGAATCCTCGGCTGGTAAGGCCACCGGTCTCACTCCGGCGGCGCGGCTGCCCGACAACACCACCCAGCGTAGACACCCGGACCCGATAGGGCCTCGGTGCTTCGCCTGCGGAAGGCCTGCGGCAGGATGGACGCACCTGGTACGTACGCGTCATATGCGCGCGTACTGAAGACAACCGCTGGAGACGCCCGGTGAGTTCCCCAGATCCACAGGTTCGCGCAGCGCGAAACCCCGCAACCTCTCCCGCCGCGCGCAAAGCCGCCGTGCGCGGGCCCGTCGTCGCGGTGACCGGCGCCGCCGGCGGGGTCGGCGCCCTGCTCACCGAGCGGCTCGCTGCCTGCGAGGAGATCAGACAGGTCGTCGCCATCGACGAGCGGCGCGGCGAGTGCGCCGAGGCACTGTGGCACATCCTGGACGTCCGCGACCCGGCGATCGCGGACAAGCTGCGCGGCGCCGACGTCGTCGTCCACCTCGCGCTCGACCTCGATCTGGAGACCGATCCGGCGGCGCGCACGGCGTACAACGTCCGGGGGACCCAGACCGTGCTGACCGCCGCCGCGGCGGCCGGCGTGCACCGGGTGGTGCTGTGCACCTCCGCCATGGTCTACGGCGCGCTGCCGGACAACGAGCTGCCCCTGTCGGAGGACGCCGAGCTGCGCGCCACCGCCGAGGCGACCGGCGTCGGCGACCTGCTGGAGATCGAACGGCTGGCCCGGCGCGCCCCGCGCGCGCATCCCGGGCTGAACGTCACCGTGGTACGGCCCGCCGTCCTGGTCGGCGGCACCGACACCGCCCTGACCCGGTATTTCGAGTCCCCCCGGCTGCTGGTCGTCGCCGGGTCGCGGCCCGCCTGGCAGTTCTGCCACGTCGAGGACCTGTGCAGCGCCCTGGAGTACGCCGTGCTGGAGAAGGCGGACGGGGAGCTGGCCGTCGGCTGTGACGGGTGGCTGGAGCAGGAGGAGGTCGAGGAGCTGAGCGGGATCCGCCGGATGGAGCTGCCGTCGGCGGTCGCCCTCGGCGCGGCGGCCCGGCTGCACCGGATCGGGCTCACCCCGTCCCCGGCCGGCGACCTGGCGTACACGATGTACCCCTGGGTGGTCAGTGGCAGCCGGCTGCACGAGGCCGGGTGGCGGCCGAAGTGGACCAACGAGGAGGTCCTGGCGCAGTTGCTGGAGGAGGTCTCCGGGCGGCGCACGGTGGCCGGGCGGCGGCTGGGCCGCAAGGACGCCACGGCGGCCGGCGCGGCCGGCGCGACGGTGGCCCTGCTGGGCGCGGCGGCCGTCGTGCGGCGGGCCCGCAAGGCCCGGCGGCGGGTGTGAGGCGCCGGCGGGCCGCGACGCGGCTGTAGGAGCCTCCAAAGCGGCACGCGCGCGTGCCTGGCGAACGTCGTATTCCGCGCCCACGGCCCGTGCGGCACGATGGTCCCATGGCACTCACGAACGACCACCCGGGCGAGCGGGCGGCTGACGATCCCATCAAGCTGATCGGCATCCGGGAGACCCCGCTCTCGGTGGACGAGGTGTTCCAGGCGGTCGGGGACGACGCGGCCGGCGGTGTCGCGCTGTTCGTCGGGACGGTGCGCGACCACGACGGGGGCGCCGACGTGGCCGCCCTCGGCTACTCCTGCCACCCCAGCGCCGAGGCCGAGATGCGGCGGATCGCCGAGAAGGTCGTCGCCGGCCACCCGGTGCGGGCGCTGGCCGCCGTCCACCGGGTGGGCGATCTGCGGGTCGGGGACCTCGCGGTGGTCGTCGCCGTGGCCTGCCCGCACCGCGCGGAGGCCTTCGACGCCTGCCGCCGGCTGATCGACGACCTCAAGCACGAGGTGCCCATCTGGAAGCACCAGACGTTCTCGGACGGCACCGAGGAGTGGGTCGGAGCCTGCTGAGCCCGGCCGTCCGGCCGGGTGCGCGTCAGGCTCACCGGCCTCTCCGGTTGCGTAACCGGCACCCTCGCGTGAGCGTTGTCCGAGCGGATGGTTAATCTGCTGATCAGTCCGTTGCGGACGCTCATGGCTATGGGAGGTCGGCATGGGGGTGCTCGTCTGGCTGTTGATCCCGCTGGTGGCCGCGGTCGGCGGCGGTCTGTGGGGCAGCTGGGCCAACCGGACGCGCAAGGTCCGCGGTGACGGTCCCGAGCTGGACGGATACGCCCGGTTCCGCGCGGCCATGGAGAAGTCCGGGCCGGGTGCGCGCGGCGCGTGACAGGGGTGCCCTGACCGTGCGCTGACAGTGGCGTCACGTACTGTCGGGGCATGCCACGCCGCACCGCGACGATGCTCGCCTCGACCCTGATGCTGATCGCGCTCCTGTGCGCGGGAGTGCTCATCCCCGTGCCGTACGCGGAGATGTCCCCCGGCCCGACCGTGAACACGCTCGGCGAGCACGACGGCGAGCCGGTGCTCCAGGTGTCCGGGCACAAGACCTATCCGGCCGACGGCCATCTGAACATGACCACCGTCCGGGTCACCAGCGCGGACTACCGGATGAACCTGGTCGAGGCCGTCTACGGCTGGCTGGCGCACGACAGC
This sequence comes from Streptomyces sp. NPDC027672, assembly GCF_055566335.1. NCBI lineage: Bacteria > Bacillati > Actinomycetota > Actinomycetes > Kitasatosporales > Streptomycetaceae > Streptomyces > Streptomyces sp. NPDC027672. The sequence continues at coordinate 330,883 of NZ_JBVHSO010000001.1, read as the reverse complement.
AGGATCGTGCCGCACGACACGCTCTACCCGGACGGCAAGACGGAGCAGCAGTCCACCCAGGAGAACGCCGAGGAGTTCAGCCAGTCCCAGGAGAGCGCCAAGGTCGCCGCCCTGAAGGAGCTGGACATCCCGGTGAAGTCCTGGGTGATCGTCTCCACGGTCGTCAAGGACTCCCCGGCCGAGGGCCGGCTGCACGCCGGTGACGTGATCAAGGCCGTGGACGGCACGGCGGTCAGGCAGCCGTCCGACGTCGCCCGGCTGGTGACCAAGCACAAGCCCGGCCAGGACGTCGTCTTCACGGTCGTCCCCGCCAAGGAGCAGGCCGCCGCCCAGAAGGCCCACAAGACGGCGACCCGCACCCGGGACGTCACGATCACGACCGCGGCCTCGGACGACGGCGGGCCCAAGCGGGCCATCGTCGGCATCTCCGCCGGGACCGACCACACGTACCCGTTCACCATCGACATCAAGCTGGCCGACGTCGGCGGCCCCAGCGCCGGCCTGATGTTCGCCCTCGGCATCTACGACAAGCTCACCCCGGGCAGCCTCACCGGCGGCAGATTCGTCGCCGGCACCGGCACCATCGACGACAACGGCACGGTCGGCCCCATCGGCGGCGTCGAGATGAAGACCGTCGGCGCCCGCAGCCGGGGCGCCCGGTACTTCCTGACCCCCGCCGACAACTGCCGGGCAGCCGCCAAGGACACCCCGGACGGGCTCACCCTGGTCCGGGTCAAGACCATGGACGACGCGCTGCACGCGCTCGAGGACATCCGCGCCGGCGACACCGCCGGCCTGCCGAAGTGCACCGCCAAGGGCTGAGCGGACCCCCGAGGGCTGAGCGGACCGGCGTACGGCCGGGGGCGCTCCCTGAACGGCAGGGGCGCCCCCCACGGTCGTACCGGCACGCCCCGGCGGCGTACCGCGGCGGACGGGCGGTCGCCGCGGCGGTCCGCCGGGCCCGGCGCGGCGGACCGGATCAGTCCGCGAACGTCGCCGCCAGCGCGTCCGACAGGCCCGGCACCAGATCGGGACCGGTCAGGACCTCCGTCGGGGAGTCCTTCTCGCGCAGCCGCAGCGCCGACTCGCGGCCGCCGTCGCGCAGCACGGCCACCGTCATCCGGACCTCCTGGCGCTCGGGGTGCCGGGCCACCCACTCGGCCAGCCTGGTCTCGTCCAGGCCGGAGGGCACCTGGGCCTCGGCGGACGGCGGCAGCATCAGCCGCTCGACGGTGAGCGCGCAGCCGGTGACGGCGTCGGGCCAGGCGATGGTGGCGAGGAACTCGTCCAGCGGCTTGCCGGAGGGGACCTCGTCCTGCTCGATCGGGGTGAGACCGACGGTCTCGGACTCGTCCCCGAGGCCCAGCTGAGCCGCGAGCGAAGGTTCCTGAGCCCGCAGCCGTGCGGTGTCTACGAGGGCGAAAAGGCGAGCGGGCTGGTCCCAGCCGAGGCCGGAGACGTACTCGTCGATCTCGAGTACGGCCCGGGTGAGCGGGCTCGCTGCCATGGGAGTGTTGGACATGGTCACAATCCTGCCTCGTTCCCGGCCGGAATCGGGAACCGAGTAAACCGTGAGTAAGTTGCATAAGTGTGGGCCCACGAACACGGGGGGCCACGGAGGGCCCGCGAACCCGGGGGCCTGACGGATCGACAGCGAACTTCGAGGGGCGCACCTTGGCTTTCCAGATGCCGGACCGCGGCGGAGGCCCGACGGGGCCACGGATCAGGGCGGGCCGACCGTCCCGGAGGGTCCGGGCCCTGCTCGTCACCCTGGGCGTCCTCGCCGTCCTCGGCATGCTCTTCACCATGTTCGCGGGCTTCTGGACGGACTGGCTCTGGTACCGGTCGGTGCACTACTCGTCCGTGTTCACCACCACCCTGTCGACCAAGATCGGCCTCTTCTTCGTCTTCGGTCTGCTGATGGCGGCCGCGGTCGGCCTCAACATCTGGCTCGCGCACCGGCTGCGGCCCCCGCTCAGCGCCATGTCCATGGAGCAGCAGAGCCTGGACCGCTACCGCCTGGGCATCGCGCCGTACAAGAAGTGGCTGCTGCTCGCCGTCACCTCGCTGGTCGGGCTGATCGCGGGCGCCTCGGCCGCGGGCCAGTGGCGGACCTGGCTGATGTGGGTGAACGGCGTGCCCTTCCACCAGAAGGACCCGCAGTTCCACCTCGACGTCTCCTTCTTCGCCTTCGACCTGCCCTGGTACCGCTTCCTGCTCGGCTTCGGCTTCGCCACCGCCGTCCTGTGCCTGATCGCCGCCGCGCTCACCCACTACCTGTACGGCGGCCTGCGCGTCACCAGCCCCGGCGCGCGCGCCACCGCCGCCGCGACCGGGCACCTGTCGGTGCTGCTCGGCATCTTCGTGGCGCTGAAGGCGGTCGCCTACTGGCTCGACCGCTACGGCCTCGCGGTCAAGTCCAGCGACTTCAAGGCGACCGACAACTGGACCGGCATGCGCTATGTCGACGCCACCGCCTATCTGCCGGCCAAGACCATCCTGTTCTGCATCGCCGTCATCTGCGCGCTGCTGTTCTTCGCCACGCTGTGGCGGCGCACCTGGCAGCTCCCCGTCATCGGGTTCGGCCTGATGGTGCTCTCGGCGATCCTCATCGGCGGCCTGTACCCGGCCATCGTGCAGAAGTTCCAGGTCCAGCCGAACGAGCAGGCCAAGGAGGCGCCGTACGTCCAGAAGAACCTGAAGGCCACGCGCGAGGCGTACGGCATCGACGACACCAAGGTCACCGGGTACGAGGGCACGTCCACGACGTCCGAGAAGAGCACGCTGCGCGGTGACGCGGACGACGCGGCGAGCATCCGGATCCTGGACCCGAACATCGTCTCGCCGACCTTCCAGCAGCGCCAGGAGATGAAGGACTACTACGCCTTCCCGACCAACCTGGACGTCGACCGGTACCCCGGCCAGGACGGCAAGGAACAGGACACGGTCATCGGGCTGCGCGAGCTGAACCTGGCCGGCATCCCCAAGAACAACTGGATCAACGACCACTTCCGCTACACGCACGGCTTCGGCGTGGTCGCCGCCAAGGGCACCGAGGCGGAGGACGGCGAGCCGGTCTTCACCGAGTACGACCTGCCGTCCAAGGGCGACCTCGGCACGTACGAACAGCGCGTCTACTACGGCGAGAAGACCACCACCTACTCCATCGTCGGCGGTCCCCAGAAGGAGATCGACTACTCCGACAACGGCGGTGAGAAGCCGACCAGTTACCGGGGCGGCAGCGGGGTCAACCTCGACAACCCGGTCAACCGGGCCGCGTACGCGCTGACGTTCAACGAGCCGCAGATCCTCTACTCGGGCGCGATCGGCAAGGGTTCGCGGATCCTGTACAACCGCACGCCCAAGGAGCGGGTCGAGGCGGTCGCCCCCTGGCTGACCATCGACGGCGACACCTACCCGGCGGTCGTGAACCACCGCATCCAGTGGATCGTCGACGCCTACACGACCACCAACAGCTATCCGTACTCCTCCCGTACGACCCTCGGCGACACGACCGCCGACTCGCTGACCGCGACGAACAACTCCCGTGCGGTGGTGGCCCAGCAGAACCAGGTCAACTACATCCGCAACTCGGTGAAGGCGACGGTCGACGCGTACACCGGCGAGGTCAGGCTCTACCAGTGGGACACCCGGGACCCGGTGCTGAAGACCTGGATGAAGGCGTTCCCGGACACGGTGCGGCCGAGGAGCGCGATCTCCCCGGACCTGATGAAGCATCTGCGTTACCCGCAGGACCTGTTCAAGGTGCAGCGCGAACTGCTCACCCGCTACCACGTGACGGACGCCGACACCTTCCTCACCGGCAGCGAGGTCTGGCAGGTGCCGAACGACCCGACCAACAAGTCCGGGGACGCGGTGCCGCCGTACTACCTGAGCATGCGGATGCCGGACCAGGCCAAGCAGGCGTTCTCGCTGTCGACGACGTTCACGCCGAGCGGCCGGGACAACCTCAGCGCCTTCATGACCGTCGACGCGGAGGCCGGCACCGACGACTACGGCAAGATCAGGATCCTGAAACTGCCGACCGGCACGACCGTCGACGGACCCAAACAGGTCCAGAGCAAGTTCAACTCCGAACAGGACATCGCCGCCGCGATCAAACTCCTCAAGGGCGGTGACTCCGACATCGAGTACGGCAACCTGCTGACCGTGCCGCTGGACGGCGGACTGCTCTACGTGGAACCCGTCTACGTACGCGGCGGCAGCCTCAAATACCCGCTGTTGCGCAAAGTGCTGGTCACCTATGAGGGTGATACCGCATTCGAGAACACCCTCGGCGAGGCGCTCGACAAGGTCTTCCGGGCCAGGAGTTCGGACACCTCGCCGCCGGACACCGGCAGCGGCAACCCGCCCGGCAAGACCGACCCGGCGGTCCAACGGGCCCTCCAGGACGCCCAGAAGGCCTTCGACGCGGGACGGCAGGCCCTGAAGGACGGCCCGGACTGGGACGCGTACGCCAAGGCGCAGAAGGATCTCCAGGAGGCGCTGCGGCAGGCCGAGAGGGCGCAGGCCAAGGCCGGTAAAAGCGCTGGTGGGAGCGGTGGGAAGGGGAGCTGACCGAACCGCCCCCGCGCCGTGGTACGGTTGACCTGCAACGGCGCGGGGTGGAGCAGCTCGGTAGCTCGCTGGGCTCATAACCCAGAGGTCGCAGGTTCAAATCCTGTCCCCGCTACTGAAGTCGAAGGCCCGGATCCAATACGGATCCGGGCCTTCGTGGTGTGCGTGGTGTGGAACTCGCGTGCCGGAAGGGGGGTCGGCCGCGCCGTCGTGGGTAGACGGGTGGTGTGTGCTTGACTTGTCTCTCTGTGGGCATGTCGACAAAACGCTGAAGTGACCTCACGGGCTGCGGTATACCGGGTGTACCCAGGTTGCAGGTGGTGCGACGATGGACGTTATGGGGGACAAGGCAACTCTGTTCGAGTCAGGGCGATTTGTGCAGCCTGCCGGTACGGAGCCGGCCCGCGACGAGCTGGCGGACCTGGGGGAGGCCGCCGAGGAGACGCGCCTCGCGCTCGCCGCGCAGAGCGGCGACGCGGAAGCGGCGAGCGTCCTCGGAGCCATGCTGCTGCGCCGCGGCGACCTCGACGGAGCCGAACCCCGGCTGCGGACCGCCACCGCGGCCGGTGACCGCGCCGCCGCCAACAACCTGGGAGTCCTGCTGCACCAGCGCGGGTACGCCGAGGAGGCGGCCGGCTGGTGGCGGATCGCCGCCGTGGCCGGCTCCGCCGCCGCCGCGCACGCGCTCGGCCGCTACCACCGCGAGCGCGGGGACGAGCCGGCCGCCGAGTACTGGCTGCGCCAGTCCGCCGAGCAGGGCCATGTCCTCGGCGCCTACGCGCTCGCCGACCTGCTGGAGCACCGCGGGGACGCCGGCGCCCGGCACTGGCTGCGGGCCGCCGCCGAACGCGGGCACCGCGAGGCCGCCTACCGGCTCGCGCGCGCACTCGACCGCGCCGCGGACCACGGGGACGAGGCCGGCGCCGACGCCGGTGTCACGGAGGCCGAGCAGTGGTACCGCCAGGCCGCCGCGCGCGGTCACCGGCGGGCCGCGCTGCAACTCGGGGCGATCCTGGAGCGGCGCGGGGAGCTGAAGGAGGCCGGGCGCTGGTACCTGACCTCCGCCAAGGACGGCGAACCGCGGGCCGCCTGCGCGCTCGGCTTCCTGCTGCGCGACGCCGGCGACACCGAGAGCGCGGCCGTGTGGTGGCTGCGCGCCGCCCAGGAGGGCGACGGCAACGCGGCCAACGCGCTGGGCGCGCTGCACGCCGAGCGCGGCGAGACCCAGACCGCCGAGCGCTGGTACCGGGCCGCGCTGACCGCGGGCGACGACAACGGCGCCTACAACCTCGCGCTGCTCTGCGCCGAACAGGGCCGCACCGCGCAGGCCGAGCAGTGGTACCGCCAGGCTGCCTACGCCGGGCACCGGGAGGCCGCCAACGCGCTGGCCATCCTGCTGCTCCAGGGCGGCGACGCGACCGGGGCCGAGCCGTGGTTCTCCAAGGCCGCCGAGGCCGGCAGCGTGGACGCCGCGTTCAACCTCGGCATCCTCTACGCCGGACGCGGCGAGGAGGTGATGGCGCTGCGCTGGTACGAGCGGGCGGCCGCCGCCGGGCACGCCGAGGCCGCGCTCCAGGTCGGGATCGCCCGGCTGCGCGAGGGCGACGAGCGGGAGGCCGAACGGCATCTGCGCTGCGCCGCGGGCGGCGGCAGCGCGGAAGGCGCATACCGGCTGGCCACCCTGCTCGACGCGCGCCGCCCCCCGGAGCCGGCGCACGAGCTGGGCGAGATCGTGCACGAGAAGACCGAGTGCGAGGAGTGGTACGAGCGGGCCGCGAGCCAGGGGCACCGGCGGGCGCAGGTCCGGGTGGGGATGCTCGCCGCCGCCCGCGGTGACGTGGTGGAGGCGGCGCGCTGGTACCGCAAGGCGGCCGAGGCCGGGTCGCGCAACGGCGCCTTCAACCTCGGGCTGCTCCTCGCCCGCGAGGGCAGCGAACCGGAGGCGGCGGTGTGGTGGACCCGCGCCGCGGACGCCGGGCACGGCCGGGCGGCACTGCGGCTGGCCCTGGTCTACGCGCGTCGCGGCGAGCTGGCGGAGGGGCAGCGGTGGGCCGACCGGGCGGTGGCCCTGGGCCCGGCGGAGGTAGCCGAACGAGCAGGCCGCCTCCGGGACGCACTACGCCAGGAACTGTCGGCGTAACCCGACGGCCCGGCCACGCCGACGCGGCGGCGTCCCGGGCAGCCCCGCCGTCTCGGCCCGGCCGGCGCCCGGCTCCGGCAGGGGGTCGCCGACTCGCCGTCCCGGCCGGGCGGGTATGACCTCCGCGCCTTGGGGACCCGCTCGCCTTGTCCGGGCCGCCCCCGTCCCGGCGACCCGCTCGTGCGTTCACCGCCCCCCGACGCCCCCATAGTGACCCCCGTCACTTCGGCTTTCAGGGATTTGCTTCGCCGGGCTCCACTCGCGTAGAGTCATATTCATCGACGCGGGGTGGAGCAGCTCGGTAGCTCGCTGGGCTCATAACCCAGAGGTCGCAGGTTCAAATCCTGTCCCCGCTACTGAAGGCCGAGGGCCGGAGTCCAGAAATGGGTTCCGGCCCTCGGTGTTTTCATGTGCGCACGGCATCCCCGGGCATACGCAAAGAGCCCCGGTGGACACCGGGGCTCCAGCGAGACGGGGAGGCTACGCGCTCGCGCAGTCCGGGCACAGGCCCCGGTACGTCATCTCCACCTCGGACACCGTGAAGCCGAAGCGTTCGGTGTCGGGGAGGTCGGCCAGGGGATTGCCGGACGGGTGGACGTCGCGGATCGCGCCGCAGCGGGCGCACACCAGATGGTGGTGCGGCCGGTGCGCGTTCGGGTCGTACCGCTTGGCGCGCTTGTCCGTCGTGACTTCCAGCACCTCGCCGAGCGTGACCAGCTCACCCAGCGTGTTGTAGACGGTCGCCCGGGAGATCTCGGGCAGCCTCGCGACGGCCCGCGCGTGCACCTCGTCGGCGGTCAGATGAACGTGTTCGCCGTTCAGGACCTCGGCCACCACGCGCCGCTGCGCGGTCATCCGCCATCCGCGTCCACGCAGCCGTTCCAGAAGGTCGCTCATAGCTACCAGCCTAACAGGAAACCGGACCAGGTCGGGAATAGGTGTGACTTTGGATCATTACTTGACTTAGACAAAGTCCATTGTAGGATCGAACCTGGCTTTGGCCGCAGGACAGGACTAGTCAGTTGACGCAGGAGGCGCACGTGACGCAGGGACCGCTCACCACGGAGGCCGGGGCGCCGGTCGCCGACAACCAGAACAGCGAAACGGCGGGCGTCGGCGGACCGGTCCTCCTCCAGGACCAGCTGCTGCTGGAGAAGCTGGCCCACTTCAACCGGGAGCGCATCCCGGAGCGGGTGGTGCACGCCCGGGGCGCCGGCGCGTACGGCACGTTCACGGTGACCGCGGACGTCACGCCGTACACCCGTGCCGCGTTCCTCTCCGAGGCGGGCAAGGAGACCGAGGTCTTCCTGCGGTTCTCCACCGTGGCCGGCAACCTCGGCGCGGCGGACGCCGTCCGCGACCCACGCGGGTTCGCGCTGAAGTTCTACACCGAGGAGGGCAACTACGACCTCGTCGGCAACAACACCCCGGTCTTCTTCATCCGGGACGCGATCAAGTTCCCGGACTTCATCCACACCCAGAAGCGCGACCCGTACACCGGCAGCCAGGAAGCCGACAACGTGTGGGACTTCTGGTCGCTGTCGCCGGAGTCGACCCACCAGGTGACCTGGCTCTTCGGCGACCGGGGCATCCCGGCGTCGTACCGGCACATGGACGGTTTCGGCTCGCACACCTACCAGTGGAGCAACGAGGCCGGCGAGGTCTTCTGGGTCAAGTACCACTTCAAGACCGACCAGGGGATCAAGACCCTCACCGCCGAGGACGCCGAGGTCCTGGCGGGCAAGGACCCCGACTCGCACCAGCGCGACCTGCGCGAGGCGATCGAGCGCGGCGAGTTCCCGAGCTGGACCGTGGGCGTGCAGATCATGCCGGCGGCGGACGCGGCGACCTACCGCTTCAACCCGTTCGACCTGACCAAGGTGTGGCCGCACGCCGACTACCCGGTCATCGAGATCGGCAAGCTGGAGCTGAACCGCAACCCGCAGAACGTCTTCGCCGAGGTCGAGCAGTCGATCTTCTCCCCGGCGCACTTCGTGCCCGGCATCGGCCCCTCGCCCGACAAGATGCTGCAGGGCCGGCTCTTCGCCTACGGCGACGCGCACCGCTACCGCGTCGGCATCAACGCCGACCACCTGCCGGTGAACCGGCCGCACGCCACCGAGGCGCGCACCCACTCCCGGGACGGCTACCTCTACGACGGCCGGCACGGCGGTGCGAAGAACTACGAGCCGAACAGCTTCGGCGGCCCGCAGCAGACCGGCCGTCCGCTGTGGCAGCCCTTCGACGGCTTCCTCGGGGGCACGGGCAGCCACCCGACGCCGGTGCACGCCGAGGACAACGACTTCGTGCAGGCGGGCAACCTCTACCGGCTGATGACCCCGGAGGAGCAGGAGCGCCTGATCGCCAACCTGGCGGGCGCCCTCTCGAAGGTGTCGCGCGCGGACATCGTCGAGCGCGCGATCGGCAACTTCGCGAACGCCGACGCGGACTTCGGCAAGCGGCTGGAGATCGCGGTGCGGACGCTGCGCGGCTGAGCCGGCCGTCCTCGCGGCTGGGCGGGCCGGACCCACGGTGCTCTGGGTCCGGCCCGCTCGCGTGTTCAGGGCACCGGGACGGGCGCGCGGGCCGCGGTCCAGCGGCGGACGATGTCGCGGACCGAGACGATCCCGGCCACCTCGCCGTGGTCGAGCACGATCAGGTGCCGGAAGCCGCCGCGCGCCATGGCACCGGCCGCCTCCTCCAGCGTCCAGGTCGGGGCGGCGAACACCACGTCGGTCGTGGTGTGGGCGTGGATGCGCTCCGCGTCCGGGTTCTGGCCCAGGCCGACGGAGTCGAGGATGTCGCGTTCGGTGAGGATGCCGATGCCGCCGGCGTCCGGGTCGAACACCACGGCGGCGCCGACCCGGCGGGCGGACATCAGGGTGGCAGCCTGGCGGAGGGTGTGCGCGGGGCCGAGGGTGAGGATCACCGTGGTCATGGCGTCACGGACGAGCATGAAGGGGCCACCTCCTAGGAATCCCGGAGAAGTCCGGGATTCACAAATTCACAAGTGGGGGTGCGCCCAGAGTGCCAGGCGGAGCACGGGCCAACAAGAGGGCGCGCGAAGCGGCCGGGGAGCGCGCCGGCCGCCCCGGTGGCTCAGTCGCGCGACCCGAGGTGTTCCAGCAGCTCGTCGTGGAGCAGGCCGTTGGAGGCCGCCGCGTTGCCGCCGTACGGGCCCGGACGCCCGTCCAGACCGGTGAAGGTGCCGCCCGCCTCCGTGACGATGATCGCGTTGGCGGCCATGTCCCACAGGGACAGCTCCGGCTCGGCGCAGAGGTCCACGGAGCCCTCCGCGACCATCATGTACGGCCAGAAGTCGCCGTACGCGCGCGTGCGCCACACCTTGCGGCCCAGGTCCAGGAAGCCGTCCAGCCGGCCCCGCTCCTCCCAGCCGGTGACCGAGGAGTAGGCGAAGGAGGCGTCCGCGAGCCTGCCGACGCGGGAGACGTGCAGGGGGGTGCCGGAGGCGAGGTCGCGGCCGGTGAAGGCGCCGTGGCCCTTCGCGGCCCACCAGCGGCGGCCGAGGGCGGGCGCGGAGACGACGCCGACGACCGGCTCGTAGCCGCCCTCCGACTCCTCCGTCAGGGCGATGAGGGTGGCCCAGACCGGGACGCCGCGGACGTAGTTCTTGGTGCCGTCGATCGGGTCGATCACCCAGCGGCGGGGCCCGGTGCCCTCGACGCCGAACTCCTCGCCGAGGATGGAGTCCCCGGGCCGGTCGCGCTGGAGCCGGCCGCGGATGAGTTCTTCCGCCGCCTTGTCCGCTTCGCTCACCGGGGTCATGTCCGGCTTGGTCTCCACTTTGAGGTCGAGGGCCTGGAAGCGGGCCGTGGTGGCGGCGTCGGCCGCGTCCGCGAGGACGTGGGCGAGGCGGAGGTCGTCGAGGTAGTCGGCCATACGGGGCACGCTACCGGCCGGGCCGGTGCAGATCCACAGGGGGCGCGTCCGCGTGTGCGCCCCGCGCGGACGTACCGCAAACCGCGTGATCAGCCGCGGCACGGCGGCGGACGGGCCGGCGTTCCCCGTACTCCGCCGCACTTCCCCACGCTCCCCGCGAACCCTTGACAGTGCACACAAGCCCGTCAAATCTGGGCGCAGAGTCACTGTGGTCCAGGGAGGCGAGGATGCCCGCTGCCCGGGAACTGCTGTTGGACGCCGCCTGGGCGGCGCTGGCGCGCCGGCCGTGGTCCGCGGTGCGGATGGTCGACGTGGCCGCGTCGGCGGGAGTGTCCCGGCAGACCCTGTACAACGAGTTCGGCGGCAAGGACGGCCTGGCCAGGGCGCTGGTCCGGCGGGCGGCCGACGGCTACCTCGCGGGTGTCGAGCGGGCGCTGACCGGTCCCGCGGAGCCCTCCGACCGGCTGACCGCCACCGCCGAGTGGACGGCCGCCGCCGCCCGGGACGACGCGCTGGTCCGGGCCCTGCTCACCGGCTGCTGGCACGAGTGGCTGCCGGACCCGCCGTTCACCGCCGCGCCCGCCGGCTCCCCGGTGCCGGCGCAGCGCCGCGCGGACTCCGCGCTGCCGGCGCCCCCCGACTTCGTACGCATCGTCCGGGACCGCGCGGCGACCGCGCTCACCGGACCCGGAGCCGCCCCGGCCGACACCGCCCGGCTGCTGCGCGCCTGCGAGCTGGTGGTCCGTCTCGCCCTGTCCTGCGTCGCGGCCCCGCCCGCGGAGGGCGGCATCGCGGACCTGGTGCGGGCGGTGCTCCCGCGCGACCTGGTCCGGCCTGATCCGAACGCAAGACCCTAGTGCGTCGACCCCGACAACTGGAGCCCGATCACGCCCACGATGACCAGGCTGATGGAGACGATCTTCAGGGTGGAGACCAGGTCGCCGAGGAAGACCATGCCGTAGATCGCGGTGCCCGCCGCGCCGATCCCGGTCCACACGGCGTAGGCGGGACCGACGTCCAGCTTCCGCAGGGACAGGGTCAGCAGACCGAAGCTGCCCAGCGCGAACGACGCGAACGCGATCGTCGGCCACAGCCGCGTGAAACCGTGCGACAGCTTCAGGCACACGGCGAAGCCGGTCTCCAGCACTCCGGCCACGATGACCAGCAGCCACGCCATGTGCGGTCCTCCCGTTGGATCCGGATCCCCGGCTCGGTGCGATTATGCACTTACCGAGCCGGCGGCCCGGCAAACACCGCCAGACTCAGTCGCCTTCCGTGCGCTCCCGCGTGGCCAGCAGCCGGCGCAGGGAGTACAGCCGCGCCGGGTCCGCGTGCCCGTCCGCCACCCACGCGTCCAGCGCGCAGTCCGGCTCGTCGTGACTGCACGCGCGCGGGCAGTCGGCCGTGCCCGGTTCGAGGTCGGGGAAGGCGAGGATCACCCGGGACGGGTCCACGTGGTGCAGGCCGAAGGAGCGCACGCCCGGGGTGTCGACGACCCAGCCGGCACCGTCCGGCAGCGGCAGCGCGAGCGCCGAGGTCGTGGTGTGCCGGCCGCGGCCCGTCACCGCGTTGACATGGCCCGTCGAACGCCGCCGGTCCGTCGGCACCAGCGCGTTGACCAGGGTCGTCTTGCCCACGCCGGAGTGCCCGACGAACGCGGTGACCCTGCCGTCCAGCTGCTCGCGCACCCGGGCCACCGCGCTGCCGTTCTCCAGCTCCTCCCGGCTGGTGACGACGTACGGGATGTCCAGGTCGCCGTACAGCTCCAGCAGCTTGTCCGGCGGGGCCAGGTCCGACTTGGTGAGCACCAGCAGCGGGGTCAGACCGCCGTCGTAGGCCGCGACCAGGCAGCGGTCGATCAGCCGGGGGCGGGGCTCCGGGTCGGCCAGGGCGGTCACCACGGCCAGCTGGTCGGCGTTGGCGACGACCACCCGCTCGTACGGATCGTCGTCGTCCGCCGTGCGGCGCAGCACCGAGGTGCGCTCCGCGATGCGGACGATCCGCGCCAGCGTGTCCTTCTGCCCGGACAGATCGCCGACCAGGGCCACCCGGTCGCCCACCACGGCCGCCTTGCGGCCCAGCTCCCGGGCCTTCATCGCCATGACCACCCGGTCGTCCACCAGGCAGGTCAGCCGGCCCCGGTCGACGGTGAGGACCATGCCCTCGGCCGCGTCCTCGTGCTTGGGCCGGATGTGTGTGCGCGGCCGGTTGCCCTTGCGGTTGGGGCGGCTGCGGATGTCGTCCTCGTCGGTGTGCTTGCCGTAGCGGCGCATGGCGTACGTTCCCTACTGCCCGAGCATCCCGGTCCACAGCTCGGGGAAGTCCGGCAGGGTCTTCGCCGTCGTCGCCACGTTCTCGATCCGCACGCCCTCCACGGCCAGGCCGATGATCGCGCCGGCGGTCGCCATGCGGTGGTCCTCGTAGGTGTGGAACACCCCGCCGTGCAGCGGGCGCGGGCGGATGTGCAGGCCGTCGGCCGTCTCCGTGACGTCACCGCCCAGCTCGTTGATCTCCTTGGTGAGCGCGGCCAGCCGGTCCGTCTCGTGCAGCCGCAGATGGGCCACGCCCCGCAGGGTGGACGGCGAGTCGGCGAGCGCGGCCACCGCGGCGATGCCCGGGGTCAGCTCGCCCACGTCGGCGAGGTCCACGTCGATGCCGTGGACCGATCCGGAGCCGGTGAACACCAGTCCGGCGTCGGTGAGTTCGCAGGAGCCGCCCATCTCGGTGAAGATCTCCCGCAGCCGGTCGCCCGGCTGGGTGGTGCGGTCCGGCCAGTCCGGGACCAGCACCTTGCCGCCGGTGACCAGGGCCGCCGCCAGGAACGGCTGCGCGTTGGACAGGTCCGGCTCGATCGTCAGGTCCCGGCCGAGCAGCGCGCCCGGCGTCACCCGCCACACGTTCGGCTCGCCGCCCGCCTCCGGGGTGTCCACCTGGGCGCCGACCGCGCGCAGCATGTCCACCGTCATCCGGATGTGCGGCAGCGAGGGCAGGGTGGCGCCGGTATGCCGCACCTCGACGCCCTGGTTGAAGCGCGGGCCGGACAGCAGCAGCGCCGACACGAACTGCGAGGACGAGGAGGCGTCGACCGAGACCGGGCCGCCGTCCAGGGCGCCGCCGCCGTGCACGGTCAGCGGCAGCGCGCCCCGGCCGTCGTCGTCGATCCGGGCGCCCAGCGTGCGCAGCGCGTCGATCACCGCGCCGAGGGGACGCTCGTACGACCGCGGGTCCCCGTCGAACCGGATCGGGCCGTCGGCCAGCGCGGCCACCGGCGGCAGGAACCGCATCACCGTGCCCGCGTTGCCGACGTCGACCGTGGCCGGGCCGCGCAGCCCGGTGGGCAGCACCCGCCAGGCCTCGCCGGTGCCGTCGGGTCCGACGCCCTCTTCGATCTCCACGCCCATGGCCCGCAGGGCGGCCGCCATCAGCAGGGTGTCCCGGGAGCGCAGCGGGCGGCGCAGCCAGCCTGGCTCGGAGGCCAGGGCGGCGAGGACCAGGGCGCGGTTGGTGACCGACTTGGACCCCGGCACGTGGACCGTCGCGTCGACGGCTCCGCTCGCGTGGGGGGCGGGCCAGAGGGCGGTGGAGGCGGTGTTCGGGGCCATGGGGCCACTTTATAAGGAGGGCCCGGGGTCAACCTTCCAGCAGCCAGCGTCCGCCGCCGATCAGCGAGCACAGGGACACCGCGTGGAACAGGAACAGCCACAGGCCCGCCGGTACGTGCGTCAGCCGCGACAACTGGTCCGCGTCCGAGTCCCCGGCCCCGCCCCGCGCCCGCTTGGCCTGGAGTTCGAAGCCCGGCCGGACCCCGCCGGCCAGCAGGAACCACACCACCGCGTACGCGAAGGCCGCCTGCACCCGCGGCTCCGCCAGCCAGGAGACCAGCAGGAACGCCCCGCCCGCGAGGACCACGGTCAGCACGCCGTAGGCGTTGCGGATCATCACCAGCATCGCCGCCAGCAGCGCCGTCGCCGCCCACAGCAGCAGGGTGATCCGGCCGGTGGCGAGCAGCGCGGCGCCGCCGAGGCCGAGCAGCGAGGGCGCGGTGTAGCCGGCCGCCGCCGTGAGGATCATGCCGAGCCCGTACGGCTTGCCCCGGCTGACCGTGAGCCCGCTGGTGTCCGAGTGCAGCCGGATGCCGGTGAGCCGCCGGCCGGTGAGCAGCGCGACCAGACCGTGCCCGCCCTCGTGCGCGATGGTGACCGCGTTGCGCGCTATCCGCCACACCGGGTGCGGGACGACCACCGCCAGCGCGACGGCCAGGGTGCCCAGCACCACCCACAGGCCGGGGTCGGGCTGGGTTCCGGTGAGCCGGTCCCAGAGACCGGGCAGCGCGGGGGCGGCGAGGCTGTCCATGGTGCGAAGGGCTCCCTGTCCTGGTGCGGAATCTGGCAGTGTGGCACGTATGTGCGGACGGTATGCATCGAGTCGTGCGCCCGAGGATCTCGCGAGCATCTTCGAGGCCGAGAAGTGGGAACCCGAGGAGAGCCTCGGACCGGACTACAACGTGGCGCCGACCAAAGAGGTCTACGCCGTCCTGGACCGTCCCCTGAAAGACGCGGAATCCCCGCGTCCGGTTCGCCAGCTGCGCACCCTGAAGTGGGGCCTGGTGCCGTCCTGGGCCAAGACGCCCGAGGGCGGCGCCCGGATGATCAACGCCCGCGCGGAGACCGTGCACGAGAAGCCCGCCTACCGGCGCGCCTTCGCCACCCGCCGCTGCATCCTGCCCGCCGACGGCTACTACGAGTGGGTCACCGGTTCGCAGGAGCGCGAGCTGGAGGTCGAGGGCAGGAAGAAGCGGCCGCGCAAGCAGCCGTACTTCGTGCTGCCCGCCGACGGTTCGGTGTTCGCGATGGCCGGGCTGTACGAGTTCTGGCGCGACCGCACCCTGCCCGACGACCACCCCCGGGCCTGGTGGGTCACCTGCTCGGTGATCACCACCGAGGCCGAGCAGACCCCGCTGGCCGTCGCCCCCGCCGAGGGCCCGGGCTCCCTCGCCGACATCCACCCCCGGATGCCGCTCATGCTCACCCCCGACCGCTGGGACGCCTGGCTCGACCCCGCCCGCACCGACCCCGGCGAGCTGCGCGACCTGCTCGCGCCGCCGCCGGCCGGCCTGATGCGCGCCTACCCGGTCTCCACCGCCGTCAGCAACGTCCGCAACAACGGACCGGAACTGCTGAAGGAGCTGGAGGCACCGGAAGAGGGCACACTCTTCTGACGTGAGGACACAGATCGTCGACACGGCCGCCGGGGACGCCCGGATCACCTGGCACGAGGCGGGGCGGGCGCGGCTGGTGCTGGCCCTGGGCCACGGCGCCGGCGGCGGCGTCGAGGCGCGCGACCTCCGGGCGCTCGCCGCCGCGCTGCCCGCGCACGGCGTGACCGTCGCCCTCGTCGAGCAGCCCTGGCGGGTCGCCGGCAAGAAGGTGGCGCCCGCTCCGAAGACACTGGACACCGGGTGGCGCGGTGTGTGGCCCGCGCTCGCCGGGCCCGGCCTGCCGGTGATCTCCGGCGGCCGCAGCGCGGGCGCCCGGGTCGCCTGCCGTACCGCCGCCGAGCTGGACGCGCACGCCGTGCTCGCGCTGAGCTTCCCGCTGCACCCGCCGGGCCGGCCGGAGAAGTCCCGCGCCGGGGAGCTGCTGGGCGCGGGCGTGCCCACGCTGGTCGTGCAGGGCGGGAACGACCCGTTCGGGAGACCGGCGGAGTTCCCGCCGGACGGCTTCCGGCTGCTCGAGGTGCCGTACGGCGATCACGGCTTCGCCGTGCCCCGGCGCGCCGAGCTGTCCCAGGAGGCGGCCCTGGAGATCATCACCGGGGGCGTACGGGAGTGGGTCGAGTCACTGGGGTGACCCGGGAATGCAGTGCGGCGGGGCGCTGTTGACGCCCTTAGAAGTGCCGACGGCCTCGGCATCGACGTCGTGGGAGAGGAAGTCCGCCGCATGGGTTCGACCATCTGCCCGAGCCGCCGCAGCATCAGTGACCTGGAGTGGTCGGTGCTGCACGCGGCCAAGACCGCTCCTATTCGAGCGGCGGCAGGCACGGGTCGTGTTCTATCCTCCGAAACGAGTGGGATCGGTTCCGGTCCTGCCCGAAATCTTGAGGAGGTGGGTCCGGTCACTGGGACCGACGCAGGGACCGACAACGGCCAGGCGGAGCCGCCCGAGGGCCAGGGCATCGGCGTGGGCGCGTCCGACGAGACGACCACGGAGCGCAGCGCGCGCTTCGAACGGGACGCGCTGGAATTCCTCGACCAGATGTACTCGGCCGCGCTGCGCATGACGCGCAACCCGGCCGACGCCGAGGACCTGGTGCAGGAGACGTACGCCAAGGCGTACGCGTCCTTCCACCAGTTCCGCGAGGGCACCAACCTCAAGGCGTGGCTGTACCGGATTCTCACCAACACGTTCATCAACTCGTACCGCAAGAAGCAGCGCGAACCCCAGCGCAGCGCGGCCGAGGAGATCGAGGACTGGCAGCTCGCGCGCGCCGAGTCGCACATGTCGACGGGTCTGCGCTCCGCCGAGTCGCAGGCGCTGGACCACCTGCCCGACTCGGACGTGAAGGCAGCGCTCCAGGCGATCCCCGAGGAATTCCGCATCGCCGTCTATCTCGCGGACGTCGAGGGCTTTGCGTACAAGGAGATCGCGGACATCATGGGGACACCCATCGGCACGGTGATGTCCCGGCTGCACCGGGGCCGCCGTCAGCTGCGCGGCATGCTGGAGGACTACGCACGCGAGCGCGGGCTGGTCCCGGCGGGCGCGGGAGAGTCGAACGAAGCGAAAGGCTCGGGCTCATGAGCTGCGGAGAGCCGCACGAGACGGACTGCAGTGAGGTCCTCGACCACCTGTACGAGTTCCTCGACAGCGAGGTGCCGGCCGTCGACCGCGACAAGTTCCAGCACCACTTCGAGGAATGCTCGCCGTGCCTGGAGAAGTACGGCCTGGAGCAGGCCGTGAAGAAGCTGGTGAAGCGGTGCTGCGGACACGATGACGTCCCCGCCGACCTGCGGGCCAAGGTCATGGGACGGATCGATCTGATCCGCTCCGGTCACGCCGTGCCGGAACACGACGTGACCGCGGCCCCGGCCGCTCCCCAGGAGTCCTGACACGCCGGGGCATATCACCCGAACGTGCTAATGCTCAGGTCATAGGTCCCCCACCCGCCGCATCCCGGCCTAGGCTCCGAGCCTGGACGGGCACGGTCGGGAAGGGGCGGGATGGACGGGCTGCCGGCAAGGGCGCGCGGCTTTGTCGCCGCTGTCGCCCTGCTGAGCGTGCCGGCCGTGCTGGGCCCGCCGCGTCCGCCGGGCGGGCACCTCCCCTGGGCCGCGCTCGGTCTGCTCGCCGCGCTGTACGCGGCCTGCGAGCACGCCGTCCACCGCCGCCTCGGCGGCACCTTCTACCCCGTCCTGCTCGCCGGAGCGTTCCTGCTGCCCCCGGCGGCCGCCGCGCTCGTCCCGCTGCCCGCCGCCCTGCTCGCCCCGGTCCCGCACCGGCCCACCCTGCCGCGCCGGGTCTGGCGGGCCGCGCGGCCGGCACTCGCCGTGTGGGCCGCCGCCCGGGTGCACGGGGCGCTCGGCGGCCCGGACGCCGTCGCCCGCGCCGACTTCCCCTACGCCCTGCTGCCCGCCGGCGCCGCCGTCCTCGCCTTCTGCCTGGTGCTCACCGCGCTCGACCGCGGTCTGCGCGCGGCGGCCGGACCGGTGCCGCCGCGCCGCTCCTGGCACCGCCTGCCGGCCCGCTCCCTCGCCCCCGTCGCCGTGCACGGACTGGCCGGCCTGATGATGGCCGTGCTCTGGCGCAGCCCCTACGGCCCGGTCTCCGCGCTGCTCGTGCTGCTGCCGATGTGCGTGTCCTGGTGGGTGTTCGCGCAGTACCACCGCGAACGCGCGGCCCACCAGGCCACCATCCGCGCCCTGGTCCAGGCCGTCGACATCAAGGACGGCTACACCCGCGGCCACAGCGAACGCGTCGGACACGCCTCCGTGCTGATCGCCCGCGAACTCGGCCTGGACGACGCACGCGTGGAGGTGCTGCGCTTCGCGGGCATCCTGCACGACGTCGGCAAGCTGGGCGTGCCCACCCGCCTGCTGCGCAAGGACGGGCCGCTCACCCCGGAGGAACGCCGGATCATCGAGCTGCACCCGGAGTACGGCCACGAGATGGTCCGCGGGATCTCCTTCCTCGGCGAGGTCCGCGCGGCCATCCTCCACCACCACGAACGGCTCGACGGCACCGGCTACCCGTACGGCCTGGCCGGCGACCGCATCCCCGAGTGCGCCCGGATCGTCGCCGTCGCGGACGCCTTCGACGCCATGACCTCCACCCGCTGCTACCGCCGGGCCCGCCCGGTCGAGGCCGCCGTCGCCGAGCTGGAGCGCTGTGCCGGGGCCCACTTCGACCCGCGCGTGGTCGGCGCGCTCGTCCGCGCCCTGGACCGGTCCGGCTGGCACCCGGCGGTCACCGCCGACGAACCGGCCCACGGCACCGCGCCCGCCGGGCACGGCCCGCACACGGGAGCGCGCCGGTGACCGTCCTGCGGCTGATCCACACCGCCGCCGCCCTGGTCGCGGCCGTTTCCCTCGCCGCCACCCTGGGGACCGGCCTGGCCGACCGGGGCGACGCGCTCGCCTTCGGGGTGTTCACCGCCGTGGGCGAGCTGGCCCGGTGGAGCGACGCCGAGGGACGCCAGGCCGCGCCCCTCGGCGCCGCCGGCTCCCTGTCGTACGCCCTGCTGGGCGCCGTCGCCGGGCGGCCCAGCCAGCACGGCGCCGCCCAGGTCGTCACCGTCGCCCTCGTCGCCGCGCTGCTCGGCGCCGTCCCGCACATCTGGTCCGGCCGCGGCCCCACCGCCGACCACCTGGCCCGCCGCGTCCTGACCGTCGGCTTCGCCGCCGTCTGCTTCCAACCCCTCTACAACCAGGGCGTCTTCACCGGCTGGAGCGGTCCCGCCTACACCCTGCTGCTGTTCGTCCTGCTCGCCCTCACCTCCCTGTGCGGCACCGTCCTGGCCGCCGCGCTGGCCCACTGCCGCACCGGCTGGCCGTTCGGTCCGCTGCTGCGCGAGGAGGTGCGCGGGCTGCTCGGCATCGGCTCCGCCGTCGTCGCGACCGGCGCGGTGACGGCGCTCGCGGTCGCCGTCGCCGGACTGTGGGCGCTGCCCGTGTTCTGCCTGCCGCTGCTGCTGGTCCAGCTCTCCGCGGGCCGGCACGCGGCCGTGCGCGCCACCTGCCGGCAGACCATCGCCTCCCTGGCCCGCGCCACCGAGATCGCCGGCTGCACCCCCGCCGGGCACGCCCGGCGGGTGGCCGCGCTCAGCCTCGCCGTCGGCCGGGACCTCGGGCTCACCGGACCACAGCTGACCGTCCTGGAGTACGCGGCGCTGATGCACGACATCGGGCAGCTCAGCCTGGTCGACCCGGTCCCGGCCGGTGCCACCGCCGCCCTGCCCGCCGCCGAGCAGCGGCGCATCGCCTTGCTCGGCGGCGCCGTCGTCCGGCAGACCGGCGTCGACCCGGCCGTCGCCGTCGTCGTCGAGCGGCAGGCCGACCCCTGTCCGGAACAGCCGCTCGCCGCCCGCGTCGTCCGGGCCGTGAACGCCTACGAGGAGAAGAGCCGGGGCGCCGGCTGCGAGGGAGCCCTGCGCGCGCTGGAGGAGCTGCGGCTCGGCACCGCCGGGGACTACGCTCCGGAGGTCGTGGAAGCGCTCGCCCGGGTGCTGTCCCGGCCCCAGTCGGCCCGGGAGCGCCCACCGGTGCGAGGAACCGGGCTGTCTGACCCCGGGCCCGGCTGGGTAACCCATGGGTAATGAGCGCCTTTCCCGCCGTACGTGGTTGGATGCGAGGGAGAGGGTGTCCGGGGGCACAAGCCAGCCCACAGCGGGAAATGGAACTGGCAGGCGGGAATCGTGAGGATCTTCGGCAAGGGACGGCACCGGCCCTCCGCCTCCTGGCGGCAGGCCACCGACCGCGCGTTCACACTCATCGGCGACGGCCGGTACGAGGACGCGGGCGAACTGCTGACCCGCGCCGCCGATCTGGAACCCTGGCTGTCGGAGTCCTGGTTCAACCTCGCCCTGCTGCACAAGTTCCGGCACGACTGGGAGCAGGCCCGCGCCGCCGGGCTGCGCGCGGTCGCCCTGCTCGACCGGGAGACCGGCGCACCGGACTGGTGGAACGTCGGCATCGCCGCGACCGCCCTCCAGGACTGGCCGCTGGCCCGCCGCGCCTGGCAGGCGTACGGACTGAAGGTGCCCGGCGGCGCGGCGGCCGCCGCCGAGCCGCTCGGCATGGAGCTGGGCAGCGCGGCCGTGCGGCTCTCCCCGGAAGGCGAGGCCGAGGTCGTCTGGGGCCGCCGGCTGGACCCGGCCCGGCTGGAGGTCCTGTCCATCCCGCTGCCCTCGTCCGGGCGGCGCTGGGGCGAGGTCGTGCTGCACGACGGCGTCCCGCACGGCGAGCGCACCACCTCCGCCGGGCACTCCTACCCGGTCTTCGACGAGATCGAGCTGTGGGCGCCGTCCCCCGTGCCCACCTGGGTGGTCCTGCTGGAGGCGGCCACCGAGGCGGACCGGGACGCGCTGGAACAGCTGGCCGCCGACGCCGGGTTCGCCGCGGAGGACTGGTCGTCCTCGGTGCGGCTGCTGTGCCGCATGTGCAGCGAGTCCCGGATGCCCTCCGACGAGGGCGAGGGTGTGCACCTGGACCCGCACGACCACAGTGAGCCGGGACACCCCGGGCCGCTGGGGCACCGCACGGACGGGCAGCTGTGGGTGCCCGAGCGGGAGTGCGGGGTCGCCGCGCCGGCGTCGCTGGTGCGCGGTCTGCTGGACGGCTGGGTCGCCGACAGCCCGGACTCGCGGGACTGGCGGGATCTCGAAGAGGTGTGCTGAGCCCCACGTACCCTGTATCAGCAACATCTCCCCCTGTTCTTTGAGGAAGGCGTACGTCGGTCATGGCGCAGCAGGACACCGATCAGCAGCACGCGGGCGTGCTCCCCGTCGACGACGAGGGCTACGTCGTCGACACGGAGGACTGCGAGGAGCGCGAGGGGGCCTGGCGCGAGCGCGGCACCTCGCGGCCGATCACGGTCGTCGGCAACCCGGTGCTGCACAAGGAGTGCCGGGACGTCACCGAGTTCGGCGAGGAGCTGCAGCAGCTCGTCGCCGACATGTTCGCCAGCCAGCGCACCGCCGAGGGCGTGGGCCTGGCCGCCAACCAGATCGGTGTCGACCTGAAGGTCTTCGTCTACGACTGCCAGGACGACGAGGGCGTCCGGCACGTCGGCGTGGTGTGCAACCCCAAGCTGGTCGACCTGCCCGCCGACCGGCGCCGGCTCGACGACAGCAACGAGGGCTGCCTGTCCGTGCCCACGGCCTACGCGTCGCTCGCCCGCCCCGACTACGCCGAGGTGACCGGCCAGGACGAGCGGGGCAACCCGGTCAAGGTCCGGGGCACCGGCTACTTCGCGCGCTGCCTCCAGCACGAGACCGACCACCTCTACGGCTACCTGTACATCGACCGGCTCTCGAAGCGGGACCGCAAGGACGCGCTGCGTCAGATGGCCGAGAACGAGCCGCGCTACCCCGTGGTCGCCAACGGCTGACGAGCACCGCGCACTTGGGCGCCCGGCCGGGAACCTCCCCGGCCGGGCGCCTTCGCATCGTGGCCCCGGCCCCGGCCGGTCCGGCGCGCGCTCAGGCGGCCTGCGGGCCCCGGAACGCGCGCCGGTAGGCGTTCGGGGTGGTGCCCAGCGCCCGCAGGAACTGGTGGCGCAGCGCCGCGGCCGTGCCGAAGCCGGTGCGCCAGGCGATCGCGTCCATGGTCTCGTCCGTGCCCTCCAGCAGCCGCTGGGCGAGCAGCACCCGCTGGCGCAGGAGCCAGCGGTAGGGAGTGGTGCCCGTCTCCTGCCGGAAGCGCCGGGCGAAGGTGCGCGGCGCCATGTGGGCGCGGGCGGCGAGCTGTTCGACGGTGACCTCCTGGTCGAGATGGGCCTCCATCCAGGCCAGCACCTCGCCGACGGTGTCGCAGGGCGCCTGCGGCAGGGGCCGCTCGATGAACTGCGCCTGCCCGCCGTCGCGGTGCGGCGGCACCACCATCCGGCGGGCGATCTTGTTGGCCACCTCCGGGCCCTGCTCCTTGCGCACGAGGTGCAGACAGGCGTCGATCCCGGCGGCGGTGCCGGCCGAGGTGATGACGGGGTCCTCGTCCACGTAGAGCACGTCCGGCTCGACCGTGAGCCGGGGGTAGCGCCGGGTGAGCTGCTCGGCGTGGTGCCAGTGCACCGCGCACCGCCGCTCGTCCAGCAGTCCCGCCGCGGCCAGCACGAACACCCCGGAGCAGACGCTGAGCACCCGGGTGCCCCGGTCCACCGCCCGCCGCAGCGCCGCCAGCAGCTCCTCCGGAAAGGCGCGCACCGCGTAGGCCTCACCGGCCGGTACGGCGATCAGGTCGGCCTCCTCCAGCCGCTCCAGACCGTGCGGCACGGACATGGTGAACCCGCCCTGGGCGCCCAGGGCGGGTCCCTCCGCCGAGACCACGGCGAAGTCGTACACCGGCAGCCCGTCGTCGCTGCGGTCGATGCCGAACACCTCGCACACGACACCCAGCTCGAAGGGGTGCACACCGTCGAGCAGGACGGCGGCCACGTTCGTCAGCATGCCCCCAGTGTGCCGCAGCGCTGGCAGGAATTCGAGGGTCTACGGCCGTACTGCCACTCCCGGTAAGGAGTGACCGGCGCGACAGTGGTGTCCATGAACGGAAACCAGATCGAAGGCCTCATCGGAATGAGCCTCACCCTTGGCATCCTGGTCCTGCTGATCCTCCCGTCCCTGTTCGGCGCGGTGCGCGACCGGCGCATCGACCGGCAGATCCGGGAGGCACAGGAGGCCCGGGAGGGGAGTCGGGATCAGAAGTCCTCGTCCAGGTCGACGGTGCCCTCCACCGCGACCTGGTACGCCGACGGACGGCGCTCGAAGAAGTTCGTCAGTTCCTGAACGCCTTGCAGCTCCATGAAGGAGAACGGGTTCTCGGAGCCGTAGATCGGCGCGAAGCCGAGGCGGGTGAGGCGCTGGTCGGCGACGCACTCCAGGTACTGGCGCATGGACTCGGTGTTCATACCGGGCAGGCCGTCGCCGCACAGGTCGCGGGCGAACTGCAGCTCGGCGGTGACGGCCTCCCGCAGCATGTCGGTGACCTGCTGCTGGAGCCGGTCGTCGAAGAGGTCCGGCTCCTCCTTGCGGACGGTGTCGACCACGTCGAAGGCGAAGCTCATGTGCATCGTCTCGTCGCGGAAGACCCAGTTGGTGCCGGTGGCCAGGCCGTGCAGGAGACCGCGGCTGCGGAACCAGTAGACGTAGGCGAAGGCGCCGTAGAAGAAGAGCCCCTCGATGCAGGCGGCGAAGCAGATCAGGTTGAGCAGGAAACGGCGGCGCTCGGCCTTGGTCTCCAGCCGGTCGATCTTCTCCACCTCGTCGATCCACCGGAAGCAGAACTCGGCCTTCTCGCGGATGGAGGGGATGTTCTCGACCGCGGCGAAGGCGGCGGCGCGGTCCTCCGGATCGGGCAGGTAGGTGTCCAGGAGGGTCAGGTAGAACTGGACGTGGACGGCTTCCTCGAAGAGCTGCCGGGACAGGTAGAGGCGGGCTTCGGGGGAGTTGATGTGCTTGTAGAGCGTGAGCACGAGGTTGTTGGCGACGATGGAGTCGCCGGTCGCGAAGAAGGCGACGAGCCGGCCGATGAGGTGCTGCTCCTCGGCGGTGAGCCTGGCCAGGTCGGTGACGTCGGAGTGGAGGTCGACTTCCTCGACGGTCCAGGTGTTCTTGATGGCGTCCCGGTAGCGCTCGTAGAAGTCCGGGTAGCGCATCGGGCGCAGCGTCAGCTCGAAGCCGGGGTCGAGCAGGTGGGTGTTACGGGACATTACTGGCAGGCCTCGCAGGACTCGGGGTTTTCCAGGGAGCAGGCGACCGCATCGGTATCCGGGGCGGCCTGCGCGGGGACGGCGGGCTGCGCCTGGGCGGCGCGGGCGATGCGCGTCGCGGGACGCGAGCGCAGGTAGTACGTCGTCTTGAGCCCGGACTTCCAGGCGTACGCGTACATCGAGGAGAGCTTGCCGATGGTCGGCGTCTCCAGGAACAGGTTCAGCGACTGCGCCTGGTCCAGGAACGGGGTGCGGGCGGCGGCCATGTCGATCAGGCCGCGCTGCGGGATCTCCCAGGCCGTGCGGTACAGCGCCCGGACGTCCTCGGGGATCCAGCGGAAGTCCTGCACGGAGCCGTTGGCCTCGCGCAGGGCCTCGCGGGTGCGGGCGTCCCACACGCCCAGTTCCTTCAGGTCCCGCACCAGGTAGGAGTTGACCTGGAGGAACTCACCGGACAGGGTCTCGCGCTTGAACAGGTTGGAGACCTGCGGCTCGATGCACTCGTACACCCCCGCGATGGACGCGATGGTGGCGGTCGGCGCGATCGCCAGGAGCAGCGCGTTGCGCAGGCCGGTCCGCGCGATCCGGGCGCGCAGCGCCTCCCAGCGCTCGGGCCAGGCGAACTCGACCCCGTAGTGGTCGGGGTGCAGGACGCCCCGGGCCGTACGGGTCTTCTCCCAGGCGGGCAGCGGGCCGTTGCGCTCGGCGAGGCCGGCGGACGCCTCGTAGGCCGCGAGCATGATCCGCTCGGCGATCCGGGTGGAGAGCTGCCTGGCCTCCGCGGAGTCGAAGGGCAGCCGTAGCTGGAAGAAGACGTCCTGGAGCCCCATCGCGCCGAGGCCCACCGGCCGCCACCTGGCGTTGGAGCGGCCCGCCTGCTCGGTCGGGTAGAAGTTGATGTCGACCACGCGGTCCAGGAAGGTCACGGCCGTGCGGACGGTGTCGTCCAGCCGCTCCCAGTCGATGTCCCCGTCGCGCACGAAGGCGCCCAGGTTCACCGACCCCAGGTTGCAGACGGCGGTCTCGCCGTCGTCGGTGACCTCCAGGATCTCCGTGCAGAGGTTGGAGGAGTGGACGACGTGGCCGGGCTCGGCGGTCTGGTTGGCGGTGCGGTTGGCGGCGTCCTTGAAGGTCATCCAGCCGTTGCCGGTCTGCGCCAGGGTCCGCATCATCCGGCCGTACAGCTCCCGCGCCGGCAGCGTCTTCCTGGCCAGGCCGGCGGCCTCGGCCCGGCGGTAGGCGGCGTCGAACTCCTCGCCCCACAGATCCACCAGCTCGGGCACGTCGGCCGGGGAGAACAGCGACCAGGACGCGTCGGCGGCGACCCGGCGCATGAACTCGTCCGGCACCCAGTGGGCCAGATTGAGGTTGTGCGTACGGCGGGCGTCCTCACCGGTGTTGTCCCGCAGCTCCAGGAACTCCTCGAGGTCGGAGTGCCAGGTCTCCAGGTAGACCGCCGCAGCGCCCTTGCGCCGGCCGCCCTGGTTCACCGCGGCGACCGAGGCGTCCAGGGTCTTCAGGAACGGCACGATGCCGTTGGAGTGCCCGTTCGTGCCCCGGATCAGCGAACCGCGCGAGCGGACGCGGGAGTAGGACAGCCCGATGCCGCCGGCGTGCTTCGACAGCCGGGCCACCTGGTGGTAGCGGTCGTAGATGGAGTCCAGCTCGTCCAGCGGGGAGTCCAGCAGATAGCAGGACGACATCTGAGGGTGGCGGGTGCCGGAGTTGAACAGGGTGGGGGAGGAGGGCAGGTAGTCCAGGCGGCTCATCAGCCGGTAGAGCGAGGCGACCTCGTCCACGGAGCGGACCGTGTCGTCCTCGGCCAGACCGCTCGCCACCCGCAGCATGAAGTGCTGGGGCGTCTCGATCACCTTGCGGGTGATCGGGTGGCGCAGCAGGTAGCGGCTGTGCAGGGTGCGCAGGCCGAAGTAGCCGAAGCGGTCGTCGGCGCCGTCCGCCACGGCGTCACCGGCCAGCGCGTCCAGCCGCCCGGCGTGCAGCCGGACGAAGTCCGCCGTGCGGTCGGCGATCAGGCCCTCGCGGTGCCCGACCGCGACGGACTCGGTGAAGGACGTCACCCCCTGCGAGGCGGCCTCGTCCCGGATCGCGAGCGTCAGCAGCCGGGCGGCCAGCCGGGAGTAGGCGGGGTCCTCGGCGATCAGGCCTGCGGCGGCCTCCGTCGCCAGCTCGCGCAGCTCCGCCTCGTCGGCCCGCGCGGACCGTCCGCGCAGCGCGGCGGCGGCGACCCGGCCGGGGTCGGCGTCGGGCAGATCGGCGGTCAGCTCGGTCAGGGTCCGCAGCAGAGCGGCACCGGGACCGTCGGTCTCCGGTGCGCTGACCGGAGCCGGGTCGGCTGGCGCGATGGTCACGTGGGGATCTCCCTCGCTCGGCACGGGGCCAGGCGGAGGGCAGGAGACGACCACGAGCACGCACGGCGCGCCGCGTCCCCCGGCCCACTCCACGAGGCCCGGACGTCGGAACACACCCGGGCCGGACGGCCGGGTGGGCTGACGGCAGGCGCTCGGACTCGACTGGCGCGCGGACGCGCCGGCACACCGTTGCGGGACAGTTCCGGATTCGCACCGGATTCCCCTGCGGCGACAGCGAGGACGAGCATACATCTAGTGCCGGGCTGTCCTTGCACCCCCAGATGTTGTGTCGCCGCGCCCGGGGGCCACCCGGACACGGGCGTCGGCGCCCCGCGCCCGCCCGGCCCGGGTGTGTTCCGGCGCCCGGCCCTGGGCCGCGCGGCCGACCGCGGGCGCCCCGGTCCCGGCCGCTCCGCCGAGTCCGCCGCAGGGTACGGCGACGGGCCGCCGGAAGCCTCGCTTCCGGCGGCCCGTCGCGGGTGCTACCCGGTGCCGTCCGCGCCCTTCAGGGCCTGTCTCAGTGACTGGCGCCTGCCGTCGCAGGCGGCAGCTCCACCTGGACACCGGGGTCGCCGGAGTCCGCCGTGTAGTCCTCCGGCCTGGTCTCGTCGATGCCCTCGGGGGCCTTCACGGCCTTCAGGACGACCGTCAGGACCACGGTGACCAGGACGTTCAGCGCGAACGCCGTCATGCCGATGTAGCCGATCTCACCGATGCCGGGGATCTCCTTGGCGTTGCCGCCGAAGTGCTTCTGCGTCGGCGAGGCGATGCCGTACGCGGCGACCGTGCCGTACACCATGCCGACCGCCCAGCCGGCCAGCAGCGCCCAGCGGTGGAACCAGCGGGTGAACAGGCCGCCGACCAGGGCCGGGAACGTCTGCAGGATCCAGATGCCGCCCAGGAGCTGGAAGTTGATGGCGACGGTCTTGTCCATGGTGAGGACGAAGATCAGGGCGCCGACCTTCACCAGCAGCGAGACCAGCTTGGAGACCTTGGTCTCCTGCGCCGGTGTGGCGTCCGGCTTGATGAAGTCCTTGTAGATGTTGCGGGTGAAGAGGTTGGCCGCCGCGATGGACATGATCGCCGCCGGGACCAGCGCGCCGATACCGATCGCCGCGAACGCCACGCCCGTGAACCAGTCCGGGAACATGTCCTCGAACAGCTGCGGGATGGCCAACTGCCCGTTGTCGACCTTCACTCCGGCCGCGATCGCCATGAAGCCCAGCAGGGCCAGCAGGCCGAGCATCAGGGAGTACAGCGGCAGGATCGTGGTGTTGCGGCGGATCACCTCACGGCTCTTGGACGACAGGGTCGCGGTGATCGAGTGCGGGTACATGAACAGCGCGAGCGCGGAGCCGAGGGCCAGCGTGGCATACGTCCACTGGCCCGCCTCGGCCGGCGCGAGCGCCCCGCGCGGTTTGTGGGTGACCGGGTTGACCTGGCTGAACGCGTGCCCGGCCTTGGCGAAGATGTCGTCGAACCCGCCCAGCTTGATGGGGATGTAGATGATCGCCACCGCGATGACGAGGTAGATCAGCCCGTCCTTGACGAACGCGATCAGCGCGGGCGCGCGCAGACCGGAGGAGTACGTGTAGGCCGCCAGCACGCCGAAGGCGATGAGCAGCGGCAGGTCCTTCACGAACCAGTTGGTGTCCTCGCCGCCGCCGACGCCCATCACGTCCAGCACCGCCTGGATGCCGACGAGCTGGAGCGCGATGTACGGCATCGTCGCCAGGATGCCGGTCACCGCCACCGCCAGCGACAGCCCCTTCGAGCCGAACCGGCCGCGCACGAAGTCGGAGGTGGTGACGTATCCGTGGCGGTGCGAGACCGACCACAGGCGGGGCAGGAAGGTGAAGATCAGCGGGTACACCAGGATCGTGTACGGCACCGCGAAGAAGCCGGACGCGCCCGCCGCGTAGATCGCCGCCGGTACGGCGACGAAGGTGTACGCCGTGTACAGGTCGCCGCCGAGCAGGAACCAGGTGATCCAGGTGCCGAAGGACCGTCCGCCCAGGCCCCATTCGTCCAGGGAGTGCTCGTTCTCGGCCCGGCGCCAGCGCGCGGCCAGGAAGCCCAGGACCGTGACGGCCAGGAAGAAGAAGATGAAGACGCCGAGCGCGACGCCGTTGACGCCGTCCTTCACCGTCCGGCACCGCCCCTCGTGGTCGCGCGGGCCTGCTGGTCACGCTGCCAGAGCTTGTACGCCAGCATGGTCAGCGCGGTGGAGATCAGCACCCAGAGCATCTGGTACCAGTAGAAGAACGGCACCCCGATGAACGTGGGGTCCACCTTGGCGTAGGAGCCGACCCACAGCATCGCCACGAAGGGCGCCACGAGACACACGGCGATGATCACCCTGACCGGTGTCACCACCGGTGGTCTCACTTCAGGTGTTTCGGACATCCACGGCTCCGTCCCCTCGCTGATCACCTGTGCAATGAGCAGGCAATCTAGGTGACGGAATCGGGACGGCGGAAGCCCTCGTCCGCATATCGGTATACCGATTCAGCGAACGCATCCGGACGTTATCGTGCCGTTACTCCACCGGCCGCTTCAGCCGGGCCACGAACTTGTACCGGTCCCCGCGGTACACCGACCGCACCCACTCCACCGGCTTGCCCTCGAGGTCCAGCGAGTGACGGGACAGCATCAGCATCGGCAGGCCCACGTCGGTGCCGAGCAGCCCGGCCTCGCGCGGTGTGGCCAGGGAGGTCTCGATGGTCTCCTCGGCCTCGGCGAGGTGGACGCCGTAGACCTCGGCGAGCGCGGTGTACAGCGAGGTGTACTTCACCAGCGAGCGCCTGAGGGCCGGGAAACGCTTGGCCGACAGATGGGTGGTCTCGATCGCCATCGGCTCGGCGTTGGCCATGCGCAGCCGCTCGATGCGCAGCACCCGGCCGCCCGCGGTGATGTCGAGCAACTCGGCGAGCCGGTCGTCGGCGGTGACGTACCCGATGTCCAGCAGCTGCGAGGTCGGCTCCAGACCCTGCGCCCGCATGTCCTCGGTGTAGGAGGTGAGCTGCAGCGCCTGGGAGACCTTGGGCTTGGCCACGAAGGTGCCCTTGCCCTGGATGCGTTCGAGCCGGCCCTCCACGACCAGCTCCTGCAGGGCCTGGCGGACCGTGGTGCGGGACGTGTCGAACTCGGCCGCCAGCGTGCGCTCCGGCGGGACCGGCGTGCCCGGCACCTGCGTCTCGGTCATGTCGAGCAGATGCTTCTTCAAGCGGTAGTACTTGGGCACGCGCGCGGTACGGGTGGTGCCGGTCTCGTTCTCCGCACTGCTGACGTCGGTGCTCATGCTCCGCCTTCCCGGCTCCCAATGCCGACAGCGGCCGACATCCCATCGGCCACGGCTCACATCGTGGCACGGGTTGCCGCGTCAGCACTCCACCCGCACGCTCGGTGATCCCCTCTATATACCGTCGCACCAGCTCTTGGTCTAGTCCATCGGGGCGGACGGGGCAGACGCGGACGGTGGGTGCGGGGGAGGGGAGGAGGAGTGGAGGGGGAAGGAGGGCTGGGGGCCCGGGAGGGCAGCGAGGGCCGGGAGGGGAGCGTGGGCCGCGCTCCCCGGTTCCGCCCCCGCCGGCCTCGGCCCCGCGGCGGCTCCGGACTGATCCGGCATGATCCAAACGAGGGGTCCTAGATCCCCTGCCACTCCGGCTTGTTGGCGTAGGTGTGCCGGAAGTAGTCGGCCAGCTTCAGCTTGGACGCCGCGGCCTCGTCGACGACCACCGTGGCGTGGGGGTGGAGCTGGAGCGCGGAGGCCGGGCAGACCGCGGCGACCGGGCCCTCGACGGTCGCGGCGACCGCGTCCGCCTTGCCCTCGCCGGTCGCCAGCAGCACCAGATGCCGGGCCTCCAGGATCGTGCCGATGCCCTGGGTGATGACGTGGTGCGGGACCTGCTCGATGTCGCCCTCGAAGAAGCGGGCGTTGTCGACGCGGGTCTGCTCGGTCAGCGTCTTGATCCGGGTGCGCGAGGCGAGCGAGGAGCAGGGCTCGTTGAACCCGATGTGCCCGTCCGTCCCGATGCCGAGCAGTTGCAGGTCGACCCCGCCGGCCTCGGCGAGCGCGCGGTCGTACGCCTCGCACGCCGCCTGGACGTCCTCGGCCGTGCCGTCCGGACCCATGAACGCGTCCATCCCGATGCCGAGCGGTTCCAGCACCTCACGGCGCAGCACCGAACGGTAGGACTCGGGGTGGTCCGCGGGGAGCCCCACGTACTCGTCGAGCTGGGCGATCCGCGCGTGCGAGGGGTCCGCGGCGCCGGCGCGCACCTTCGCGGCCAGCGCCTCGTAGACGGGCAGCGGGGTGGAGCCGGTGGCCACGCCGAGCAGGGCGCCGGGCTTGCGTCGCAGCAGCTGGGCCATGGCCTCGGCGATCAGCTCGCCACCCGCCGCGGCGTCCGGAACGATGACAACTTCCACGCTGGGCCTGCCGTTCTTCAGTGGGCTCGTGCGTCTATGTGGTTTAGACCAATCTAACAGAATCGGCGATCGAGAGCCCGGGAAGAACAGGGGAAGGCGGGGGAAACTCTCAGGTGAGGGAACCTCCCGTCGCGTCCAGCCAGTGGCCGGTCACCCAGCGGCCGTCCGTCGAGGCCAGGAAGGCCACCGCGTCGGCCACGTCGGCCGGCGTCCCCACCCGCCCGAGCGCCGATATCGCGGCGGCCTGGGCCTGGCCGTCCTGCGTGCCGTGCAGGAACTCGGCGGTGTTGTCGGTGTCGATGATCCCGGGCGCCACCGAGTTCACCGTGATCCCGCGGGGGCCCAGCACCTTGGACAGGTCCCGGGAGAAGACGTCCAGGGCGGCTTTCGTCATCGCGTAGGCCACCTTGTCCGGCATCACCGCGGTGCGGGCGAGCCCCGAGGAGATGTTGATGATCCGGCCGCCGTCGCGCAGGCGCCCCAGCCCGTGCCGGACGAGGAAGAACGGCGCCTTCACGTTCACCGCGAAGACCCGGTCGTACTCCTCCTCGCCGATCTCCTCGACGGGCGCCGCGGTGCCGATGCCCGCGTTGTTCACCAGGATGTCCAGCCCGTCCGCGTGCCGGTCGAACTCCGCCCACAGCCGCTCGGCGTCCCCGGGCGTCCCCAGCTCCACCCCGATCGCGAACGCGGAACCCCCCGCCTCCTCGATCGCCGCCACCGTCTCCTTGGCCGCCTGCTCCCGGGTGCCGTAGTGCACCGCCACCCGTGCCCCGTCGCGTCCCAGGCGCTCGGCGATACCTCGTCCGATGCCCCGGCTCGCCCCTGTGACCAGCGCGGTCTTCCCCGTAAGCGCACCCATGGCCGCCCCTCCAGAATTATCTAGCGGTCGTTACAGAAAAACCGTACACCACCCCGCCGTCATTTTTCTAGGGCCCGCTATAAAATGGTCCCCATGGCGACGGGGCAGGACACTCAGACCAAGGCCGGCACCGGCCGCACGCGGGGCCGGCCGCGCTCCTTCGACCGCGCCACGGCGCTGGAGAAGGCACTGCTGGCGTTCTGGCAGAACGGATACGAGGCCACCTCGGTCTCCGACCTCACCCGCGTCATGGGCATCGGCGCACCCAGCCTGTACGCGGCCTTCGGCGACAAGCGGTCCCTCTTCGACGAGGTCGTCCGGCTCTACGGCAGCACGCACGGCGCGCTCACCGAGCGCGCCCTCGACGAGGAGCCCACCGCCCGCGCGGGCGTCTCGCGCATGCTCCGCGAGGCCGCCGCCGTGTACACCGACCCGGCCCACCCGCACGGCTGCATGATCGTCCACGCGGCCACCAACTGCACCAACCCCGAGGTCGAGGCGCTGCTGCGGGAGCTGCGCAACGCCAACATCGCCCGCATCGAGTCCCGGATCCGGGCGGACCTCGCGGCCGGGCTGCTGCCGGCGGACACCGACGCGAGCGCCCTCGCCCGGCACACCGGCGCCATGATCCAGGGCATGTCCCAGCAGGCCCGGGACGGCGCACGCCGGGAGGAACTGGAAGCGCTCGCGGAAATTGCCCTGGCCGTCTGGCCCCACGACTGACCCGGGCGGGCTAGGCTTCTGTGGCATCGCGTGCCGTCGCCCCCTGGGCAGGGGGGCGCCTTCCACGCCCTGGACGCGCCATGGACACGCGATCTGGTCTAGTCCACAATCGACCAGCGACAAGCCTCCGTCTTCCCCGCACAGGAAGGCGGACCGAGGATCCGGTGCTCTCTGCCCTGACTGCCCCGGCTCCTCGACCTTCGGCCGACCGGGACCGCACACCCCACGGCCGTTGATGCTCCGGGCTGCGGTGCCGGGAGGGTTGAGGGTCCCTTCCAGGCGCCGCGGCCCGCGGGTGTTTTCCGGCCACCGCGAGGCCCCGGGTACGCTCGCAGACGTGCCCTCCATGAACGAACTCGTACGCCAGCACACCGCCCTCGACGACTCCGATCTCGAGTGGCTTCACCTGCTGGTCTCGGAGTGGCAGCTGCTCTCCGACCTCTCCTTCGCCGACCTGGTGCTGTGGGTCCCCACCCGGGACGGCACCCGGTACGTCTCGGTCGCCCAGATGCGCCCCAACACGGGCCCGACCTCGTACCAGGACGACATGGTCGGCCATCTGGTCCCGCGCGGCCGGCGGCCCATGCTGGACGCGGCGCTGGACGAGGGCCGGATCGTGCGCGAGGGCGACCCGGAGTGGCGCGAGGAGGTCCCCGTACGGGTCGAGTCCATCCCCGTACGGCGTGAGGGCCGCGTCCTCGGCGTGATCGCCCGGAACACCAACCTGCTCACCGTGCGCACCCCGAGCCGCCTGGAACTGACCTACCTCCAGAGCGCCTCCGACCTCGCGCAGATGATCGCGGCCGGCTCCTTCCCGTTCCCCGGCCAGCAGGTCGACATGGACGCCTCGCCGCGCGTGGGCGACGGCCTGATCCGGCTGGACGCGGACGGCCTCGTCCAGTACGCCTCCCCGAACGCCCTGTCCGCCTACCACCGGCTCGGCCTCGCCGCCGACCTGGTCGGCCACCACCTCGGACAGACCACCGCCGAACTCGCCCCGACGCGCGGCCCGGTGGACGAGGCGCTGGCCAAGGTCGCGAGCGGCTGGGCGCCGCGCGAGTTCGAGATCGAGGCCCATGACGGCGCCATCCAGTTCCGGGCCATCCCGCTCAAGCCCAAGGGGACCCGCATCGGTTCGCTGGTGCTGCTCCGGGACGTCACCGAACTGCGGCGGCGTGAGCGCGAGTTGATCACGAAGGACGCCACCATCCGGGAGATCCACCACCGGGTGAAGAACAACCTCCAGACGGTGGCCGCCCTGCTGCGGCTCCAGGCCCGGCGCATCGACTCCGAACGCGGCCGGGAGGCCCTGGAGGAGGCGGTCCGCCGGGTCGGCTCGATCGCCATCGTGCACGAGACGCTGTCTCAGAACCTGGACGAGCGGGTGGAGTTCGACGACATCGCCGACCGGGTGCTCGCCATGGTGGCCGAGATCTCGCCGGGCAGGGTGACCGGCCGGCGCACCGGACGGTTCGGCATACTCGACGCCGAGGTCGCCACCCCGCTCTCCATGGTCCTCACCGAGGTCTTGCAGAACGCGCTGGAGCACGGCTACCGGCAGGGCGACACCGGCACGGTCGAGGTCTCCGCGGTGCGCGGGGGCACCACCAAGGAGGCCCGGCTGCTGGTCACCGTCCAGGACGACGGCGTCGGACTGCCCGAGGGCTTCGACCCGCACCGCTCGGGCAACCTCGGTCTGCAGATCGTACGCACGCTGGTGGAAGGCGAGTTGGGCGGTTCGTTCGACATGGTGCCGGCGTCCGGACGGGGCACCCGGGTGATCCTCGACATCCCGGTGCGGGCGCAGAAGTAGACGCCTTTTCCGGCGGGTGCCTTTCGGCAGTCCCGCTTTCCGGCGTCCCCGCCTTCCAGCAAAAAGCCCCGGACCGTGAGGTCCGGGGCTGTCGCTCGTTGCTGCTTTGCTTGTATCGCGATGGGGGTCCCCCCGGCTCGAGCGAAGCCGAGAGTTGGGGGAGCATCGGGGGAACTGCGCGCTGCGGCTCGGGGGCGGGAGATGCGTACGTGCTGTGCGCGCCGCCAAGCTCAGGCTGTCAGCAGGGGTGGGTAGGTCAGGCAGAGGCCTGACGAGCCCGGTTGCGGGCGGCGCGGCGCTTCATGGCGCGGCGCTCGTCCTCGCTGAGACCACCCCAGACGCCGGAGTCCTGGCCGGACTCAAGCGCCCACTGCAGACACTGCTCGATCACCGGGCAGCGACGGCAGACGGCCTTGGCTTCCTCGATCTGCAGCAGCGCAGGACCGGTGTTGCCGATGGGGAAGAAGAGCTCGGGGTCTTCCTCGCGGCAAACGGCGTTGTGACGCCAGTCCATGGCTGCTACCTCTCCTTGGTATTACGTGCAAGTTGCTTGTGAATGTGAACGCTTTCACGAATCCCCCAACAAGTGAAGGGCCGACCGCCGAGTCTTCACCCGGCGTGGTCCTGTGTTTGAAGAGGGGTTCCGGTGATCAGTGGAGGCCGATGTTGCGGGCCGTCCCGATCGCCACGTAGAGACTCGCAAACCTCAGCGGCGGATACAACCCCTTCAGGAAAGTTTTTTTTGATTCCTCGGTGTCGACTAGGTCACAGCCGTACTTCCATGGGGTGGACCCTGGCCTAAACGTTCGAGTGAAAGGACTTTCGCCCGTTCCGCTCACACAATCACACGCAGTGCACGGCGTACGCCTGTGAACGTCACGCTGGTACGCAGCCCCAGGTGGTCACCGTCCATCTGAAGGGGCAGAGGCGCCTTCGAATGCAAGGTGAACTCATCCATGTCGTGCAGTGATACGGCGTGCTTGCCGTGCGGTCCGCGCTCGGGGGACGAAGTGAGCAACTGGGTGCCATACCGGGCAACCGCGGCCGTCGACAGGCGGCTGAGCCCCAGCACGTCGATGCCCGTGTCGAACGAGGCCTTAGGTGACGTGTACATAGGGCGATTGCCGAGATACGTCCACGGGGACGTGTTCGAGACTATGGCGACGACGAGATCCTCGACCGGGTCCGCGCCGGGCCGTTCGAGTGTGATCGTGCCGTGCCGGCGGTTCGGCTCGCCCAGGAACTGCCGGACGACCTGACGGACGTAGAGCGCGTGCGTCGACTTCTTCCCGCGCTCGCGTTGCTGCTCGACCCGGCCCACCACCCCCGCGTCGAAGCCGAGCCCCGCGTTGAAGGTGAACCAGCGGGCCGGCACCGCCTCGTCCTCGGTGCCCGGCGGCCCCGAGGTCAGCCCGAGGCCGACGACCCGCTCGGTGCCGTCGCGCAGCGCGTCCAGCAGGGCGCCGGTGGCCTCCACGGGATCGTTGGGCAGGCCCAGGGCGCGGGCGAAGACGTTGGTGGACCCGCCGGGTACGACGGCCAGGCCGGGAAGGTGCTCGGGGGCCGGGCCGGCGTGCAGCAGGCCGTTGACGACCTCGTTGACCGTGCCGTCGCCGCCGAGCGCCACCACCAGGTCGATGTCGTCGCTCTCCGCCGCCTGCCGGCCGAGGTCGCGCGCGTGGCCGCGGTACTCGGTGGTGACCGCGTCCAGCTTCATCTCGCTCGCCAGGGCGTGGATCAGCACGTCACGTCTGCGTGCGCTTGTGGTGGTAGCCGCCGGATTGACCACGAGAAGTGCACGCATGCATGGCAGCGTACCTACTGGGGGGTATCGGGCCCAGACCGAGGTAGGGATCCGGTAAGAGGCGGGGGCGTGAGTCTGGACACTCGGGCGCGGGACGCGGCGGCGCGCTCCGGGGGCGGGGCTACCCTGCTGGGGTGAGCAGCGAGCAGAACCCCGCCCCGGACACCACCGCCGCCGACACCGCCGGACCGCGGCCCCGCCGGCTGACGTACGCGGCGATCCTGGCCGGGCTGGAGGGCGTCGCCCTGGCGGCCGGCGGCCTGTGGGTGCTCGTCCTCGGATTCACCGGCGACCCGGACGACCGGCAGCAGGCCGTGACTCTCGGGATCACGCTGGTCGTCCTCGCGCTGCTGCCGCTGCTCGCCGCGCGCGGACTGCTGCTGCGGCGCGGCTGGAGCCGGGGGCCCGCGGTGATCACCCAGCTGATGGCCCTTCCGGTGGCCTACAGCCTGCTGCACGCCGACGGCGTGGCCATCCCGGTCGGCATCGTCCTCGCGGTGGTCGCCGTGGCGGCGCTGGTGTTCCTCGTCAACGGCGAGACGACCAGGGCCCTCGGCATCAAGAGCCCGGGCCGGACCGACTAGAGGCGACGGGCCCGGGTGCACCGGGCCGGTGGGCGGCTCGCGCCTCACTCCTCCACGAGGAGCTTCTCCCGCAGCTGGGCCAGGGTGCGGGCCAGCAGCCGGGAGACGTGCATCTGCGAGATGCCGACCTCCTGCGCGATCTGCGACTGGGTCATGTTCCCGAAGAAGCGCAGCAGCAGGATCCGCTTCTCGCGCGGCGGCAGATCCTCCAGCAGGGGCTTGAGGGACTCCCGGTACTCCACGCCCTCCAGCGCCTCGTCCTCGGCGCCCAGGGTGTCGGCGACCGCCGGCGACTCGTCGTCCGTGTCGGGGACGTCCAGGGACAGGGTGGAGTACGCGTTCGCGGACTCCAGGCCCTCCAGGACCTCCTCCTCGGAGATGGCCAGCTTCTCGGCCAGCTCGTGCACCGTCGGGGAGCGGCCGTGCAGCTGGGACAGCTCGGCCGTCGCGGTGGTCAGCGCCAGCCGCAGCTCCTGGAGCCGGCGCGGCACGCGGACCGCCCAGCCCTTGTCGCGGAAGTGCCGCTTGATCTCGCCGACGACGGTCGGGGTGGCGTACGTGGAGAACTCCACCCCGCGCTCGGGGTCGAACCGGTCGACGGACTTGATCAGACCGATCGTGGCGACCTGGGTGAGGTCGTCCAGCGGCTCGCCGCGGTTGCGGAACCGGCGCGCCAGGTGCTCGACGAGCGGCAGGTGCATGCGGACGAGCTGGTTGCGCAGTTCCGCGTACTCCGGGCTGCCGTCCGGCAGCGCGCGCAGCCGGACGAACATCGCCCGCGCGCCGCTGCGGTCGTGGGCGTCGTGGTGTACGGCCCGGACAATCTCCTTGTCCGGCGTGTCGTCCCCGGCGTCTCGCTCGTGCTCGCTCATCGTCCCGCCCGTAGCCCTTCCCCGAGCCCTGGCCCCCGCGCGGGCGGAGCCGGCGCCGTCGCGTGTCCCGGGCGGGGCGCCCTCTCCGGCGCCCTCACCACCGGTCCGCGCGGAGCCGTCCTCCGGGTGCGGCCTGGCCTGCTCGGGGATGCCGTCGATGCCGTCCGCCATGCGCCGGGAACCGTCCCGGGGCCCCGCCCCGGAGGTCTCGGCATCGGCCGGCCAGGAGGCACCCCCGTCCCCGGCCGGCAGCTCCCGCGTGCCGCGCTCTTCGTCCCGCACCGGCCCGTCCCCGTTCCTCACGCCGGCCCGGGGCCGGCGCCACGCTGTTTGTAGAGACTGATCGACACCGTCTTGTCCTCGTCCACGGCGGACGAGACCTTGCCCGCGAGGGCCGACAGCACGGTCCAGGCGAAGGTGTCCCGCGAGGGGGCGTGGCCGTCCGTGGTCGGCGCCGACACCGTGACTTCCAGCGAGTCGTCGACGAGCCGGAAGACACAGCTGAGGACCGATCCGGGCACGGCCTGCTGGAGGAGGATCGCGCAGGCCTCGTCGACCGCGATGCGCAGGTCCTCGATCTCGTCCAGGGTGAAGTCCAAGCGGGCCGCCAGACCGGCCGTGGCCGTCCGCAGCACCGACAGGTAGGCACCCGCAGCCGGCAGCCGGACTTCCACGAAGTCCTGGTTCGCCACGGGCTCGCCTGCGATCTGGGACACCCTCACCTCCATGGTGGTACAAGCTATACAGGGCCGAGGGTCGCCCCCCGGGGTAACGCGTACGTGGTTCAAGCGGTGACGCTATCGCGCTCCGAACGTTCTCGTCCCCGGGCCCCAACCCCTTGGCGTCACTCACAGTAAAGCTGTGGATACGCTCCGTGTCTAGAGGGTCTGCGGGCCCAAATGGGAAGAGCGCGCGCCGGATTGACGTACCCAGACGTCAGACGCTCGAACCGCCGTGCGGCAGCCGCCGCATGCAGTGTCACACGAGAACGCGGTCAAAGGGGACGCCCCCGCGTGAACGGGCACGTCAGACGAGCGGGAGGATGGCGGACGGCGCGTGCGCACCCGACGGGCGCGGTGCGTGCCGGACGGGCGGGCCCGCGGCGGACGGGCCGGCGCGCGCCGGGCGGGGGCGCACGTCAGACGAGTACGTGGTCGACGAAGCACCACCGCCAGTCCTCGCCGGGCTCGAAGGTCCGCATCACCGGGTGACCGGTCCGTGTGTGGTGCTCGGTCGCGTGCCGCCCCGGCGAGGAGTCGCAGCAGCCGACATGGCCGCAGGTGAGGCAGAGCCGCAACTGCACCGGGTGGGTGCCGTCCCGCAGGCACTCCGGACAGGTGTCGTCGAGCGGCTCCGGGTCCGGGTGCGGCAGCGCGTCGGCGTGCGTGCACTGTTTCATGATTGCCAGATTACGACGGGTGTGCGGGTGACCGCGCGGACAAACGAGGGTGGGCGAGGAGCATGGACGTGATGCCCCTGCTGTTGCTGGTGGCGGGCAGTGCGGCGGTGGCCGGGGCGGCCCGGCGCACACCGGCGCCGGCGCCCCTGCTGCTGGTCGCCGTGGGACTCGCGGTCTCGTACATCCCCGGGGTGCCGTCGTACACCCTCGATCCGCACGTCGTCCTGCCGCTGCTGCTGCCTCCGCTGCTGTACACCTCGGCGAGCGACAGTTCCTACCTCGACCTGCGGGCGCAGTTCCGGCCGGTGGCGCTGCTGTCGGTGGGGTACGTGCTCTTCGCGACCCTCGTGGTCGGCTTGGCCGCCTATCTGATCGTCCCCGGGCTGCCGCTGCCCGCCGCGCTGGTGCTGGGCGCGGTGGTGGCACCGCCGGACGCGGTGGCCGCCACGGCGGTCGCGCGCCGGGTCGGCCTGCCCTCCCGGATCACGACCATCCTCCAGGGCGAGTCCCTGCTGAACGACGCCACGGCGATCACCGCCTACAAGGTGGCGCTCGGCGCCGCCGTCGGCGCGGGCGCCACCTGGGGCGGCGGCATCGGGGAGTTCGCGCTCGCCGCGGTCGGCGGTGTCGGGATCGGTCTCGTGCTCATGGCGCCCCTGCACTGGCTGCGCACCCACCTGAGCGAGCCCCTGCTGCAGAACACGCTCTCGCTGCTGATCCCGTTCGTCGCCTACGGAGTCGCCGAACAGGCCCACGCCTCCGGGGTCCTCGCCGTCGTGGTCGTCGCCCTCTATCTGGGCCATCGCGCGTGGGAGGTCGATTTCGCCACCCGGCTCCAGGAGGAGGCGGTGTGGAAGATGGTCGCGTTCGTGCTGGAGTCCGCGGTGTTCGCGCTGATCGGCCTCCAGTTGCCGATCGTCCTGCGGCGGCTCGGCGAGTACGAGGGCGTCTCCGCCGCCTGGTACGCGGTCGCCGTCTTCCTGGTCGTCGTGGTGGCCCGGTTCGTCTGGGTCTATCCGGCCACCTTCCTGCCCCGGCTGCTGTCGGCGCGCATCCGCCGGCGCGAGGAGAACCCGACCTGGCGCGGCGCGATGGTCACCTCGTGGGCCGGCATGCGCGGTGTCGTGTCCCTGGCCATCGCGTTCGCCATCCCGTCGACCATGGCGGACGGTCCGCGCAACCTGATCCTCTTCCTGACCTTCACCACCGTCATCGGCACCCTCGTCCTCCAGGGCGTGACGCTGCCGCCGCTGATCCGGCTGCTGAAGTTCCCCGGCCGCGACCGGCAGGCCGAGACGCTGGCCGAGGCGAACGCCCAGGCCCAGGCGTCGCGGGCCGCCGACGCCCGGCTCGACGCGCTGCTGTCGGACGAGCGCAACGACCTGCCGCCGCCGCTCGTCGACCGGCTGCGCACGGTCCTGGAGCGCCGCCGCAACGCCGTCTGGGAGCGGCTCGGCCAGGTCAACCCGGTCACCGGCGAGTCCGTCGACGACACCTACCGCAGGCTGTCCCGCGAGATGATCAGCGCCGAACGCGAGGTCTTCGTCAGGCTCCGCGACCACCGCCACATCGACGACGAGATGCTGCGCGCCCTGCTCAGGCGCCTGGACCTGGAGGAGGCGGCGGCCTTCAGGGAGACCGCCTAGCGTTCCGGGGGTGCCGGGGCCGATGCCGGCGACCCCGGGCCGGCCGCCGAGGACCCCGGGACCGGCGCGCCGGGCTCCGGGAACGGCCGCCCGGTGACGACGGCGGCGATCGTGGTCCCGCGCGCGAAGGCGCCCTCTTCGGCGAGGGCGAGCAGTCCGTACAGCAACTTGGCGACATAGAGACGCTCCACGGGCAGGCCGTGCCGCTGCTCGAAGTCCTGTGCGAACGTGTCGAGGGCGGGTGTCGTCCGGGCGTAACCGCCGAAGTGGAAGCGGTCGTCCAGGGACCAGATGCCGGTGCGGGCGCCGAAGGCACGTTCCTGCAACGCCTGTACCTCGGCTTCCAGGAAGCCGCCCTTCAGGACCGGTATGCCCAGCGCGCGCCCGCCGGGCGCCAGCCCCGCGGCGAGTCCGGCGAGCGTGCCGCCGGTGCCGCAGGCGACCGCGGCGACCTCGGCGTGCCCGCGCAGTTCCGCGCCCAGGGCACGGCAGCCGCGCACCGCCTCCGCGTTGCTGCCGCCCTCGGGGACGGCGTACGCGTCCTCGGCGCCGGCCGCGCGCAGGATCGCGGCCAGGACCTCCGGCTCGGCCTTGCGGCGGTACGTCGATCTGTCGACGAAGTGCAGCCGCATGCCGTCGGCCGCGCACCGGGCCAGGGACGGGTTGAGCGGGCGGCCGGCCAGCTCCTGGCCGCGGACCACGCCCGTGGTCGGCAGGCCCAGCAGCCGGCCCGCGGCGGCGGTGGCCCGCAGGTGGTTGGAGTAGGCGCCGCCGAAGGTGACCAGGGGCCGGCCGCCGGCCGCCGCGAGGTTCGGCACCAGCTTGCGCCACTTGTTGCCGATCAGCTCCGGGTGGACGAGGTCGTCCCGCTTGAGCAGCAGCCGGAGCCCGCGGCGCTCGAACCGGGCGTCCCGCGTCTCCTGAAGGGGCGAGGGAAGGGCGGGGCCGAGCGGGTCCGGGCTGGTCACGGCTTCATTGTCGCCTGTGCTTCGCCACCGCTGTCACCCGCGGCTCACCGCGGCCGGTCCTTCAGCCGGTCCCGCACCCGCTCCCGCAGCGACCGCATCGTCACCCCCCGCGGGTCCACCTTCCCCGGCTGCCACTCCAGGTGGCCGATGACCGACCGTTCCGTCCAGCCGTGGCGGCGGCACAGCGCCGCCGCGGCCCGTACGACCGCCTCCACCTGCTCGTCCGGCCACGGATCCGCGCCGTCGCCGAGGTTCTCGCACTCGAAGCCGTAGAAGTGCCGGTTGCCGTCGGTG
Source organism: Streptomyces sp. NPDC027672 (assembly GCF_055566335.1). Taxonomy (NCBI): domain Bacteria; kingdom Bacillati; phylum Actinomycetota; class Actinomycetes; order Kitasatosporales; family Streptomycetaceae; genus Streptomyces; species Streptomyces sp. NPDC027672. The sequence continues at coordinate 288,584 of NZ_JBVHSO010000001.1, read as the reverse complement.
TTCGCCTCGTTGTCCGGCGGCAGCCCCTTCTCGGCGATCACCGCGCGCAGCACCTCGTCGTCGCCGAGTCCGGCGTGGTTCGCGCGGCCGTAGCCGACCAGGTGGACCGAGCCGTCCTTGGTGATCACGCCATGGCACAGCGGGCCCGGCAGATCGGGGTGGCCGGCGCGGCACAGCTCCACCGTGCGGGCGCTGCCCCGGGTCACCGTGTGGTGGATCATCACGCCGTGCACGGGCCCCCAGGGACCCTGGTGATCGCGGTTGTGGTCCTGCCAGTCACCGACCTCGACGACCGTGACGCCCTCCGCCCGGAGCGCGTCCAGGAAGTCGTCCGCCGACATGGGTGGGGCCATGTCCGACTCCTTCGTGCCGTGCCCGCCCGGCCTTCGGTCGCGGTCGGGCGTCCTGCCTGCTTCTACCGAAACCGGACGTCGCGGAACACCTCGTTCGTATGGTGTGCGAGCCGATCCGGACAGCGGGCGAGCGCTGTGCGGCACTGGACGAGATCCCTCGTTGTGCCCAGTAATCCGATGATCCATTCCCGCTCTTTCGGGTAATGGCGCCACCACGTTCCGCGCTGGGACGCTCGGACGTGAGACCGGTGCGCCGTGCGCGTGGGCACCGGGCATTACATGGGAGGGCGTTTCTCTATGTCGGTAGGCGATGAGGTCCGCACGGATCAGGACAGGCCGCAGCAGTCCCTCGGGACGGCCGCCGCGCGGAATCTGGCCACCACCACGAAGTCCGTGCCGCAGATGCAGGAGATCAGCTCCCGCTGGCTGCTGCGCACGCTTCCCTGGGTGGACGTCCAAGGCGGCACCTACCGGGTGAACAGGCGGCTGACGTACGCCGTCGGGGACGGACGCATCACCTTCGTGAAGACCGGCAACCAGGTGGAGGTCATCCCGAACGAACTGGGTGAACTGCCGGCCCTGCGGTCGTACGGGGACGAGGAGGTGCTGACGGAGCTGGCCCGGCGCTGCCGTCAGCGCCAGTTCGCCCCCGGCGAGGTGATCGCCGACTTCGGCAACCCGACGCAGGAGGTCTATCTCCTCGCCCACGGCCGGGTCGAGAAGATCGGCACGGGTCCCTACGGCGACGACGCCGTCCTCGGTGTCCTCGCGGACGGCGCCTACTTCGGCGACCAGGCGCTGCTCGACCCGGAGGCGATCTGGGAGCACACCGTCCGCGCGGACACGGCGAGCACGGTGCTGGTGCTCAGCCGGCAGGACTTCGAGCAGGTGGCGGAGCGCTCCGAGACGCTGCGGGCGCATCTCGAAGGGCTCCGCGCGATCCCCCAGCAGCGGACCAACAGGTACGGCGAGAAGGAGGTCGAGCTGGCGGCCGGCCACTCCGGCGAGCCGGACATCCCGCACACCTTCGTGGACTACGAATCACGGCCCCGCGAGTACGAACTGAGCATCGCCCAGACCGTGCTGCGCATCCACTCGCGCGTGGCCGACCTCTACAACCAGCCGATGAACCAGACCGAGCAGCAGCTGCGGCTCACCGTCGAGGCGCTGAAGGAGCGCCAGGAGCACGAGCTGGTCAACAACCCGGAGTTCGGCCTGCTCAGCAACTGCGAGTACGACCAGCGGATCCAGCCGCACGAGGGCGCGCCGACCCCGGACGACCTGGACGAACTCCTCAGCCGCCGCCGGGGCACCAAGCTGCTCCTCGCCCACCCGCGCGCCATCTCCGCGATCGGCCGCGAGCTGAACAAGCGGGGGCTGGTCCCGGAGACCATCGACATCGCCGGGAACCGCATCCCCACCTGGCGCGGGGTGCCGATCTACCCGTGCAACAAGATCCCGATCACCGAGGCCCGGACGACCTCGATCATCGCCATGCGTACCGGCGAGTCCGAGCAGGGCGTCATCGGCCTGCGGCAGTCCGGCCTCCCGGACGAGATCGAACCGAGCCTGTCGGTCCGGTTCATGGGCATCAACGAACAGGCGATCATCAAGTACCTGGTGACGGCGTACTACTCGGCGGCCGTTCTCGTGCCCGACGCGCTCGGCGTACTGGAGAACGTCGAGATCGGCCGGTGGAGGTGACGTCCCCGCACACCGCGCCCGTGCCCCCGGCCGCCGAAAGGCGCAGGTCCCCGGGGCGCGGGTCCCGCCGGGGCGGCGACGCCGGCCCGTGCGGACCAGCCGAGGGGGAGACATGACCGAGTCCATGACGACAACCGACGAGCGTTCCCCCGGCGTGCCGCCCGACCCGGCGGGGGAGCACCGGGGGATGACCGGGAGCACCGCCGGCCCGCCCGACGGGCAGGAGGCGGCGGCGCAACTGGAACGCACCCGGGCCCTGGTCGACCCGGAGCTGCGCGCCGCCGTGGAGTCGCTGCCCGCCTCCATGCGCCGGATCGGGCTCTACCACTTCGGCTGGCAGCACGCCGACGGCACACCGGCGGCGGGCAACGCGGGCAAGGCGATCAGACCGGCACTCGTGCTGGCGGCCGCCGCGGCCCTGGGCGGCCCGGCGGCCCGGGCGGCGGCCGTCCGCGCGGCGGCGGCGGTCGAACTGGTCCACAACTTCACGCTGTTGCACGACGACGTGATGGACCGGGACACCACCCGCCGGCACCGGCCGACGGCCTGGACGGTGTTCGGGGACACCGACGCGATCCTGGCCGGGGACGCCCTCCAGGCGCTGGCCCTGCGACTGCTCGCCGAGGACCCGCACCCGGCCTCCGCTCGCGCCGCGGCCCGGCTCACCACCTGCGTCATGGAGCTATGCGAGGGCCAGCACGCCGACAGCGAACTGGAGCAGCGCGCACCGGACGCGGTGACGCTGGACGAGGTGCTGGCCATGGCCGAGGCCAAGACGGGCGCGCTGCTGGGCTGTGCCTGCGCACTCGGCGCGCTGTACGCGGGAGCCGACGAGGCGGATGTCGCCGCGCTGGACGGTTTCGGCCGCCAGGCGGGGCTCGCCTTCCAACTGATCGACGACGTCATCGGCATATGGGGAGACCCACGGCGCACCGGCAAACCGGTCGGCGCGGATCTCGCCGCCCGCAAGAAGTCCCTGCCGGTGGTGGCGGCGCTCACCTCCGGTGCGCCGGGCGCGGCCGACCTCGCCGAGATGTACGCGAGGCCGTATCCCAGGGAGGGGGGCGAGGACGGGGAGATCGCGCGTACGGCACTGGCGGTGGAGCGGGCCGGCGGCCGGGACTGGGCGCAGGCCGAGGCCGCCGACCGGATGGCCCGGGCCGTGCAGGAACTGACCCGCGCGATCCCCGACCCGGAGGCGGCGGGCGGTCTGCTGGCGCTCGCCGAGTTCGTCACCCGGCGCACCAGCTGAGGCCGCCGGACCGGCGGCCGGGGAGAACCCGGAGCCCTCGGGCGCGTGCCGGCCTCGCACGCTCCACCGGGGTTCCGGCCAGGCGGGCCCCGCACTTCGCCACGGTGTGCGGGGCCGCCGTCCGTCGCCGGGACCGGTGCCGGCGGCGGACGGGAAGCGCCGCGGCCCCGGCCGCTCTACCCTGAGGGCATGGGCAGCGAGGAATCCGTCTGTCCCGTCTGCGGACAGCCCGTCGGGACGGTCGTCAAGCGGCACAAGACGCTGGGCGCCTGGGTACCGGTCTGGGGCCCCGGCCCCTGCCACAACCCCGGCTGCGCGGCCCGCGCCGACACGGACCCGGCCCGGCCCGCCGCGGGCGAGCGGCACACCGGACCCGGGCCCTCGGGTGCAGGCTCCTCCGGTCCAAGTCCCTCCGGCCCCGGCCCTTCGGGTCCCGGCCCGTCCGCCGACGCGTAGAACGGCACGGTCCGGGCGCCGGAGCCGCCCGGCACGCCGTAGCGTGGGCGCATGCCGAAACTGCCGTACATCCTGCACATCACCGAGCGTGCCCTGTGGGAGGCGGCACGGGAGCGGGGCGCCTATGAGCGGTCCACCCGGGGCCGCACCCTCCAGGAGGAGGGCTTCATCCACTTCTCCACCCGGGAACAGCTCCCGCGGATCGCCGAGTTCCTCTACGGCGGCTACGACGGCCCGGACGAGCTGGTCGTCCTGGTGGTGGACCCGGCCCGGGTCGGGGCGCCGGTGCGGTACGAGGCGGCGGAGCCGGGCGGGGAGGAGTTCCCGCACGTGTACGGTCCCGTGCCGGCCGAGGCCGTGGTGGACGTGGAACCCTGGGGCTGAGCCGGCGGGGCCGGGAGCGGGCGGTTCCCGGCCAGACGGCTGTCCGCCCGGCGGCTGTCAGCCCGTGGGGCGTTCGAGGAAGCGGAGCTGGTTGCCCGCCGGGTCCCGGAAGGCGCAGTCCCGCACGCCGTACGGCTGGTCCGTCGGCTCCTGGAGGACGTCGGCGCCGGACTCCCGTACCCGCTCGTACAGCGCGTCGCAGTCGGGGGTGGTGAAGATGACCCCGCGCAGCAGGCCCTTGGCGAGGAGTTCGTTGAGCGCCTGCTTGTCGGCGGGGGAGGCGTCCGGGCTCGCGTCCGGCGGCTCCAGGACGATCTCCACGTCCGGCTGGAGCGGGGAGCCCACGGTCACCCAGCGCATCCCCTCGAACCCCACGTCGTTGCGGATCTCCATGCCGAGCACATCGCGGTAGAAGGCGATGGCCTTGGCATGGTCGTCCACCGCGAGGAAGCACTGAGCGAGTTTCACATCCATGGCCACACCCTAGAGCGGGCCGGCACACCGTGCCTCAGTACGGACGGCGGCGCGGCCGGGTCAGCCTGCGGGCCACACAGGACGGGATCACCGCGCTCTCCTGGTGGTCGCGGGCGCGATAGGCGCTCGGCGTCTCGCCGACCAGCTCGGTGAAGCGGGAGCTGAAGGAGCCGAGGGAGGTACAGCCGACGGCGAGGCACACCTCGGTCACGGTGAGGTCGCCCCGGCGCAGCAGCGTCTTGGCCCGCTCGATCCGGCGGGTCATGAGATAGCTGTACGGCGTCTCGCCGAACGCCTTGCGGAAGCTGCGCTGGAAGTGGCCCGGGGACATCAGGGCGTCCCGGGCCAGCTCGGTCATGTCGAGCGGCTCGGCGTACTCCCGGTCCATCCGGTCCCGCACACGCCGCAGCCGTCTCAGATCCTCCAGAGCGGTCACCCACCCAGCTTGGCACAACCCCGGCCAAGGCCCGCGGCCCACCGCCGAGTTCGGGAAGTTCGCGGCGCGGGCGAAAAAGAACCGCGCCCGGCCCGCACACCCGCCGAAGACGGCGGGACGCGGGCCGGGCGCGGCCGGGGGGCCAGGGAGGACCCGGGGGTCAGGCCTGCTTGGTCTCCCAGAAGATCTTGGAGATCTGCTCGATGTAGTCCAGGGCCTTCTGGCCCGTCGCCGGGTCGGTCGACGCCTTGGCGGCCGAGAGGGCCTTCAGGGCGTCGTTGACCAGCTGGTGCAGCTCCGGGTACTTCTCGAAGTGCGGGGCCTTGAAGTAGTCGCTCCACAGGACGGAGACGTGGTGCTTCGCCAGCTCCGCGCGCTGCTCCTTGATGACGGTGGCGCGAGCCTGGAAGTGCGGGTCGGCGTTGCCGGCCATCTTCTCCTGGACGGCCTTCACCGACTCCGCCTCGATGCGGGCCTGGGCCGGGTCGTACACGCCGCAGGGCAGGTCGCAGTGGGCGCTGACCTTGACCTTGGGGGCAAACAGGCGGGAAAGCATGGAGCATTCCTTCCTCGTGATCGTCTTCTCAGGTGCGACATTACTCCCTGAGGAACGCGATTTCTCGGCTGCCCCCTAGGGCTTAGGACAAAAGTCCAGGGTGAGACTGAGACTGGTGGAGGAACGGACCGGGGAGGTGCCGGGGATGCCGGAACTGTCGCAGGACAGCGAACGGGGCAGGGCCGTGGCGCCCTTCGGACTGGCCGAGGTGACCGGCCCGTCCATGGTGCCCACGCTGCGTCACGGCGACCAACTGCTGGTGCGGTACGGGGGCGAGGTCAGGGCCGGTGACGTGGTGGTCCTGCGCCACCCCTTCCAGCAGGACCTGCTGGTGGTCAAGCGGGCCGTGGAGCGGCGCGACGGCGGCTGGTGGGTGCTCGGGGACAACCCCTACGCGGGCGGCGACAGCACGGACTACGGGGTCGTGCCCGAGGAACTGATCCTGGGCAAGGCGTGGTTCCGCTTCCGGCCGGCCCGGGCGGATCAGCGCTCGCCGCTGGCGCTGCTGCGCTGGGCGTTCTCGGCGGCCCGGCCGCTGCTGCCCGGCCGGTCGGCCTCCAGACGCTTGCGGGCCCGGTAGGCGGCCACGTTGGCGCGGGTGGCGCAGCGGTCCGAGCAGTAGCGCCGGGAGCGGTTGGTGGAGGTGTCCAGGTAGGCGTTGCGGCACGGCGGCGCCTGGCACAGGCCGAGCCGGTCGACGCCGTACTCGGTGAGGTGGAAGGCGAGGCCCATCGCCGCGATCGCCGCGTAGCCGGCGGTGGCGTTGGAGGGGTGGTCGGCCAGGTGCATGTGCCACAGCGGCCGGCCGTCGTCGTCGCGGAAGTCGTGCCCGGAGATCTGCGGGCTGACCGGGAACTCCAGCAGCAGCGAGTTGAGCAGGTCCACGGCCAGGGTCTCGTCGCCCTGGTCGGCGGACTCGAAGACCGCGCGCAGCCGCGCCCGGACCGAGCGGAAGCGGGTGACGTCGGCGTCGGTGGCGCGACGGGCGGCCGACGCGTTGACGCCGAAGAGGTCGCGGACGGCCTCCACCGTGGTCAGGGTGTCCTTGCCCCGGGCCGGTTCCTCGCTGTTGACGAGACGTACGGCGTAATCCGAGTAATAGGCCAGTTCCACTTGTAGTCCTTACGCGGGCGTCTTAGGGTCGTGTCTGCGGTCGGGTAACAGCCGGTCGTGCGTCCAGGGTATTACGTATGTGTGCGGAGACGAGGGCTCTCATGACCGTCAGTACCGGAACCGACTGGCTCGCCTGGCAGGAGAGCTGGGACCGGCAGCAGGAGTGGTACATGCCCGACCGCGAGGAGCGGTTCCGGATCATGCTCGACATGGTCGAGGCGTTCACCGGACCCCGGCCGCGCGTCCTCGACCTCGCCTGCGGCACCGGCACCATCACCGCCCGGCTGCTCGCCCGCTTCCCGGACGCCACCAGCACCGGCGTCGACCTCGACCCCGCCCTGCTCGCCATCGCCCGCGGCACCTTCGCGGACGACGACCGCGTCACCTTCGTCGAGGCCGACCTGACGGACCCCGGCTGGCCGGACCGGCTGCCGTACGACACCTACGACGCGATTCTCACGGCCACGGCCCTCCACTGGCTGCGCAAGGACGCGCTCGGCACGCTGTACGGCCGGCTCGCCGGGCTCGTGCGCGACGGAGGCGTCTTCCTGAACGCCGACCACATGATCGACGACACCACGCCCCGGATCAACGCGGCCGAGCAGGCCCAGCGGCGCGCCCGCAGGGAGCAGGCCAGGCGCGACGGCGCGCTGGACTGGGAGCAGTGGTGGGCGCTGGCGGCCCAGGACCCGGTCCTCGCCGCGCCCACGGCACGCCGCTTCGAGATCTACGGCGCCCACGCCGACGGCGAGACGCCGTCCGCGGCCTGGCACGCCCAGGCACTGCGGGCGCACGGCTTCGGCGAGGCCCGGCCGGTGTGGTGCTCGCCCTCCGACACCCTGCTGCTCGCGCTCAAGTAGGCCCGGACGGGCGGGAGGGGCGGTACGGGAATCCCGTCACCGCCCCTCCCCGTGTCGCCGGGCGACCGGCCCGCCGTAGCGCCTCGCGCCGCGGACAGGGTCTTACCGCGCCGAGGACAGGGCCTCACCGCGCCGCGAACTGCGCCTTACTGCGCCTCGGGCAGGCCCTTACCGCACTGCGGACAGGGCCTCACAGCACCTTCGACAGGAACGACTGCGTCCGCTCGTGCTGCGGGTTCGTCAGGACGTCCCGCGGCAGGCCGGACTCGACCACCACACCGTCGTCCATGAACACCAGGCTGTCGCCCACCTCCCGGGCGAAACCCATCTCGTGGGTGACGACGACCATGGTCATGCCGGACTCGGCGAGGTCCCGCATGACGTCCAGGACGTCACCGACCAGCTCCGGGTCCAGGGCCGAGGTCGGCTCGTCGAACAGCATCAGCTTCGGGTCCATCGCCAGGGCCCGGGCGATCGCCACGCGCTGCTGCTGGCCGCCGGAGAGCTGCGACGGGTAGTGCCCGGCGCGCTCGGCCAGGCCGACCCGCTCCAGCAGTTGCATGGCGCGTTCCCTGGCGTCGTTCCGGTTGGCGCCCTTCACCTGCACCGGCGCCTCCATGACGTTCTCCACGGCCGTCATGTGCGGGAACAGGTTGAAGCGCTGGAAGACCATGCCGATGTCACGGCGCTTCATGGCGACCTCGCGGTCGCGCAGCTCGTACAGCTTGTCGCCCTGCTGGCGGTAGCCGACCAGCTCGCCGTCGACGTACAGCCGCCCGGCGTTGATCTTCTCCAGGTGGTTGATGCAGCGCAGGAAGGTCGACTTGCCGGAACCGGAGGGCCCGATGAGGCAGAACACCTCGCCCGGCTTCACCTCCAGGTCGATGCCCTTCAGCACCTCGACATGGCCGAAGGACTTGTGCACACCCTGTGCCCTGACCATCGGGACGGTGTCCTGGACCGGGGTGTCCTGCGTCTTGCTCAGCTTCTCGGTCATGCGCCCACCGCTCCCTTCGGGCGGCCCAGCGACAGCATGTTGGCCTTCACTTTCTGCCACGGAGTGGGCGGCAGTTGGCGGCTGGAGCCGCGGGCGTAGTACCGCTCGACGTAGTACTGGCCCACGCTCAGCACCGAGGTCATCAGCAGGTACCAGGCGGCGGCGAGGAAGTACATCTCCACCGGGGCACCGGAGTTCTGGCCGATGTCCTGGGCGTAGCGGAACAGTTCGGGATACTGGACGGCCGCGACGAGCGAGGTCGTCTTCAGCATGTTGATCACTTCGTTGCCCGTCGGCGGCACGATCACGCGCATCGCCTGCGGGATGACCACCCGGCGCAGGGTCTTGCTGTGGCTCATGCCGAGCGCGTGGGCCGCCTCGGTCTGCCCCTCGTCCACCGCGAGCAGGCCGGCCCGGCAGATCTCGGCCATGTACGCCGCCTCGTTCAGACCCAGGCCGAGCAACGCCGTCAGCAGCGGCGTCATGAAGTTCGACCAGTAGTCCTTGTAGATCGGCATCAGGTTGATGTACTCGAAGACCAGGCCCAGGTTGAACCAGAGGAAGAGCTGGACCAGGACCGGGGTGCCGCGGAAGAACCAGATGTAGAACCAGGCGATGGAGGAGGTCACCGGGTTCTTCGACAGCCGCATCACCGCCAGGACGATGCCGCCGACGATGCCGATCAGCATCGACAGGACCGTCAGCAGGAGGGTCTTGCCGACACCGGTCATGATCCGGTCGTCGAAGAAGTACTCGGGAACCGCGTGCCAGTTGATCTTGCCCTGGCCGAACGCGTAGACGATCGCGACGAGCAGCGCGATCGCGATCACGGCGGAAACGTACCGTCCGTAGTGCCGGACCGGGACGGCCTTGACGGCCTCGGCGCCGGCCGCCGGCGTGCCGCCCGGGCGCGCCGTCTTTTGTATGTCAGTCACGGGTAGTGCCTCTCAGTGGCCGCTGTCGTCGATCGCGGGTCACTTGCCGCCGTTGATCACGGACTCCTTGACGGCGCCGTCCTGCGCGCCCCACTTGTCGAGGATCTTCTGGTACTCGCCGTTCTTGATCAGCGCGTTCATCGCGGCCTGGAGGGCATCGCGCAGTTGGGTGTCCTTCTTGGCGACGGCGATGCCGTACGGAGCGGCGTCCACCTGGTCGCCGACGATCTGGAAGTCCTTGCCGCCGCCGGAGGTCTTCACGCCGTACGCGGCGACCGTGAAGTCGGCCGACAGGGCGTCCGCGCCGCCCGAGCGCAGCCGGGTCTGGGCCTGCTCGTTGTCGTCGAAGGGCTCGATGGTGATCTTCTTGCCGCCACGACACTCCTTGGACTTCGCCTTGGCCAGGTCCTCGGAGGTGGTGCCGCGCTGCACGGCCAGCTTCTTGCCGCACAGGTCCGCCCAGTCGTTGATCCCCTGGGTGTCGCCCTTGCGGGTGTAGATAGAGACGCCGGCGGTCAGGTAGTCGACGAAGTCGACGCCCTCGCCGACCTTCTTGCCCGTCTCCGGGTCGACGCCCTCCTGACGGTTCCTGGTGTCCGTCATCGCCGACATCGCGATGTCGTAGCGGTCCGAGCGCAGACCGGTGACCAGGGTGTCGAAGGTGCCGTTCTGGAATTCGAACGTCACCCCGAGCTGCTTGCCCAGGGCCACCGCCAGGTCGGGGTCCATGCCGACGATCTTGCCGGACGAGTCCTTGAACTCCATCGGCGCGTACGCCGCGTCCGTCCCGACCCTGAGCTTGCCCTTGCTCCGGATCTCCTGCGGGAGCTTGTCGGCGAGCGGGGCGCTGCTGGTGGACGCGCTGCCGGAGTCCTTGTTCTTGTCCTTCGTCTGGTCACCGCAGCCGGTGAGCAGCAGGGTGCCTGCGACCGCGATCGCACCGACCGCGGCCAGACGTGAGCGCGCGGCGGTGGTACGACGGGTGGAGCTTGCGGTCATCGTGGTTCCTCCGGCGGATGGGAAGAGTTGCCGATGGGTCGACGGAAACACACACCTTCGGGTGTCGCGACCTCGTGGGTTTACGGCATCTTGCCATTCGGACTAGGCCATTCAGAGGACCCGCTATGTCAAAATCGGATAACGGGTGACCCCCGAATCGCCTCAGGTCGGTACATCCTTGGTCCATAGCCGCCGAACCTTCTACGGGAATCCGGCCCTCCGACCGGAGAATCTTCGGCGTGTCTCATCATGTGGGCAGCCGGGCCCGGGTGATTTCCCGCCATTCCGGCCCGTCGGCCGCGTGTCACTTTCGAGTCGCCTTCCGGTTCCCGGATGTGACCTTGGACCTATTGGACTCGTCGCGGGTGCCGCCCGTCCGGTAAGAAGGTTCTTTACACCCCTCATCCGGGGCTCAGGGCGCGTGTGCGGCGCGCCCGTCGCGTACGGCCTCGCACGTATCAGCAATCGGGCCGTACGCGGTGCCCGCCCACCCCTCACCAGGAGTGGTCGACCCTCAAACCATGCATACCTAAGGGGTAAGACAAAGTGGCAGCGGAGATCGTCAATCCTCGCAGCGACGCCGGTACGGACCAGGACGGCGGGGCCGAGCCCCTCGATTCCTTCGATCCGGCGTTCGCGCTGCACCGCGGCGGCAAGATGGCCGTGCGGGCCACCGTGCCGGTCCGCGACAAGGACGACCTTTCCCTCGCGTACACGCCCGGAGTCGCGCGCGTGTGCACCGCGATCGCGGAACAGCCCGAGCTGGTCAACGACTACACATGGAAGGCCGGCGTGGTCGCCGTCGTGACCGACGGTACGGCCGTGCTCGGACTCGGGGACATCGGTCCCCGGGCCTCCCTCCCCGTGATGGAGGGCAAGGCGATCCTGTTCAAGCAGTTCGGCGGCGTGGACGCGGTCCCGATCGCCCTCGACTGCACCGACGTGGACGACATCATCGAGACCGTCGTCCGGCTGGCTCCCTCGTTCGGCGGAGTCAACCTGGAGGACATCTCGGCGCCCCGGTGCTTCGAGATCGAGCGCCGGCTCCAGGAGCGCCTGGACATCCCGGTCTTCCACGACGACCAGCACGGTACGGCCGTCGTGACGCTCGCGGCGCTGCGCAACGCGGCGCGGCTGAGCGGGCGCGAGATCGGGCAGTTGCGGGCCGTCATCTCGGGCGCCGGCGCGGCCGGTGTCGCCATCGCCAGGATGCTGGTCGAGGCCGGCATCGGGGACGTGGCGGTGGCGGACCGCAAGGGCGTCGTGTCGGCCGACCGGGACGACCTGACCCCGGTCAAGCGCGAGCTGGCCGGCTTCACCAACAAGGCCGGCCTCGCCGGCTCGCTGGAGGACGCCCTCGCGGGCGCGGACGTCTTCATCGGCGTCTCCGGCGGTACGGTCCCGGAGGCCGCCGTGGCCTCCATGGCCGAGGGCGCCTTCGTGTTCGCGATGGCCAACCCGAACCCCGAGGTGCACCCGGACGTCGCGCACAAGTACGCGGCGGTCGTCGCCACCGGGCGCTCGGACTTCCCGAACCAGATCAACAACGTGCTGGCCTTCCCCGGGATCTTCGCCGGCGCGCTCCAGGTGCGGGCCACGCGGATCACGGAGGGCATGAAGATCGCCGCCGCCGAGGCGCTGGCCTCGGTGGTCGGTGACGACCTCGCCGCCGACTACGTGATCCCGTCGCCGTTCGACGAGCGGGTCGCCCCGGCCGTCACCGCGGCGGTCGCGGCCGCCGCGCGCGCGGAGGGCGTCGCCCGCCGCTGACGCGACACTCCACGGCCCCGCCCGCCTGGGCGGGGCCGTTTTTCTCGCCCCGCTCACCCGGTCGGCCGGGCGAGCGCGAGGTTTCCTCGGGCGGTCGCCGCCGGGCCGCGCCGCACGGCCGCGGCCGGGGCTGCGCCGCATGGACGGCGGTGCGCAAGAGGGCATGTGTCACAGAGCGCCGTGGTTCCGCCAGGGGCACCGCGCCCCTATCGTCGGCTCCATGTTCGCTGTCTACGCCGCCAGAATCGACCGCGACCAGCCGCTCTCCGGCCTCGAGTCGGGAGAGCGTCCGGCTCCCGAGGCCCGTCCCGGCTGGAGCACCGTCACCGTGCGGGCCGCCTCCCTCAACCACCACGACCTCTGGTCCCTGCGGGGTGTCGGCCTCCCGGAAGACCGGCTGCCGATGATCCTCGGCTGCGACGCCGCCGGGATCGACGCCGACGGCAACGAGGTCGTCCTGCACTCCGTCATCGGCCAGACCGGCCACGGGGTCGGCCCCGACGAACCGCGCTCCATCCTCACCGAGCGCTACCAGGGCACCTTCGCCGAACAGGTCGCCGTGCCGGCCTGGAACATCCTGCCCAAGCCGAAGCAGCTCTCCTTCGCGGAGGCCGCCTGTCTGCCGACCGCCTGGCTGACGGCCTACCGGATGCTGTTCACCAACGCCGGGGTACGGCCCGGTGACTCCGTCCTCGTGCAGGGCGCGGGCGGTGGTGTCGCCACGGCCGCGATCGTCCTCGGCAAGGCGGCCGGGCTGCGGGTCTTCGCCACCAGCCGGGAGGAGGCGAAGCGGAAGCGGGCCCTGGAGCTGGGTGCCGTGGAGGCGGTGGAGCCGGGCGCCCGGCTGCCGCAGCGGGTGGACGCCGTCATCGAGACCGTGGGCGCGGCCACCTGGTCCCACTCGGTGAAGTCCCTGCGGCCCGGCGGCACGCTCGTCATCTCCGGGGCCACCAGCGGGGACCGGCCCTCGCACGCCGAGCTGACCCGGATCTTCTTCCTCGAACTGAAGGTGGTCGGCTCCACGATGGGCACCAAGGACGAGCTGGAGGATCTGCTCTCCTTCTGCGCCGCGACCGGTGTACGGCCCGTCATCGACGAGGAACTGTCGTTGGACCGGGCCCGCGAGGGCTTCGAACGGCTGGCGTCCGGGGAGCAGTTCGGGAAGATCGTGCTCACCAACTCCTGACGTTTTGTAGGCCGTTGGGTCGGAAGGCGGGTCCGGATGCCGGGCCCGCCTTTTGCGCGGGACGGATGTCAACTGTGGTTGACGGATGGAGATTGTCAACCTAGATTGACGCTATGAGTGAGGCAACCGATCTCGCCGAGCGTGCCGGCGACCGTGATCCACGGATCGGGCTGCGGGCCGTGGCCGCGCTGCGCAGGCTGCTGGAGCAGTTGGAGGCGGTCCAGGTGCGCAGCGCCCGCCTTCAGGGCTGGTCGTGGCAGGAGATCGCCGCGGAGCTGGGTGTCAGCAGGCAGGCCGTGCACAAGAAGTACGGGAGGCGTTGATGTTCGAGCGGTTCACCAAGGACGCGCGGGCGGTGGTCGCGGGGGCGGTCGAGCAGGCGCGCGAGGGAGGGGCGCGGACGGTGGATGCCGGGCATCTGCTGCTGGCGCTGCTCGACCGTGCGGGCGGCCCGGCCTCTTCCGCGCTGTCCGCCCTCGGGCTCGCGGAGTCACGGGAGCCGGTGCGGCGGGCCCTGGCCGAGGCGCGGCGGCGGGCCGGACTGACCCGGGCCGACGCGGACGCGCTCGCCGGGCTCGGGATCGATGTGGGGGAGATCGTGGCGCGGGTGGAGGAGGTGCACGGGGCCGGAGCGCTGTCCGGGGACCGGGCGGTACTGACCGGCCGCCGGCCTGCCTTCGGCCGGGAGGCCAAGAAGGTGCTGGAGCGGGCGCTGCGGGTGGCCCACGGCCGGCGTGAGCGGTTCATCGGGGACCAGCACCTGGTGCTGGCGCTGACGGTGCTGCCGGGGGTGGCGGGTGAGGTGCTGGCCGATCACGGGGTGACGTTCGAGGCGGTGTCGAGGGTGTGCCCGCCCGACCGCCCGTCCCGGCCGGCCGGCGGGTGACCGAAGCGGGGCGCTCGCTCCGGGCCCCGTGCCGCCCACCCCGCTCGCCGGCCTCGGTGAGCGGGCAGGTGAGCGGGCAGGCGGGCGGGCAGGTGGGCGGGCGGCGCGGGGTCCCGGGGCGGGTCAGGTGGTCGGGGTGTGCAGGAGGGCCGCGATGCGGGCCGCCGTCGCGGAGAGGTGGTGGCGGGCCTCGCGGAGCTGCGCCGGGGTGACGCCGTGGTCGCGGGCCGTGTCGCGGATGTCGTCACGGAAGCGGTCCAGGAGGCGGTCCAGGTCGCGGGCCGGATCACCGGTGGGGTCCTCGTGGGCCCAGGCCGGTTCGTACGCGGCGGGGAAGTCCTCCGTGGTGACGGTGATGTGCGGCTCCGGGGACGGTGACGGTCCGGCCTCGTCCCCGGCGGTGCGGGTGGCGCCCCGGTCCTTGCCGAAGTCCTTCCCGAGCCCCTTCCCGAAGTCCCTGCCGAACTCGCCGAACTCCTTCGCCAGTTCGGACAGGCCCTCGCGGACTCCGGTCGGCCAGTCGCCCCGCGTGAAGTGGTCCTGGACCCGGTCCTGGACGCGGCGGGCGATGCGCTGCACCTCCTCCTGCGCCTGGGCCCGCGCCCGTGCCTGGGCCTCCTGCGCCTGGCGGCGGGCCCGCTCGGCCTCCTCGCGGGCCCGGCGGCTCTCGTCCTTCGCGCGCCGCGCCTGCTCCTTCCACTCCTGCTTGACCCGGCGCATCTCCTCCTTCGCGGCCTGCCACGCCTCCGTATCGGCCGGCTCGCCGTACTCCCCGTATGGGGAACCGCTGCCGGAGGCCCGGGTGTCCCGGCGGGCCTCGGACGCCGCGGCGCGCATCTCGCGGCGCAGGTCGCCGGCCGCGCCGCGCACATCGGCCCGTATCTCGGCGGCCAGCTCCGCGACCGACTCGCGGATCTCCAGCTCCAGGTCGGCCAGTTCACCGCTGCGGCCGGCCAGCTCGGCGCGGCCCGCGTCCGTGATGGCGTACACCTTGCGGCCGCCCTCCGTGGTGTGCCGGACCAGGCCCTCCGCCTCCAGCTTGGCCAGGCGCGGGTAGACCGTGCCCGCCGAGGGGGCGTAGAGACCCTGGAAGCGTTCTTCCAGGAGCCTGATCACCTCATAGCCGTGGCGAGGGGCCTCGTCCAGCAGTTTCAGCAGGTACAGGCGGAGACGGCCGTGGGCGAAGACGGGAGGCATGTCAGAGCACCTTCTTGTCGGTCGTGTCACCGGCCGGGGCGGAAGCGGTGTCGGGGGTCTGCGCCGGGCCGGGGTCCCGGGCGGCGGGGTCCTCGTCGTCCCGGTGCGGGCGGCGCAGCAGGGCGATCGAACCGGAGACCGTGGTGGCCCGCAGTCTGCCCGTGCCCGCGCCCAGGCGGCCGGTGACCTTGTGCATGCCCCACTGGCCGCGCACCCGCAGTCCCTCGAAGGCGTTCGAGATCGTGCCGCTCGCGGTGTTCGCCTCCACCTCGGCGTCCGCCGGGTGCGGCAGACGGATCGCGATCTCACCGGAGACGCTGGTGAGGCCGACGTCCGTGGGGCCGTCCGGGTCCAGGTCGACGATCATGGAACCGCTGACGGTGTCGGCCCGCACGGAGGGGCCGGAGCCCTCCACCACGGTGAGGTCTCCCGAGACCGAGTGGAACTTCAGGTCCCCGGTGACCGCCTGCGCCTCCACGCTCCCCGAGACGGTGTCCGCGCGGACCGGGCCCGAGACGCCGACCAGGGTGGAGTCCCCGGTCACGCCCTTGATCACGGCGGGGCCGCGGATGCCCGAGACGACCGCCCCGGCGCCGACCACGCCGACCTCCACGCGGGTGTCCGCAGGGACGGCCAGGGAGACGACGGCGCTGCGGCGCCAGCCCTTGTGGTCGAGCCACTTGAGCAGGCCTCTCCAGGGAAGGTCCTCATAGGCCACGGTGAGGGTGTCGCCGCTCCGGGTGACCACCAGGGGCGGGCCTTCCAGTTCCGAGACCTCCAGGCGGGCGGCGGGCTCGTCGGTGCCGACGACGTTCACCGTGCCGTTCACGATGCGGACCCGCACGTCGCGCACGGGGGCGTCGAAGGTCAGCTTCTGGGGTTCGCTGACGGACCACTCGGACATGGGACCCCCTTGGACGGGCATGGGTACGGCGACACGTCATATCGCGTTCTCTATCCAACACGATATATCGCGGGATTCGGAAGTCAAGACACCCGTTCGAGGGAGGCGGGCGACCCCGGCGGCACCGGGCCGCGCCCCTCCGCGCCCCCTCCGTCTCCGCCCGCGCCTGGTCGCTGGAGGACTGCGCCCGCCCGCGGCTAGGTGCGTGCGGCCGGGGCGCTTAGGGTGGTGGGGAGAGTTGCCGGCTGGATGTTTGCGCAGGAGACGTGCCCTTATGTACTTCACCGACCGCGGTATCGAGGAGTTGGAGAAGCGGCGTGGCCAGGAAGAGGTCACCTTCGAGTGGCTCGCCGAGCAGCTGCGCACGTTCGTGGACCTGAACCCCGACTTCGAGGTGCCCGTGGAGCGGCTGGCCACCTGGCTCGCGCGGCTCGACGACGAGGACGACGAGTAGCGGCGAGGGCGACGCGTAGCCCGGGGCGGAGCGCGTCCGGCCGGCCGGACCAACCGGGCCGGGCCCCCGGACCGGACCCCCTGGGCCGGCCGAACCAGCCGGGCCGGCGGACCGTCCCGGTGCGGCCGAGCAGCCGCTTCCGGTCTCAGGGGCGATCGTCGGCCGTATGGTTCCCCGGTCCCGTCTTGCCTTCACCGTGTCCCTGACCTGGACCGAACCGGCCACGACGGCGGACGGCTCGGATCCCGCGGCTCCGGGCGGGGCGGTCGTACCGCCGCGGTCCCCGGCCCCGGGCGCCGTATGAGCGCCTTCGAGGAGCTGGTGCGCCCCTCTCGCGCGCGCATCGGCGCACCTGGTGACGGGCATGCAACGGAACGTGACGCTTACTGGGGTTCGGGGTTCTTCATCGCCCCGGGCTGGCTGTTGACCTGCGCCCATGCCGTGGGCAAGGGGGGAGCCGCGGTGTGCCGAGGGGAGAGCGCGTTCAGCGTGGCCTGGCAGGAGCGCACCGCCGCCGGCGCCTGGGAGCCGCGCACCGGCACCGGGACGGCCGCCGTGGTCGTGCCCCGGCCCGGCGGCACGGGCCCGGCCCCGGCCACGCCCCCCTTCCGCGGCGCCGGGCCGGACCTCCGGCCCCGGCCACGGTCCCCCGCGGCGCCGGTCCGGGCTGGCGGTCCCGGCACCGCCGGCCCCGGCACCAGGCCGGGCGTCGGGCCCCGACCCCGGCCCTCCGCGGCGCCGATCCGGGCCGGCGGCCCCCGCACCGCCGCCGGCGCCTGGGAGCCGCGCACCGGCACCGGGACGGCCGCCATGGTCGTGCCCCGGCCCGGCGGCACGGGCCCGGCCCCGGCCACCCTCCCCGCGGCGCCGGACCGGACCTCCGGTCGGCGCCACGCCCCCCGCGGCGCCGTGCGGGCCGGCGACCCCGGCACGGCCGTCCGCGGCGCCGGGCCGGGCCGGCGGCACCGACCCCGGCCCTCCGCGGCGCCGATCCGGGCCCGGACACACAGAAGGGCCCGGTGCCGAGTGGGAACTCGGTACCGGGCCCTCAGGCGGGACGGCTAGGCGTCGAAGACCTCACGCACCAGTTGCTCCTGCTCCGCCTGGTGGCGCTTGGCGGAGCCGACCGCCGGGGACGAGCCGTGCGGGCGCGAGATGCGCCGCAGCCGCTCGCCGGCCGGGATGTCGGCGCCGACCGCCAGGTCCAGGTGGTCGATCAGGTTGAGCGCGATGAACGGCCAGGCACCCTGGTTCGCCGGCTCCTCCTGCGCCCACAGGTACTTCTCGGCGTTCGGGTACTTGTTGACCTCCGCCTGGAGCTCGTCGCCCGGCAGCGGGTACAGCCGCTCGATGCGGATGATCGCCGTGTCCGTGACGCCGCGCTTGACCCGCTCCGCCTCCAGGTCGTAGTAGACCTTGCCGGCGCAGAAGACGACCTTGCGGACCGCGGCCGGGTCCACCGTGCTGTCGCCGATGACCGGGCGGAACCCGCCGGTCGTGAACTCCTCCGCCTTCGACGCCGCCGCCTTAAGACGCAGCATCGACTTCGGGGTGAAGACGACCAGCGGCTTGTGGTGCGGGTTGTGCACCTGCCAGCGCAGGAGGTGGAAGTAGTTCGACGGCGAGGTCGGCATGGCCACCGTCATGTTGTTCTGCGCGCAGAGCTGGAGGAACCGCTCGGGGCGCGCGGAGGAGTGGTCCGGGCCCTGGCCCTCGTAGCCGTGCGGCAGGAGCAGCACGACACCGCTCGTCTGGCCCCACTTCTGCTCGGCCGAGGAGATGAACTCGTCGACGACCGTCTGGGCGCCGTTGACGAAGTCGCCGAACTGCGCCTCCCACATCACCAGCGCGTCCGGGCGGGCCAGCGAGTAGCCGTACTCGAAGCCCATCGCCGCGTACTCCGACAGCAGCGAGTTGTAGACGTTCAGCCGCGCCTGGTCCTCGGCGAGGTACTGCAGCGGGGTGTACTCCTCGCCGGTCTCCCGGTCGATCAGCACCGCGTGGCGCTGGCCGAACGTGCCGCGCTGGGAGTCCTGGCCGGCCAGCCGGACCGGGGTGCCCTCCAGCAGCAGGGAGCCGATGGCGAGGGTCTCGCCCATGCCCCAGTCGATCGTGCCGTCCTCGACCATCGCCGCGCGCCGCTGGAGCTGCGGCTGGAGGCGCGGGTGGACGGTGATGTTGTCCGGGACGTTGACCTGGGACTCGGCGATCCGCTTGACGACCTCGGCGGAGACCGCGGTCGGGACCGTGACCGGGAAGCCGTCCTGCGGCGCCTGGACGTCCCCGGCGGCCGGCTGGGAGGTGGCCTCGCGGACCTCCGTGAAGACCTTCTCCAGCTGGCCCTGGTAGTCCTGGAGGGCCTGCTCGGCCTCTTCCAGGGTGATGTCGCCGCGACCGATCAGGGACTCGGTGTACAGCTTGCGCACCGAGCGCTTCTTGTCGATCAGGTCGTACATCAGCGGCTGGGTGAAGGCCGGGTTGTCCGACTCGTTGTGACCGCGGCGGCGGTAGCAGATGAGGTCGATCACCACGTCCTTGTTGAACGCCTGGCGGAACTCGAAGGCGAGCCGCGCCACGCGGACGACGGCCTCGGGGTCGTCGCCGTTGACGTGGAAGATCGGGGCCTCGATCATGCGGGCCACGTCCGTCGCGTACATGGAGGAACGCGAGGACTCGGGGGCCGCGGTGAAGCCGACCTGGTTGTTGATGACGATGTGGACCGTGCCGCCGGTGCGGTAGCCGCGAAGCTGCGACATGTTCAGGGTCTCGGCCACCACGCCCTGGCCCGCGAAGGCCGCGTCGCCGTGGATCGCCACCGGCAGGACCGTGAAGTCCGTGCCGCCCTTGTTGATGATGTCCTGCTTGGCGCGGGCGACGCCCTCCAGGACCGGGTCGACCGCCTCCAGGTGGGAGGGGTTGGCGACCAGCGAGACCTTGATCTGCTCGCCGTCCAGGCCGGTGAAGGTGCCGTCGGCGCCCAGGTGGTACTTCACGTCGCCGGAGCCGTGCATCGACTTCGGGTCGAGGTTGCCCTCGAACTCGCGGAAGATCTGCGCGTACGACTTGCCGACGATGTTGGCCAGCACGTTCAGCCGGCCGCGGTGGGCCATGCCGATGACGACCTCGTCCAGCCGGGACTCGGCGGCGGAGTCGATCACCGCGTCGAGCAGCGGGATGACGGACTCGCCGCCCTCCAGGGAGAAGCGCTTCTGGCCGACGTACTTGGTCTGCAGGAAGGTCTCGAAGGCCTCCGCCGCGTTCAGCCGGCGCAGGATCCGCAGCTGCTCCTCGCGCTCCATCCTGGAGTGCGGGCGCTCCACGCGGTCCTGGATCCACTTGCGCTGCTTGGGGTCCTGGATGTGCATGAACTCGATGCCGGTGGTGCGGCAGTACGAGTCGCGGAGCACGCCGAGGATGTCGCGCAGCTTCATCATCGACTTGCCGGCGAAGCCGCCGACGGCGAACTCGCGCTCCAGGTCCCACAGGGTGAGGCCGTGCTCGACGATGTCCAGGTCGGGGTGCTTGCGCTGCTTGTACTCCAGCGGGTCGGTGTCGGCCATGACGTGGCCGCGGACCCGGTAGGAGTGGATCAGCTCGAAGACGCGGGCGGCCTTGGTGACGTCGTCGTCGTGGCTGGCGTCGATGTCCTTGAGCCAGCGGACCGGCTCGTAGGGGATGCGCAGCGCCTCGAAGATGTCGTCGTAGAAGCCGTTCTCGCCGAGCAGCAGGTTCGCGACGTTGCGCAGGAACTCGCCGGAGGCGGCGCCCTGGATCACCCGGTGGTCGTAGGTCGACGTGAGCGTCATGACCTTGGAGATGCCGAGCTTGTTCAGGGTGTCCTGGCTGGTGCCCTGGAACTCCGCCGGGTAGTCCATGGCGCCGACGCCCATGATCACGGACTGGCCGGGCATCAGCCGCGGCACGGAGTGCACGGTGCCGAGGCCGCCGGGGTTGGTCAGGGAGACCGTGACGCCGGAGAAGTCGTCCATCGTCAGCTTGCCCTCGCGGGCGCGGCGGACGATGTCCTCGTAGGCCTGCCAGAACTCGAAGAAGTTCAGCGTCTCGGCCTTCTTGATGGCGGCCACGACGAGCTGGCGGTCACCGTTGGGCTTGACCAGGTCGATGGCCAGGCCGAGGTTGACGTGCGCCGGCTTGATCAGGGTCGGCTTGCCGTCCTTGACGCCGAACGCCCAGTTCATCGCGGGCATGGCCTTGACGGCCTGCACCATCGCGTACCCGATGAGGTGCGTGAAGGAGATCTTCCCGCCGCGGGCGCGCTTGAGGTGGTTGTTGATGACGATGCGGTTGTCGAACAGCAGCTTCACCGGGACGGCGCGGACCGAGGTGGCGGTCGGCATCTCCAGCGAGGCGTCCATGTTCTTCGCCACGGCGGCGGCCGGGCCGCGCAGCGTGACCAGCTCGGGGCCCTCGGGCGCTTCCTTCGCATCCTTGGCGGGAGCGGGAGCGGGCCGTGCGGCGGCCTTCGGCTGAGCGGGCGCCTGTGCGGGTTGCGCCGGCTTGGCCGGGGCGGCCTGCGCCGCGGGAGCGGGGGCCGCGGGGGCCGGTGCCTGCGCGGGGGCCGGGGCGGCGGCCTGGGCGGCCGGGGCCGGGGCGGCCTGCGCGGCCGTGCGGGAGGTGGTCTCCGCGGCCCCCGTGGCCGCGGTGCCCGCCGGGGCCGGGGTGGCAGGAGCCCCCGGCTTGTAGTCGGCGAAGAAGTCCCACCAGGCTCGGTCCACCGAGTTCGGGTCCTGGAGGTACTGCTGATAGATCTCGTCGACGAGCCATTCGTTCGCACCGAACGCGGCGGCGGGGTTCTTCCCGGCTCGGTCGTCGGTGGTGGGGGTACCGCCCGGCCGGAGGCCGGGGGCGCTCGATGAGTTACTGGGGGACTGTGGCGACACGGCGGCAACCGCCCTCTTCCGCTTCACAAGGTGATGGACAGCGGGAATAAAGGCTACGCCTCCCTGGCGGGGAAGGTCAGGTCGAGCAAGGTCATCGTCGTGTAAGTCACATCGGAAATCTTGTTTCGGGGCTTGATATGGCGGGAAACAAGCGTGGTTCGGCAGGTGAGAGGGTGCGCCGGCACGGGCCCGGCGCACTGTCGTTCGACGTGTGCCCGGGCCTGCCCTGATCACACGTGTCCGCCTGCGCCGAGCGGCGGCGGCCCCGTCGTGGATCTTGAGCTTCCGGTGCGGACTGTACGTCAACCCGGCAGGGAAGTCAGTCCTGGGAGAGTGACGATGATCCGGCAGCCCCGCTCGGATTCGGCCACACCGATCCGGCCGCCGTGCAGATCGACCGCCCACCGGGCGATGGCCAGCCCCAGGCCCGTGCCGCCGTCGCTGCCCGGGCCGTGCGGCCGGGTGACGGCACCCCGGTTGAACCGCTCGAACACCCGGTGCCACTCGGACCGGGGGATGCCCGGGCCCTCGTCCAGGACCTCCAGCACCAGTGACTCCGGCTGCGGCCCGCGCCGCGCCTTCACGGTCACCCGGCCGTGCGCGGGACTGTGCTTGACCGCGTTGTCTATCAGGTTCGCGACGACCTGGTGGATGCGCTCGGGGTCCGCGTGCGCGGTCAGCTCCGGCGGCGAGACGTCGAGGTGCAGATGGACGTCCTTGCGGGTGTGGCTGCCCGAGCCGGAGGCGATGCCCGCGCGCGCCGAGGCGACCATGTTGGCCTCCTTCAGCACGCCCGACAGATACGGCCACACCTCGAACCGCCGGGTCTTCAGCGGGACGACGCCGTTGTCCAGCCGGGACAGGTCGAGCAGGGTCTCCACCAGCCGGCCGAGCCGCTCGGTCTGCTTCAGGGCCGTCCGCATGGTCTCCGGATCGGCCTCGGTGACCCCGTCGACGATGTTCTCCAGCACCGCGCGCAGCCCGGCGATCGGGGTACGCAGCTCGTGCGAGACGTTCGCCACCAGTTCCTTGCGCTGGTTGTCCTGGGCCTCCAGCTCGTCGGCCATGACGTTGATCGTCTGGGCCAGGTCGCCGAGTTCGTCGCGGCGGTGCTCCTTCACCCGGCGCGTGTAGTCGCCGTGCGAGATGGAGCGGGCCACCGCGTTCATCTCGTCCAGCGGCATGGTGAGCGAGTGCGCCACGAACTGCGTGATGAGCAGCGTGGCGATCATCGAGAAGACCGTGATGAAGCGCAGCTCCGTCTTGGTGTGCACCGCGACGATGGACAGCCCGGTGGTGATCAGCACCGCGATGACGACCAGCACGCCCAGCTTGGTCTTGATCGAGAACGGGCGAACGCCGCCCCAGGATTCCTCGCCGAGGGTCCCGGGGCTCCTCCGTGCGGCCTGGCGCCCGCCGCCGCTCACGGGGTCGGTGTCTCCAGGGCGTAGCCCACACCGTGCACGGTGCGGATCCGCTCGGCGCCGATCTTCCGGCGCAGCGCCTTGATGTGGCTGTCGACCGTGCGGGTGCCGGAGGCGTCCGCCCAGTCCCACACCTCGGCGAGCAGCTGCTCCCGGGAGAGCACCGCGCGCGGGGTGTTCGCCAGGCACACCAGCAGGTCGAACTCGGTGGGCGTCAGGTGGACGTCCTCGGACTTCACCCGCACCCGGCGCTGGGCGTGGTCGATCTCCAGTTCGCCCAGGCGCAGGATGCCGGACCGGGGCGTGGTCGCGGCCAGCGCGGCCCGCTCCACCCGGCGCAGCAGCACGTGCACACGGGCCGCCAGCTCCCGCATGGAGAACGGCTTGGTCATGTAGTCGTCGGCGCCCACGCCCAGCCCGACCAGCATGTCCGTCTCGTCGTCCCGCGCGGTGAGCATCAGCACCGGCACCGGCCGCTGGGCCTGCACCCGCCGGCACACCTCGAGGCCGTCGAAGCCGGGCAGCATGATGTCGAGGATCAGCAGATCGGGCTGCCAGGCCTCGGCCGTGTCGACGGCGGCCGGACCGTCCCCCGCCGTTTGCACCAGGAATCCCTCGGCACGGAGCCGGGCCGCGATGGCGTCGACGATCGTGGGATCGTCCTCGACGACCAGCACCCGGCGCTGTGCGCCGGGGGTGGTCGTCGCCGCGCCGCTCTGGGAGGTGTGTGTCTGCTCCATCGCCCGCCCCTGTTGTTGCTTTCCGGAATCCGTGGGGTGATCCCATGTCTGCGTTTGACGCTTGAATGATCCGCGTCAGGGCAGCACATTACGGGGACTCACCGCGCTGTCGCTATCCAGGCCGGACGGCGAGGTGGACGGCGTCGGGAACGCCCCGGGCAACCGGCACCTCTTCGGTACGCACCTGCTGGAACCCGGCATTCCGCAAGGTTCCTTCAAATTCCGGAGAGGGCTCGGCCGACCACACCGCGAGCACCCCGCCGGGTCTCAACACCCGTGCGCAGGCGGCGAGTCCGTCCGGTGAGTACAGGCCGTCGTTGTCCTCCGTGACGGTCCAGCCGGGGCCGTTGTCGATGTCGAGGCACAGCGCGTCGAACGTGTCGGATGTCTCATTGACGTACGCCACGAGATCGGCTCGTACGATCCGGGTGCGCGGGTCGGCGAGTGCGGCGGCGGACAGCGCGGACAGCGGGCCGTCCCGGTGCCAGTCGATGACGGCGGGCTCGCGCTCCACCACGGTGATCCGGCCCCAGCGGGGATTGGCCGCGGCGTGTGCGAGCGAGAAGCCCACGCCCAGCCCGCCGATCAGCACCTCCGGCGCCGGGCGGCCGTCCAGCGCGGTGCGCGCGGCGTCCACCAGCAGGCGTTCCGAGCGGCCGTCGGAGGTGTCCATCAGGAAGCAGCCGTTGGCGATGATCTGCAGCAGCGCGCCGTGCCGGCGCAGCACCACCTCGCCGTACGGGCCGTCGCGCCGGTCCAGGACCACGGGAGTGTCGTACACGGCAGTCATGGCCCCCATCCTGCTCGAACAGGGCCGGACGTTCACGGGAATTGCGCGGGACGTCCACGGACGAGTGGCGGCCGGCAGGTGATCGCTCAGAGCGAACACCGCTTCGGGAACATCGGGAGCCGCCAGAACATTGAGTCGGCATAGCTCAAGTTGACTGCCTAAGGGGAGATCATGGCTGCTGAGTCACCGGCGTTCACGCTGACCCTGCCCGTGCTGCCGCTCGACGACGAGGTCGTACTGCCCGGCATGGTGGTGCCACTGGACCTGAGCGACGCCGAGGTGCGGGCCGCGGTGGAGGCCGCGCAGGCCGCCGCCCGTTCCGAACCCGGCAAGCCCAGGGTCCTGCTGGTGCCGCGGATCGACGGCACCTACGCGAAGACCGGCGTCCTCGGCACGGTGGAGCAGGTCGGACGGCTGGCCGACGGTGACCCCGGGGCCCTGGTCCGCGGCCGCAGCCGGGTCCGTATCGGCGCCGGCACCACCGGACCGGGCGCCGCGCTCTGGGTCGAGGGCGCAAGCGTCGGGGAGAGCGTGCCGGAGCCGCTGCCGGGCCACGTCGCCGAACTGGTCAAGGAGTACAAGGCGCTCGCCACCACCTGGCTGAAGAAGCGCGGCGCCTGGCAGGTCGTGGACCGCGTCCAGGCCATCGACGACGTGTCCGCGCTGGCCGACAACTCCGGCTACTCGCCGTTCCTGACCACCGACCAGAAGGTCGAACTGCTGGAGACCGCCGACCCGGTGGCCCGGCTCCGGCTGGCCACCCAGCAACTGCGCGACCACCTCGCCGAGCAGGAGGTGGCCGAGACCATCGCCAAGGACGTCCAGGAGGGCGTCGACAAGCAGCAGCGCGAGTTCCTGCTGCGCCGTCAGCTCGAGGCCGTCCGCAAGGAGCTGCGCGAGCTGAACGGCGAGAACTCCAGGGATTCGGCCGAGGAGAGCGACGACTACCGCGCCCGCGTGGAGGCCGCCGACCTGCCGGAGAAGGTCCGCGAGGCCGCGCTGAAGGAGGTCGACAAGCTGGAGCGCGCCTCCGACCAGTCGCCCGAGGGCTCCTGGATCCGGACCTGGCTGGACACCGTCCTGGAGATGCCGTGGAACGAGCGGACCGAGGACGCGTACGACATCCAGGGCGCCAAGGCGGTGCTGGACGCCGAGCACGCGGGCCTGGAGGACGTCAAGGAGCGCATCACCGAGTACCTGGCCGTGCGCAAGCGGCGCGCGGACCGCGGCCTGGGCGTCATCGGCGGGCGGCGCGGCGGTGCCGTGCTCGCCCTGGTCGGCCCGCCCGGCGTCGGCAAGACCAGCCTCGGCGAGAGCGTCGCCCACGCCATGGGCCGCAAGTTCGTCCGGGTCGCCCTCGGCGGCGTCCGCGACGAGGCCGAGATCCGCGGCCACCGCCGTACGTACGTCGGCGCGCTGCCCGGCCGGATCGTGCGGGCCGTCAAGGAGGCCGGCTCGATGAACCCGGTGGTCCTGCTGGACGAGATCGACAAGGTGGGCTCCGACTTCCGGGGCGACCCGGCCGCCGCCCTGCTCGAAGTCCTCGACCCGGCGCAGAACCACACCTTCCGGGACCACTACCTGGAAGTCGAGCTGGACCTGTCCGACGTGGTCTTCCTCGCCACCGCCAACGTCCTGGAGGCCATCCCGGAGGCCCTCGCCGACCGGATGGAGATCGTCCGCCTGGACGGCTACACCGAGGACGAGAAGATCGTCATCGCCCGCGACCACCTGCTCCCGCGCCAGTTGGAGCGGGCCGGCCTGGACCGGGCCGAGGTCACGATCGACGACAGCGCGCTGCGCAAGCTGGCCGGCGAGTACACCCGCGAGGCGGGCGTGCGCACCCTGGAGCGGTCCCTCGCCCGGCTGCTGCGCAAGGTCGCCGCCCAGCACGAACTGGGCGAGCG
The DNA here is from genome assembly GCF_055566335.1 of Streptomyces sp. NPDC027672. Lineage (NCBI taxonomy): Bacteria > Bacillati > Actinomycetota > Actinomycetes > Kitasatosporales > Streptomycetaceae > Streptomyces > Streptomyces sp. NPDC027672. The sequence goes on along the minus strand of NZ_JBVHSO010000001.1, from coordinate 261,906 downwards.
GGAGCTGCCGTGCACGGTCACCGACGGCGAGCTGCGCGGGCTGATCGGCCGGCCGCACCACGTGCCCGAGTCCGCCCAGGACCCGGCCGAGCGCCGTACGGCCGTCCCCGGCGTGGCCACCGGGCTCGCGGTCACCGGCGCCGGCGGTGACGTGCTCTTCGTGGAGGCGTCCCTGGCCGACCCGGAGACCGGCGCGGCGGGCCTGACCCTCACCGGTCAGCTCGGGGACGTGATGAAGGAGTCCGCGCAGATCGCGCTGAGCTTCCTGCGCAGCCACGGCGCCGAGCTGGAGCTGCCGGTGGCGGGCCTGAAGGACCGGGGCGTGCACATCCACTTCCCGGCGGGCGCGGTGCCCAAGGACGGTCCGAGCGCGGGCGTCACGATGACCACGGCCCTCGCCTCGCTGCTCTCCGGGCGGCTGGTCCGCACCGATGTGGCCATGACCGGCGAGGTCTCGCTGACCGGGCGGGTGCTGCCGATCGGCGGCGTGAAGCAGAAGCTGCTCGCCGCCCACCGCGCCGGGGTGACCACCGTGATCATCCCCAAGCGCAACGAGCCCGACCTGGACGACGTCCCGGCCGAGGTGCTGGACACGCTGGAGGTGCATACCGTGGCCGATGTCCGCCAGGTCCTGGAGCTGGCTCTCGCGCCCGCCACGAGCGCCGCGGAGCCGGAGGTTCCCGTGGCGGCGTGACGGACGTCACGGGACGGCGGGGCCCGGGTTCCGTGAGGAAGACCCGGGCCCCCGTCGTGTGCCCGGAACGCCCCCGGGCGGCCGGCCGGGGGCACCGGGCGCGCCCGGGCGGTGCCTCAGCCGTTGGCGAGGGCCTGCACCCGGTCCAGGGCGCCGTTGAACTTGTCGTGGTCCCCGACCGTCGGCCCGGAGGAGGTGTACTGCCACATCGTGTAGTACGACCAGCCGGCCGGCAGGGTGCCCGGGTCGGCGGCGTAACGGGCAATCCACAGCGGGTTGTTCACCGCGAAGCCGCCGTAGTTGCCGGTGCACTGGGTCCACCAGCTCGTGGCCGTGTAGATCACGGGGTCCCGGCCGGTGCGGGCCTTGTAGGCGGCGAGGAAGTCGGCGATCCAGGCGACCATCTGGCTCGCGGTCTTGCCGTAACAGGCGGCGCCGTAGGGGTTCCACTCGATGTCGAGGGCGCCGGGCAGGGTCTTGCCGTCGCGGGACCAGCCGCCGCCGTGGTCCACGAAGTAGTTGGCCTGGGTGGCGCCGCTGGTGGTGTCCGGGGTGGCGAAGTGGTAGGAGCCGCGGATCATGCCCACGTTGTAGGCGCCGTTGTACTGCTGGGCGAAGTACGGGTTCGTGTAGTACGTGCCTTCCGTCGCCTTCGTGTACGCCCAGCGGACCCCGCTGCCCCACAGGGTGGACCAGGCGACGTTGCCCTGGTAGCCGGAGACGTCCACGCCCTCGGTCTGGGTGGCGTCGCCCGTGCTGGGCGTGCCGTCCCGGCCGTCATGGGCGAGGACGCCCATGCCCATGTAGGCGGAGCCGCGGGCGGGCGTGCTCGCGGCCTGCGCGGAGGCGAGCGGGAGCGTGAGGGACAGGCCCGCGGCCAGTGCCGTGACCACGACGGCGAGGCGGCGCGGGGAGCCGAAGGTGAGGCGGCGGGAGAGGCGGGGGCGGGTGCGGCGGGCGGAACCGGGTCTGAGCACGGTCATGACGTGCCTCCGGGGAGGGGAGCGGGGAAGCGGGCGGGGTCGTGGGGGGCTGACCGCGTGCCACTGGCGTGGGCATGCCATTCGTCGCGTGATAAAGAAGCTACGCACGTAGATGACGGCGTGGAAGGGGGTCCGGACGACGCCGTTGGTCTACGCCTGCGAAATACTGGCGGAGCTGCGGTGATGGCGACGTGTGACAGAAACTTTCAGGACTGCGAAACCGATCAGGGGTGCTGACGTGCACGAGGACGCAAACGACGGCGCGCTGCGCGCCGCCGGCCAGGCGACGCCCAGTGGTGCAGACCAGGAATTCCTGTCGCTGGAGCGCGAGTTGACCGTACTGCTGCGGCGAGCCCGGGCCAGCCAGGCCGAGATGGCCCGGGAGGTCCACCCCGACCTGGAGTCCTCCGCGTACGGCCTGCTCATCCGGCTGGACGAACTGGGCGGCCAGCGGGCCACGGAACTCGCCGCCTACATCGGGGTCGGCAAGGCCACCATGTCCCGCCAGTTGCGCGCCCTGGAGGAGCTGGGCCTCGTCGCCCGCGAACCCGACCCGGCCGACGGCCGCGCCTGGCTCGTCACCCTCACCGAGGAGGGCAGCCGCCGCGTCGGCACCGTCCGCGAGGCCCGCCGCGCCCGCTACGTCCGCCAGCTCGCCCACTGGGACCGCCGCGAGGTCTCCGAACTGGCCCGGCTGCTGCACGAGCTGAACGGCGTCATGGCCAGATGACCGCCCCGCCGCCGGCTCCCCGCGCCCGGGCGGGCCCGGCCGCCGCACGCCTTGGGGCGCCTCACAGCTCCGCGTAGACCACCGTCGCGTCGTCGTGCGTCTTGCCCCGCCCCAGGAACGCCCGCCGCTCCCGGTCCGCCGTCTCCAGCTCCCGCACCCGCTCGACCAGCGACCGGGCACCCTCCTTGGCGACCACCTCGAACAGGGCCGTCCAGTCGCCCGCGCCGAACGTCTCCGTCCAGCGGGCCGCGCCGTCCGTCAGCGCGGCCAGCGCCCGGACCGCGTGCCGGGGCAGCACCCCGGTGACCGCCCGCGTGTGGACGGCCGGATCGGCGGCGGCCGTGAAGAAGCCGCCCTCCTTGTTGCGCAGCCGCGTGTCGACCAGGGCCTCCGTGGCCAGCGCGGCGGGCGGGAGCCGGGCGAGCCGGTCGTCCAGCACCGGGGTGACCCCGCCGTCGGGCCCGCACAGCAGCAGCGCGGCGTCGGACAGCACCAGGTACTCGACCTCCGCGGCGGACCAGCGGGCCAGGGCGACGGTTGCCTGAGGCGTCCGCGGGTGAGAAAGGTCACAGGTGTCCGCATGGGCGTCGGCGGTACGCCGGATCGCCCGCGCGAGAATCTCCGCCAGCGTCAGATCTCGGCAGGAAACGGTCAGTTCGGTCAGCGCACCGCCCAGCCGCGCCGTGAACCAGTGAACGGAATGCAGACAGCCCGTCCCGCCCCGGGGCGGGGTCACTCCGTCCAGGACGATCGCGCAACCTCCCTGTCCGCAGGCGGGTAGTCCGACACCGGCGAAGTCCTCGTTGGGGCGGCCCGGGTCGCCGGGTTCCGAAACAAGATCAGTGCGCATCCGGCCAGTCTGCACGAGCCCTTCACATGGCGCGCCAACGGCCGGCAAGCACCGGTGGAATTCCGCGACCTCGCAGGTCAGGCGCCTGATTTGGGGGGGAATAGGGCAGTCCGGGAAGGCGTGGTGGCGAATATTGCCAAAGCCTGCCGCGCGCGTCCAACCGGCCCGCCGCGGGGGAGCCGGGCACACGCCAGAGGAACTTGCCCGCCAACTCCCCTCCGATGTTCACTCCTTCGGGTGGCGGGTCAGGTGATGCGCGACCACTGCCCACCGGCGCTGGGAGGGTCGGGAACCATACGAACCGGGTGTACGCACCACCTGGCACCGAGCTGACGGGGTGCCACCCGGACCCCTGGGTAGACGAGTTCAGGAATGCGAGCACCGGTGCAGAAAAAGCGGCCTCGGCGCACAGGCAGTCAGACGGCCCCCGCGGGGACCGTCCCCGAGACACCCATGGGCACCGGTCGCCCCCGCCATGTGCGCACCCGGCTGATCGTCGCCGTCGCCGTGGTGGCCGCCGCCGTGGCCGGGGCCGGCGCGCCCGCGCTGCTCGGCGCCTCCGGGGACGTCGGCGACTCCCAGGAGCTGGTGACGCTCGCCGCCCGCACCCAGGACGCGCTGACGCTCGCCCACTCGCTCGCCGACGAACGCGATCAGGTCACCTCCTACGTCGCGGCCGGCCGCCCCAAGTCCAAGGCGCCCTCCGAGGACCGCAGCGCCCGCGTGGACCGGCAGGTCCAGGAGCTGCGCGCCGACACCGACACCCCGGCGGACCTGCGCACCGCCCTGGACCGCATCGGCGCCGTCCGCCGCGCCGCGCTCACCGGCAAGGACGACGCCCTCCAGACCCACCAGGCGTACACGGCGGCCATCACCGAGCTGCACCGGCTGGCCGAGGAACTGGCCGAGCGGACGCCGCCGCGGGCCGGTTCCGGCGCGCACGCCCTGGCCGAGCTGGACTCCGCCGTCCAGCAGTCCGCGGCCGCCCGCGGCCTGCTGCTGGCCGCGCTGAACGTCCCGGGCGGCACCCAGACGGTGACCGACCCCGTCACCGGCCTGCCCACCACGACCGCCACCGGCACCGACGAGGACCGCAAGCGGCGCGACGCGCTCACCGCCGCCGCCCAGCAGGCCCGGCTGCGCGCCGACGCGGCCCTCGCCGGCTTCCGGGACACCGCGCCCAAGGCGGCCGTCGACTCCTACGACTCCACCGTCACCGGCGCCGAGGTCAACTCGGCCGAGAAGTACCTGGCCGCGCTCACCGACGAGCCCACCCTCGCCGACAGCGAGCTGACGACCAGTGCCAAGAAGCTGGACGCGGCCCTGTCCGCCCGCGTCGACCTGATGCGCGGCGCCGAGTCCGCGCTCTACGACCACCGCACCAAGGACCTCGAGAAGCTGCGGGACGACGACGTCACCGCCCTGGAGGTCCGGGTCGCCGTCCTCGGCGTCCTGCTGCTGGTCGCGGTCGGTGTCGCCACCGCCATGGCCCGCACCCTGACCCGCCCGCTGTCCGTCCTGCGCCGCGGCTCGGCCCGCCTGGCCGGGGCCGAGGACCCCACGGCCCAGGAGCCGATCGCCTTCACGGGCCGCAACGACGAGTTCGCCCAGGTGGTCCGCTCGGTCAACGCCCTGCACGCGCACGCCGTCGCCCTGCACGAGCGGGTGGGCACCCTGGAGACCGACCGCAAGCACCTGGTGGGCCAGCGGCAGAAGATGGCCGACGCCCGCGAGGAGCTGCGCGCCGAACTCGCCGAGTCCGCCGCCCAGCTGGAGCGGCTGCGCACCGGCATCGGCTCCACCTTCGTCAACCTCGCCCTGCGCACCCTGACCCTGGTCGAGCGCCAGCTCGCGGTCATCGAGGGCCTGGAGGAGCGCGAGCAGGACCCCGAGCGGCTCGCCACCCTCTTCAAGCTGGACCACTTCGCCACGGTCATGCGCCGGCACAGCGAGAACCTGCTGGTCCTCGCCGGCACCGAGCACGTCCAGCAGCACCCCGGCCCGGTGCCGCTGGTCGACGTGGTCCGGGCCGCGGTCAGCGAGATCGAGCGCTACGAACGCGTCCGCATCGCCGCCCTGCCGCCGCACGCCCACGTGGCCGGTTTCGCCGCCGACGACCTCTCCCACCTGCTGGCCGAACTCATGGAGAACGCCACCGCGTTCTCCCCGCCCGAGCTGCCGGTGGAGGTCTCCGGCTGGCTGCTGGAGTCGGGCGAGGTCATGCTGTCGGTCCAGGACGAGGGCATCGGTATGGCGAAGGAGCGCCTGACCCGCCTCAACGCCCGCCTCGCCGCGTTCGACCCCGGCTCCGTCCACGACCACGAGGACGGCGACGGCGTCGGACTCGGCCTGTACGTCGTGGCCCGCCTGGCCCACCGCCACGGCGTCCGCGTCCAGTTGCGCGAGCAGAAGCAGGGCGGCACCGCGGCGGTGGTGGTCCTGCCGGCACAGCTCCTCACCGAGGCCCCGCCCGCCGCGCTCCCGCCGCAGGCCGCGGCCCCCGGCGCCACGGGCACCCTCACCCTGCCCGGCGTCGACGCCGAGGCCAACTCCAACGTCCTGCACGCCCGCGCCAAGGACCCCCTGGTCACCCTGGCCGAACAGGCCGTACGCCAGGCGGAGTCCGCGGACGCGGCCCCGGCGGAGCAGCCCGCCCACGAGCAGGCGGCCCGGCCCGCCCGGGACACCGAGACCCGTCCGAAGGCCCCGGCGGAGACCTACGCCGAGACGACGATGGAGCTGCTGCTCCCGGAGGCACCGCCGGAGCACCCGGCGGCCGCCGGCCAGGACACCCCCCGCGAGCCGGCCGCATCCGACGACGACAACCGCACGGAGGGCGGGCCGGGACACCCGGCCGCCGACGACGCGGCCGGGGCGCGGACACCCGCCGATGCACCGCCGGCCGCCGAACCCGCCGAGCCGGAGGAGCGGCTCACCAGCAAGGGTCTTCCCAAGCGCACACCCAAGATCACCGCCCCCACCGCCCCGCCCCGCCAGCGCGGCACCGGCGTCGACGCCGAGGCCCTGCGCCGCCGGCTCGGCGGCTTCCGCCGCGGTGCCGAGGCCGGCTACCGCGACGTGGAGGTGGAGATCGCCGAGAAGACGGCCGGCCACCGGCGGCCGGCCAGCTACGCACACGCCGAAGAAGCCACGGGGGGCACAGCCGAGGAGGCAAGCAGTTGACCGCGCCCACTACTTACGGACTGAGCAGTGAAGCCCGTAACCTGCACTGGCTGCTGACCAACCTGGTCGAGGAAGTACCCGGCATCCAGTCCGTCGCCGTGGTCTCCTCGGACGGACTGCTGCTGCTGTCGTCCGATCCGGCCCACGCGGAGCAGTCCCGCGCGGCCGGTCCGGCGAAGGGCCCGCGCGGCTCCTCCGCCGACCTCGCCACCATCGTCTCCGGCATCGGCAGCCTCACCGTGGGCGCCGCCAAGGTGCTGGACTACGGCGGGGTGAGGCACACGATGGTCGCGATGGACGAGGGCAGCCTGTTCGTGATGTCGATCAGCGACGGTTCGCTGCTCGGCGTGCACGGGTCCGCCGAGTGCGACATGAGCGTCGTGGCGTACCACATGGCCCTGTTCGTGGGCCGTGCCGGGCACGTCCTGACCCCGGAACTCCGCAGCGAGCTGCGGAAGTCCATGGAGACCGAGCCGGCCGGGGGCAGCCGATGAGCGGCACCCCGGACATGGCCGGCAAGCGCCACCTCCCGGTGCGCGGCGGGGACCGCAAACCCGCCCGCGTCCGCCCCTACTCGCTCACCGGCGGCCGTACCCGCTTCGGCCACGTCCTCCTGGTGGAGACGTTCGTGGCGGCGCTGGAGGCCCCCGAGGAGCGCAAGGAACTGACGAACGGCGGCCTCGCCACCCGGGTGATGCCGGAGATGCGGGCCATCGTCGAACTGTGCCGCCGTATGCGCACGGTGGCCGAGATCGCCGCGCTGCTGAAGATGCCGCTCGGCGTGGTCCGCGTACTCCTGAGCGATCTCGCGGACCAGGGAAAGATCCGTGTGTACGGCACCGGGACCGGTCACGGCACCGGCCGCCCGGACCGCGCGCTGCTGGAAAGGGTGCTGAGTGGACTCCGCCGTCTCTGACGCCGCCTCCGTCGGAGGCACGCCCCTCGTCGCCGGGTTCGCCGAGCCGGACGAGGACCTGAAGTCCTGGCAGACGGACCGGACCCGCGCTCCCATCGCGACCAAGATCGTGGTGGCGGGCGGTTTCGGCGTCGGCAAGACCACCCTGGTCACCTCCGTCTCGGAGATCACGCCCCTGCAGACCGAGGCGCTGATGACCGAGGCCAGCGAGGACACCGACGACCTGTCCGCGACCCCGGACAAGCTCACCACCACCGTGGCCATGGACTTCGGCCGCATCACGCTCGACGACGACCTGGTGCTCTATCTGTTCGGCACACCGGGCCAGCAGCGTTTCTGGTTCATGTGGGACGACCTGGTGCGCGGCGCGATCGGCGCCGTCGTCATGGCCGACACCCGCCGTCTGAAGGACTGTTTCCCGGCGCTGGACTACTTCGAGAGCTGCGGGCTGCCGTACGTCGTGGCGGTGAACCACTTCGACGGCAGTGAGCGGTTCGATCCGGCGGACGTGCGGGAGGCGCTGACGATACCCGTGCACGTCCCTGTCATGATCATGGACGCGCGGCGGCGGATCTCGGCCATCGAGACCCTCCTGGCGCTGGTCGGCCACGCGCTGACCGAAACCCCCGAGTAGTCCTGTTAGGAGCCCTCACCCGCATGCGGAAGATACTCGTCGTGGGAGCCGGCCAGTCCGGCCTCCAGCTCGCCCTCGGCCTCCAGTCGCACGGCTACGAGGTCACCCTGATGTCGAACCGGACCGCGGACGAGATCCGTACCGGCCGGGTGATGTCGACGCAGTGCATGTTCCACACCGCGCTCCAGCACGAGCGTGATCTCCAGCTCAACTTCTGGGAGTCCCAGGCCCCGAAGATCGAGGGACTCGGCGTCTCGGTCGCCGCACCGGGCTCGCACGACCCGGGTCCCACCCAGCGGGCGATCGACTGGGTGGGCCGGCTGGACGGGTACGCGCAGTCGGTCGACCAGCGGGTGAAGATGGCCGGCTGGATGGAGACCTTCGCGCAGCGCGGCGGCCAGCTCGTCATCCACGGCGCGGCCGTCGGCGACCTGGACTACTTCTCCCGCGCCTACGACCTGGTGCTGGTCGCGGCCGGCAAGGGCGAGCTGGTGTCCATGTTCGCCCGCGACCCCGAGCGCTCCCCGTACAGCGAGCCGCAGCGGGCGCTGGCGGTGGCCTACGTCCACGGTCTCGGCCCGCGCCCCGAGCACCCGGACTTCGACGCGGTCCGCTGCAATCTGGTCCCCGGTGTCGGCGAGCTGTTCGTCATGCCGACCCTGACCAACTCCGGCCGCGCCGACATCCTGTTCTGGGAGGGCATACCCGGCGGCCCGCTGGACGCCTTCCGCGGGGTCAAGGACCCGGCGGAGCACCTCTCCCTGACCCTGGAACTCATGGAGCGGTTCACGCCCTGGGAGTACGCGCGGGCCACGAAGGTGGAACTCACCGACGCCGGCGGCACGCTGGCCGGCCGCTACGCCCCGACCGTGCGCAACCCCGTGGGCCGGCTGCCCGGCGGCGGCCTGGTGCTGGGCGTGGCCGACGTGGTCGTCGCCAACGACCCGATCACCGGCCAGGGTTCCAACTCGGCGTCCAAGTGCGCGGCGGCGTATCTGGCGTCGATCCTGGAGCGGGGCGACCAGCCGTTCGACGAGGAGTGGATGCGGCAGACGTTCGACCGCTACTGGGCCACCGCGCAGCACGTCACCAAGTGGACGAACGCCATGCTGGCGCCGCCGCCGGAGCACGTGCTGAACCTCATCGGCGCGGCGGGGCAGCTCCAGCCGGTGGCGGACCGCTTCGCCAACGGCTTCAACAACCCGGCCGACTTCGAGGACTTCTTCTTCGACCCGGACAAGGCGGCCGCCTACCTGGGCTCGCTCACCGGGGCCTGACCGCCGCCCCCGCCTCCGGGGCCGGGCCGTACGGCGCCGAGCACCGGGTAGGAGGCGAGCGGCGCGACCGTGACCTTCTCGCCCGGCCTCGGCGCCTGGACGACCTTGCCGTCCCCGACGTACAGGGCCACGTGCGTGGCCTCGGGGAAGTACACGACCAGGTCGCCGGGGCGCAGCCGGTTCAGCGGCACCTTCGGCAGCCGGCGCCACTGCTCCTGGCTGGTGCGCGGGATGGGGGTGCCCGCGTGGGACCACGCCTGTGAGGTGAGGCCCGAGCAGTCGTAGGCGTCGGGGCCCTGCGCGCCCCACCGGTACGGCTTGCCGAGCTGCGCCATGGCGTAGCCGACCGCGCGCCGCGCCCGGGGTCCGGCCGGCCGGTCGTCGGGCAGCGCGCCCGCGGTGGCCAGGCGCCGCTGGGCCGCGGCGACGCCCTGCTCCTCCAGCCGGGCCACGGCCGCGAGCTGCTCCGGGGTGAGGTGGGCCAGCAGACGTTCCACGCCGGCCAGCCGGTCCCGCACCTCGTCGCGCTGCCGCCGCTGCCGGCCGGCCAGGCCGAGCTGGGTGTCGAGGGCCTTGCGGGCCGCGCGGGCCAGCGCGTCCTTGCGCTTCTCCGCCTCGGTCAGCAGGACCACCGTACGGGCCCGTTCGCGGGCCAGTTCGCCGATGACGTGGCCCTCGTCCAGCGCGTGCTGCGGGTCGGGCGCGAACAGCAGGCGGACGTAGGGGCCGAGGCCGTCGCCGCTCTGGTACTGCTGGCGGGCCAGCCGGCCGGCGTCGGTCCGGTGGGCGCCGAGGGTGAGCCGGGCGCGGACCAGTTCGGCGTCCAGCCGGGCCACCTCGGCGCGCTGCCGCTCCAGCTCCTCCGTCGTGGCGTTGTAGGTCTCGGTGGCCTGCTCGGTCTGCCGGTACAGCCGCTGGAGGTCCGTCAGCAGCCGGGCGACGGACGGCTGCGGGTCCGGCGCGGCGGCGGCGGACACGGGCGCGAGGACGGCCTGGGCCGCCACCGCGGCCGTGCCGGCCAGACGCAGGAGCATTCCTGACACGTCATCACCTCCGGGCGGGCGGGGGCGGGCTCTCCGCCTTCCGTCGCACGGTGATAATCAGACGTGACGGTGATCATCCGATGTCCCGGCACACCCTAGGGGCCGAGCCTGGGCGGTCCGGCCCAACGCTGTCACCCGTCCGTGTCACCCGGCTTGCCGGACGGCGCCGGGCGGGGCCGGGACCAGGGCCACCGGAGCCCGCCGCCGGACCGGTCGTCCGGGTCGTAGCGGTACTTCCAGCCCTGGACCAGCCCCAGCCTCCTGCTGTGCCCGCGCGGCTCCCGCCGGTAGACGAGCACCGTGGGCGGGCCGCCGTCCGGGTCCGGGACGGGGATGCGGTACGTCTTCGGCGGGTGGCCGGTGGGGCCCAGCAGGACGGGCAGCACGCGCCCGTCCATGGGGCCGCCCTCGAAGGGGGTGTCCTGGCTCTTCACGGGTTCAGTCTCGGCCATCCCCGGCGAGCGCGCCGACGAGCGCGGCGGTCTGCGGATCGCGGCCCGCGGTGACCGTGAGGACGGCCACGAACTGCTCGACCAGCCAGTCGCGCAGCTCCCCGGCCGGCGGCTGCTTCTCCTCGTCCAGCCAGATCAGGGAGGCCGCCTCCACGGCGGTGATCCACATCCGGACGGTCATGCGCAGCCGGGGGCCGGGCCCGGTGATGCCCAGGTGCCGGTAGATGTGCTCGGCGGCGGACCGGCGCACCCCGTCCACGAGGGCGGTGGTGCGCGAGGTCTCCACCACGCTGCCGCCCTGGAGCAGCGCGCTGAAGCCGGTGCCGTGCCCGTCGACGAAGGCCAGGTAGCGGTCCAGGGCGCGGGACAGGCGGGGCAGCAGCGGGCCCTCGTGCGGCTCGTCGAAGCACTGGCGCAGCTCCTCGGCGGCCGACCCCAGCGCGGCCTCGTAGAGCTGCTGCTTGCCGCCGGGGAAGTACCGGTACACCAGCGGCCGCGACACCCCGGCCGTCTCCGCCACGTCGTCCAGCGACACGTCCTCGGGCGCGCGGTGGGCGAAGAGGGAGAGCGCGGCGTCGAGGAGCTGGCTGCGCCGCTCCTCGACGCTGAGCCGGCGGTACGCGGGAGTGGCCGACGGGGTCATGACGGCCAGCCTAATCGCCGCGGGCGCGCGGCGGCCCCGGCGCCCGCGCCGTTCCAGGCGCCCTGGCGGCGGGCCCGCCGGACCTACGCCAGCAGGCCCGAAGACCGCCACAGGCGGCGGCCCGCGCCCCGCAGGACGCCGATGTCGTCCAGGAAGTCGGTGAGCCGCTTGGCGCCGGTCTGCATGATCTCCCGCCGGTGCGCGCTCGCCTTGACCTGCGCCATCGCCTCCCGCTTGTCCAGGCCCACGTTCGTGTAGACCTCGGGGTTCACGAAGGCGACCGAGAACACCCGGGCGAACTCGCCCGACGTGACCCGGGTGAACTCCTGCGACCACTTCGGCGCGGTCACCATCTGGCGGCGCAGCTCCTCACGGGCGTACCGGACGTGCCGCGCCTCCTCCACCACGTGGATCCGGGTGACGCCCCGGACCAGCGGCTGGATCCGCTCGTCCGGGAAGGTCAGCCGCTGCATCCAGTCCAGCACCTCCTCGCCGAGCAGCGTGGCGGTGAAGGAACCGGGCGTGGTGGAGATGGTCTTGAACAGACGGCCGAGGTTCTGGTGGGCGCGGCTCACCGGGTACCAGGGCGTGCCGCCGCGCGCGATCAGCCGCGCGAACATCTTGGAGTGCCGGCACTCGTCCTCGATCTCGGTGAGGGCGTAGCGCACGTGCGCGCTCGTCGCCGCCTTGTCGTAGATGTGCCGGACGAGCAACTGCATCAGGATGAGCTCGAACCAGATGCCGAGCGAGGCCAGCGCCGCGGCCTCGTGCCGGGAGAGCAGGATGCGCTGCTCCTCGCTCATCCGCTGCCACATCGGGGTGCCGTACAGCGACACCAGCTCCGGCGGCCAGAACCACTTGCCCTCCTCGAAGGGCGCGTCCCAGTCCAGCTCCTTGTCCGGGTCGAAGGAGTGCTTGGCGGAAGAGACGAGCAGCCGTTCGGCCACTTCTTCCCGGTCCTTGAGCAGGCCGAGCGCGTCGCGCAGGCCGTCCAGCGCGTCCGCTTCCGTCAGGGTCGTCATGGCTCCCTCACCTCGTTACCCGGGGGTAGTAGTCCTGCCTCTTATGAGACTGCCTGTCAGCAAGACCGTCAATCCCTTGCGCACGACTTGTTGGCCCGGCGTGTGCGCCGGTTCCGCGGGGGGCGCAGTGCCGGGCGGGCCGCCCGGGTGCAGTAGCGTTTCGGCGTGTCCATGCCTCCTCCGCAGCAGCCGCCGTACCCGGGGCCCTACGGCCAGCAGCCTGCGCAGGCCGCGCCCGGCCCGTACGGACCGCCGTACCCCCGGCAGGCGGCCTACCCGCAGCAGCAGCCGTACCCGGCCCCGCAGCCCTACCCGGCGCAGCAGCCGTACCAGGGCGGGCAGCCGTATCCGGCCCCGCAGCCCTATCCGCCGCAGACGCCGTATCCCGCCTGGGGCGGGCCGCCGATGGGGCCGCCGCCGAAGAAGCGCCGGACCGGACTGGTGCTCGGCATCGTGGGCGGGGTCGTCACGGCCCTCGTCGCCGGCTTCGTGGTGCTCGGCGCGGCGCTCGACAGCGGTTTCCCGGCGGCGGAGCACGAACTCGCCCTGCCGCACAGCCTGCTCGGCACCGAGTACACCCTCGCCGAGGACCTCTCCGGTACCAAGGGCAAGGAGGTCGAGGACGAGGCCGACGGCGCCTGGGGCGTCAAGGACGTCCACGCCGTCGTCGGCCGCTACAGCCCGCCCGGCGACGGCTCCCGGGCCGTGCTGCTCGTGTCCGGCATGTACGGCCGGTTCAAGAACACCGGCTCGATCCGCCGCAACATGCTCAAGGGCGCCGCCGAGGCCGAGGGCGTGACGGTGGAGCGCCCCGCGCGCGACGTCACCCCGTCCGGCGCCGACACTCCCGTGAGCTGTCAGGTGCTCAGCCAGAAGACCGCCGCGGCCACCCTGACCTACGGCGTCTGCGCTTGGGCGGACGGCAACACGGCGGCCGTCGTCGGCGAGGTCGACGGCTCCGTGCGCGACCCCGCCGACGTGGACCTGGCGGACGCCGCCCGCACCACCGTGCGGATCCGCTCGGAGATGCTCCGGCCCGCCGGCTGACCCGGGGCCTCCCGTCCGGAGCATGCCGGGCTCGGCCCGGAACGACAGGCCCGGGGCCTCCCGTCCGGAGCATGCCGGGTACGGCCCGGAACGACAGACCCCGGCGCTCACCGGCCGAGCACGGCCCGCATCACCTCCCGCGCGATCGGCGCCGCGTTCCCGGCGCCGCTGATCTCGCCCCGGTCCGCCGACGCGTCCTCCACCACCACCGCGACCGCCACCCGCGGTTCCGGCGCGTCCTCGGTCCGCGCCCAGGACACGAACCAGGCGTACGGCACCCCGGTGTTGCCGACGCCGTGCTGGGCCGTGCCGGTCTTGCCGCCGACCAGCGCGCCCGGGATGGCCGCGTTGGTGCCGGTGCCCTCCCGGACCACCCCGGCCATCAGCTCCGCCAGCCGGGCCGCGGTGGCCGGCCGCATCACCTGCCGGCCCGGCCGGGCCCCGCCCCCGGCGAACGGCTCGCCGCCGTGCCGCGTGGTCCGCTCCACCAGGTACGGCGGCCGCAGCAGACCGCCGTTGGCGACCGCCGCCGCGACCATCGCCATCTGCAACGGCGTGGCCCGCGTGTTGTACTGCCCGATCGAGGACAGCGCGAGCTGCGCCCGGTCCACCCGGGTGTCGAAGGTGCTGGGCGCCACGGAGAAGGGGATGCGCAGGCTCGTGTCGTTGAACCCGAACGCCTGCGCCGTGGTCGCCATGTCCCGCACGCCCACGTCCACGCCCAGCTTGGCGAAGACCGTGTTGCAGGACCACTCGAAGGCGTCCCGCACCGAGGCGTCCGCGCAGCCGTCGCCCTCGTTGGTCAGCCGCGTGGCGGTGCCGGGCAGCCGGTAGGGGTCCGGGGAGTCGGTCCGCTCGTCCAGGTCCGTGACCAGGCCCGCGTCCAGCGCCGCCGCCGCGGTGACCACCTTGAACGTCGAGCCCGGCGGATAGGTCTGCCGCACCGCCCGGTTGAGCATCGGCTTCTCCGGATCGCTGTTGAGCCGGGCCCATGCCGACGCCACCGCCTCGTTGTTGCCGGACAGCTCCGCCGGGTCGTACGACGGGCTGGTCACCAGCGCCAGGACGCGGCCCGTGGCCGGCTCCACCGCGGCCACCGCGCCCTTGCGCCCGGCCAGCCCCCGGTACGCCGCCTCCTGCGCCCGCCGGTCCAGCGTCGTGACGACGTCACCGCCGGGGTTCAGGGCGCGTGTCACGTCGTTCCACAGCGGCAGCGGCGCGAGCATCGGATCGCTCCCGGACAGCACCGCGTCCTCGGTGTGCTCCAGCAGCGTGGTGCCGTAGGTCTGCGAGGAGAAACCGGTGACCGGCGCGTACAGCGGGCCGTCGGCGTAGGAGCGTTCGTAGCGGAGCTGCTCGCCGGTGTCCAGCGACCCGGTGACCGGCCGGCCGCCCACCAGGATGTTCCCGCGCGGCTGCTGGTAACGGGCGATGGCGGCACGGCGGTTGGCCGGGTTGCCGGTGTACTCGCCGGACTGCACGACCTGCACCCGGGTCGCGTTGGCGAGCAGGGCCGCCAGCAGCAGGGCGCAGAACACGCAGGCGTGCCGGATGTACCGCCCCATCGGCCGCCCGCCGTACCCGGTCACGGGGCCTCCCGGCCGTCGTACTGGCTGCGCGCGGAGTCGCTCACCCGGACCAGCAGCGCCACGATCGCCCAGTTGGTGACCACCGAGGAGCCGCCCTGGGCGAGGAACGGCATCGCCATGCCGGTCAGCGGGATCAGCCCGGTGACCCCGCCCGCGATCACGAACACCTGCAACGCCACGATCGAGGCCAGCCCGACCGCGAGGAGCCGGCCGAACGGCTCGCGCAGGGCGAGGCCCGCCCGGTAGCCGCGCTCCACCAGCAGCGCGTACAGCAGCACGATCGCCGCCAGGCCCGCGAGCCCCAGCTCCTCCCCGGCCGTCGCCAGGATGAAGTCCGACTTCGCGGCGAAACCGATCAGGATGGAGTGGCCGAGCCCCAGCCCGGTGCCGAGGATCCCGCCGGCGGCGAAGGCGAACAGCGACTGGGAGAGCTGGTTGGGACCCCGCCCGGCCTCGATGGTGGCGAACGGGTGCAGCCAGTCCTCGATCCGCCCGCCCACATGCGGTTCGAGACGTCCCACGGCGACGGCGCCGAGCACGGCCAGCAGCAGCCCGACCGCGATCCAGCCGGTGCGCCCGGTGGCGACGTAGAGCAGCACCACGAACAGGCCGAAGAACAGCAGCGAGGTGCCGAGGTCCCGCTCCAGCACCAGGACGCCCACGCTCACCAGCCAGATCGTCAGGATCGGCCCCAGCACCCGCCCGGTCGGGAACTGCAGCCGCCACAGCCGGCGGCCGGTGTAGGCGAGCGCGCTGCGGTTGGCGGCCAGATAGGCGGCGAAGAACACCGCGAGCAGCACCTTCGCGAACTCCCCGGGCTGGATGGAGAACCCGGCGAGCCGGATCCAGATCCGGGCGCCGTTGACCGCCGGGAACAGGATCGGCGCCACCAGCAGGACCAGGGCGGCCACCACGCAGACGTACGCGTACCGCTGGAGCACCCGGTGGTCGCGCAGCACCAGCACGACGGCGATGAACAGCCCCACCCCGAGCGTGGACCACACCAGCTGGGTCGGGGCCGCCTGGTCGCCCGGCGTCTCCAGGTCCAGCCGGTAGATCAGCACCAGCCCGAGCCCGTTGAGCAGCACCCCGATCGGCAGCGGCAGCGGATCGGCGTACGGCGCCCGGATGCGCACCGCGACATGCGCGAAC
Organism: Streptomyces sp. NPDC027672; assembly: GCF_055566335.1. Lineage (NCBI taxonomy): Bacteria > Bacillati > Actinomycetota > Actinomycetes > Kitasatosporales > Streptomycetaceae > Streptomyces > Streptomyces sp. NPDC027672. Next base: position 245,691 of record NZ_JBVHSO010000001.1, on the reverse strand, counting down.
AGGGCGAGCACACCGAGCCCGGCGCCGTAGCCGACGGCGCCGGGCGGGACGGTGCCGGCCCGGGCCAGCCCCACCGCGCAGTAGCCGTACACGGACAGCAGGACGGCGAGCACGAGCAAGGAGAGTTCGACGCCCCGGCGCCGGGGGAGGCGTGCGGCACGCGGCGGAGCGGGGGCCGCCGCCACGGTGGTTCCGGCCTTCGTCATGCCCGGAACCTACCGAAATGGGGCGCCTCGTGCGGGGAGCGCGGGGCTTTATCGCCCTACGGCTTCGGCCACGGGGGTACGACCAGCCACGACGACGCGCCTACGTGGCGCGTGGGTTCGCGGATTGGTCCCGCCGGTCGGTGGGTGCGTGTGGCGCTTGGGTTCCCGGATCGGCCCCGGCCGTCGGTGGGTGCGTGTGGCGCGTGGGTTCGTGGATCGGTCCCGCCGGTCGGTGGGTGCGCGTGGGTTCGCGGATCCGTCCCGTCGGTCGGTGGGTGCGCGTGGGGTCTAGGGTTCCGGGCCGGGCGGGGTCGCCGGGAGCCGCAATGTGGCGATCGCGCCCCCGTCCGCCGCGTTGGCGAACTCCAGCACGGCGCCCAGCACCTCCGCCTGTCCCGCCGCGATGGTCAGCCCGAGCCCGTGCCCCGTCGCCCCGCCCTCCGTGCGGAACCGCTGCGGCCCGTGCGCGACCAGGTACTCCGGATACCCGCCGCCGTGGTCCCGTACGGTCACCACCGGCCCGTCCACGGCCAGCACCACCGGAGGCGCCCCGTGCCGGTGCGCGTTGGCCACCAGATTCCCCAGCACCCGCTCCAGCCGCCGCCGGTCCGTCTCCACCCGGGCGTCCCGCAGGAGGCGCACCTCGGTGTCGGTGCCCGAGGCCCGTACCACCCGCGCGGCCAGCGCTCCCAGCTCCTCGGTGCCGACCTCCAGCCGCTCCCGCCCGGTGTCCAGCCGGGAGATCTCCAGCAGATCCTCGGTGAGCGTGCGCAGCGCCGCCACCCGGTCCCGCACCAGCTCCGTCGGCCGCCCCGGCGGCAGCAGCTCGGCCGCCGCGTGCAGCCCGGTGAGCGGGGTGCGCAGCTCGTGCGCCACGTCCGCGGTGAACCGCTGCTCGCTCAGCAGCTTGCCCTGCAAGGAGGAGGCCATCGTGTCCAGCGCGCCGGCCACCGCGGCGACCTCGTCCTGCGGGCGGGACGGGTCCCTCGTCCGCGGGTCGTTCACCCGGGCGTCCAGATCGCCGGCGCTGATCCTGCGCGCCACCCGCGCCGTGCCGTGCAGCCGCCGGGTCACCCGGGTCACCGCGAACACGCCGACCAGCACGGTGGCCCCGATCGCCAGCACCGACGACCACAGGATCGACTGGTCGAGACCGGCGATGGTGCGGGCCTGCTGCGAGTAGTCGACCTCCACGGCCAGCGCCCGGCGCCCGGTCACCGGGCCCGCCGCCCACATGGTCGGCCGCCCCCGGTAGGTGGCGACCATCGTGCCGCGCTGCCCGGCCACCGCCAGCGCGCGCAGCGGCGCGGGCAGCCCCGCGGGGTCCACCCCGGCGCCCTGCCGGAGCGTGTCCCCGGCCTCGTACGCCCCGGTGGCGTCCGCCAGCCGGGACAGCGCCAGGTCACGGGCCTGGCCGACGGTCTGGTTGGTCACCGAGACATGGACGAGGACGCCGAGCAGCGCGGCCAGCGCACAGCACATCACCGTGATGAACGCGGCGGCCTTGACGGCGAGGGCCCCGGCCCAGGAAGGCAGCGCGAACCTCATCGCGCACCCGGGAGACCGGCGGACGGCGAGGCGGAGGACGGGGGCGGGGCGGAGGGCGAGGCGGAGGGCCGGGCCGACGGGGACGGTGTCCTGCCGTGCCGGCCGTCGCCGACGTGCAGGTACTCGTCGCGGGAGAACACCATCGCGCGCTGGCCCGGGTCCCACACCCAGGTGGTGCGGTACTCGTAACCGGAGATGTCGGCGGGGGAGCGTTCGATCAGCGCCCGCCCGGCCAGCTCCACCCCGGTGATCGCGTCGTTGTCGGCCAGCACCTGCACCAGCCGGTGCCGCTCGACGGTGTAGACGCGTACCGCCGTCTGGTTGGTCGGGTACAGCCGGAAGCCGAGCGTCAGATCCGCCCGGCCGTCCCCGGTGAGGTCCCGGTAGTACGGCTTCAGCAGCGGACACCGGGCCCGGTCGCCGCCCGGCCGGCACTCCTTCATCCGGTCCACGGTGGCGTGGTACGCGCCCTTGGACCCGTACTCGTCGGGGCGCGCCGTCAGCTCCGCCGCCACCACGTCCACCGGATCCGCCCTCCGGATGTCGTCACCGGGCACCGTGACGCCCTTGACCGTGCGCCGGGTCGCCACGTCGTACGGATAGGCCGGGCTGGACGCCGGCCTGAGGTCCGGCCACAGCCGGACCGGGCCGACGGCGGTCGCGGTGGGCCCGGCGCCGTGCAGCGCGCCGGTGTCCCCGCAGGCCGTCGCCGTCGCCGACAGCAGGGCGACGACGGCCAGGACGGGAGCGGTGCGCGCGGGACGACGGTCTGGCATCCCTACATTCTGACGGACGTCTGCTTTGTACTGCTTCGGCGTACCGCTCCGGTGGTTCTTCGCTCCGATGGTTCTTCGCGTCGCCGGCTCGTCGCGTCGCCGGCTCGTCGCGTCGCGAGCCGGGGCTCACTCGGCGAGTTCCTCCAGCAGCCGCACGGTCGCCAGCCCCGTCCGCAGATAGTCCACGAACAGCTCGTTGTGCAGCGCCCACGCCGAACGGCGGGCCCGGATCAGCTGGATCGCCTGGTCGGCCGTGTCACCCCGCTGCACCAGGGCGTGCGCGATGACCAGCCCCGACCGGTTGTACCCGTGGTAGCAGCGCACGAGCACCCGGCGCCCGGCGTCCAGCGCCTCGTTCACCGCCCGCGCCAGCCGGATCACACCCGCCAGCTGGGTCCCGTCCAGCGGTCCGTCCGGGATCGGCCACACGTGGTGCTCCACGCCCGGGTCCGGCCCGTACCCGGGCAGCCGCAGCATGCTCTGCACCACGTCGAACTCGTCACCGACGACGGCGATCTCCAGCCGTCCCGAACGGCTCCGGAACTCGTGGCCGCCCATCCACAGACCGGGCACGACCTCGTCCCACGGGCTCTCCGGAACCGGTACGTCGGGCTGCATTCCGAGGGTACGCAACGGCGCCTCCCCAACTCCCCCGCTCGGGACCGCCTCCACGGTAACCGGTCTTGCCCCGGGAGCACCCCGCCTGTTCCCATGGTCGAGGGGTGATGGCATGAGCGGACTGCGCGTGGTGCCGGCCTTCCGGCACGGCGGTGAGCGGCTGTACGTCTGCCGCGAGGACGGAAGCAGCGTCGCCTGGTACGACCGTGAGGCGGGCCGGGTCAGCCTGCTCGGCGAGGACCGCAGGGACGAGGTGCTGGACGCCCTGCGGCCCTTCCTCACCGGCCCCGTGACCGTGGGGCCGCCCCCGGTCCCGACCCCGGCCGAACTCGCCCGGCTGACCCTGCACCCGGACGACGACCTCGCCCCCAACCGCCCCGGCGAGGCCCTGCTCGTCGCCCTCGACCGCGCCCCCGCCCACCGGCTGCGCCCCGACCCGCGCCGGCACGCCCTGACCGCCGAGCAGACCGTCGGCCAGGCCCTGGACGGCCTCGACGGCGCCGGCTGGCACACCCTGCACTCCGTCCCGCTCCCCGGCGGCGACCGCATCCACCACCTGGTGATCGGCCCCGGCGGCCTGTTCGCCGTCCACGCCCTGTACGCCCGCAGGACCAGGGTCCTGGTGGCCGACCCGATGGTCACCCTGGGCCGCCGCGCGGCCGAGCCGCTGCTGCGCCGGCTGCGCTCCGCCGCCGACCGCGCCTCCTACGCCCTGACCGCCGAGGTACGCCCGCTGCTCGCCCTGGTCGCCCCGGCCGAGATCACCGTGACGTCCCGGCCGCGCACGCTGCGCATCCTGCGCGACCCGGAACTGGCGGACCTGGCCCGACTGGGCGGCGTACTCAAACCGGCGGACGTGGAGGCCCTGCACGGAATGGCCCGGGACCGGAGGACTTGGGGGAGGGTGTAGGGGGCCGGGGTCCGGCGGCTGGGGCCCGGGGCCCTGGGCCCGGGGGCCGGTGGCGGGGCCTGATGGCTGGGGCCCGCCCGGACCGCCTCCGCCTCCGCCCCGCCCTCACGGCAACCGCGTGGCCGACCTCCGGTCCAGCAGCGGTGCCAGCAGATCGCCGTGGTCCGTCAGGCGCGGCGCCATGTCGCCGGCCTGGAACTCGAGCTGCGCCGGGCTGCGGCAGTCGGCGACCTCCTCCCAGGTCACCGGCGCGGAGACCAGCGGGGTGCGGCGGGCGCGCACGGTGTACGGCGCGGCCGTGGTCTTGCGGGCCGCGTTCTGGCTCCAGTCGACGAAGACCTTCCCCGGCCTGAGGCTCTTCGTCATCCGGTGCACCACCAGCCGGGGCATCGCCCGCTCGGCCTCCACCGCCAGCGCCTTCGCGTACTCGGACGCCTGTTCCGACGTACCTCCCCGCACCGCCGCCAGCAGGTGCAGCCCCTTCGACCCGGCGGTCTTCGGGTACGCCTCGATCCCGTCCGCCGCGAGCCGCTCACGCAGCCACAGCGCGACCTCGCAGCAGTGCACGATGTGCGCGGGCGGCCCCGGGTCCAGGTCGAAGACCAGCCGGTCCGCCTCCTGCGGCGTCCGCACCAGCCACTGGTGGGTGTGGAACTCGGTGACCAGGTTCGCCGCCCACACCAGGCTCGGCAGGTCCTGCACCACCACCATCCGGGCCGGGCTGTCCGCCGACGACCGGGGCACCTCGGCGGTCGTGACCCACTCGGGCGTACCCGGCGGCACGTTCTTGGTGAAGAAGAGCTGTCCGTCCGGACCGTCCGGGTAGCGCAGGAAGGACACCGCCCGGCCGCGCAGATGCGGCAGCAGGGCGGTGGCGGCGGTCGCGTAGTAGTGCAGCAGCTCCGCTTTGGTGAAGCCGGTCTCCGGATACAGCACCTTCTCCAGGTTGCTGAGCGCGACCCGGCGCCCCTCCACCTCTGTGATAGGCGTCATAAGATGACAATTCCAGACGAACCGGAAAAAACGGCGACGGAAGGGTGCGGCACGTGCGATCGATTTGGAACGGCGCCATCTCCTTCGGCCTGGTCAGCATCCCGATCAAGCTGGTGAACGCCACGGAGAGCCACGCGATCTCCTTCCGCCAGATCCACACCGAGGACAACGGCCGCATCCGCTACCGCAAGGTGTGCGAACTGGAGGACCGCGAGGTCAGCCAGGCCGAGATCGGCAAGGGGTACGAGGACGCCGACGGCACGATCATCCCGATCACCGACGAGGACCTCTCCCACCTGCCCATCCCGACCACCCGCACCATCGACATCGTGGCCTTCGTGCCGGCCGACCGCATCGACCCCCTCCAGATGAGCGCGGCGTACTACCTCGCGGCCGGCGGAGCCCCCGCCGCCAAGCCGTACACCCTGCTGCGCGAGGCCCTCAAGCGCAGCAACCGGGTCGCCATCGCCAAGTACGCGCTGCGTGGCCGGGAGCGCCTCGGCATGCTGCGCGTGGTCGGCGACGCCATCGCCATGCACGGCCTGCTGTGGCCGGACGAGGTCCGCGCCCCGGAGGGTGTCGCACCGGACACGGACGTCACCATCCGCGACAAGGAGCTGGACCTCGCGGACGCGCTGATGGACACGCTCGGCGAGGTCGACCTGGAGGACCTGCACGACGAGTACCGGGAGGCGCTGGAGGAGGTCGTCGCCGCCAAGGCCTCCGGCGAGGTTCCGCCGGAGTCGCCGGAGCCCGCCGCCGGCGGCAAGGTGCTGGACCTGATGGCGGCGCTGGAGAACAGCGTGCGGGCGGCGCGGGAGTCCCGCGGGACCTCCGGCGAGGAGGCCGAGGTCACCCATCTGCGCCAGGGCCGGAGCGCACCGAAGGAGACGGGCGCCAAGAAGTCGGCGAAGACCGCGGCCAAGAAGACGGCACCGGCGCGGAAGTCGACGTCCAAGACGGCGGAGAGGTCGGCGGCCGCGGGCGAGAAGCCCCCCGCGAAGAGCACGGCGAAGACCACGGCGAAGAGTACGGCGAAGAGCACGGCCACGAAGAAGACCGCCGCGAAGAAGACGGCATCGCGCAAGAAGTCGGCCTGATCCCGGCCGGCCCCGGCTTCCCCTGAACCGGGTGCCGCCTGGTGCCGCCTGCCGCCAGTGGGGGTGCCGCCGGGTCCCGCCTGCCGTCAGTGGGGGTGCCGCCTGGTGCCGCCTGCTGTCAGTGGGGTGCCGCTTGGTGCCGCCTGCCGTCAGTGGGGTGCCGCCTGGTCCCGCCCGCCGGCCGTCGGTTTCGCCTCATCCCGCCCGCCGTCACCCGAGGGCCGCCCGGCCGCGCCGCCCCAGCACCAGCGCGCCCCCGCCCACCGCCAGCACGGCCAGCGCCGTACCGAACACCGTCGCCCCCGCCGTCAGCCCCACCGCGTCGCTCACGTACCCGGCGCCGACGGGAAGGAGCCCGGCGGGCAGATAGCCGCCCACGTTCAGCGCCGCGTTGGCCTCGGCCAGCCGCCCGCCCGGCACGGAGGAGTTCAGCAGCGACAGCCCGCCCAGTTGCCCCATGCCCTGCCCCGCCCCGGCCAGCAGCGCGGCCCCGGCCAGCACCGGCACCGACCCGGTGCGCACGGCGACGACGAGCGCGAGCATGCCGAGGGCGGTGGCACCGGCCCCGGCGGCCAGGACCGTACGCCGGCGCAGTCGCCGTACCGCGAACTGCACCGCCGTCGCCCCGAGGAACATCACGAACGCCAGCGCCCCGGCGACGATCCGGCTGCCCGTGCCGAGCAGCCCGGACAGCAGCGAGGGTCCCAGCGACAGCACGAAGGACGTCGCGGTGATCCCCGGCGCGAACACGGCGATCCCCAGGGCGAGCGGCCACCCGGCCCCACGCGGCACACCGGGCACCCGCACCCACCTGCGCGCACGACCGCTGGCACCCGGACCGCCGCCATCGGCATGGCGATCCGCATCCGTACCGCCGCCCTTACTGTCCCCGCCACGGCTGCTGGCGCCCTCACCCGCACCGCCCCCGTCCCCCCGCCGTACCGGCATCCGCACCACCGCCACGACCGCCGTCCCCAGCAAGGACGCCTCCACCGCGAACACGGTGACCGTGGGCCCGGGCAACGTCTCCGACAGGACGCCCGCGAGCAGCGGCCCCAGCCCCGCGCCGAACACCATCGCGCAGGAGGCGACCAGTGCCGCGAGCCGGCGCCGGGCGGGCCCGGCCACGTCCGTCACCGCGGCCATGCCCGCCGAGACCACCGCCCCGACCGCGACCCCGGTGCACAGCCGGGCGACGACCAGCGCGGCCACACCGCCGGCGGTCGCGAAGACCAGGCAGGCCACGAGGGCGAGCCCCAGCGCGGGCAGCAGCACGGGCTTACGGCCGAGCCGGTCGGAGGCGGCCCCGGACACCAGGAGCGAACCGAGCAGCCCCGCGATGTAGCAGGCGAATACCACGGTCAGCGTGCCCTTGCTGAACCCCATCTCGCGCTGCCACAGCACATACAGCGGTGTGGCCGCGTTGGACAGCACGAACACCGCCGTCACGGGCCAGGCGGCGAGCCAGATCCAGCGCACGGGCACGTCGCGGGCGTGGGCCGAGGCCGGCGACCGCAGGCCGGCCGTGGTCTCCGTCATGACACAGTCCTCCCCTGAGCAGCAGTACGACTTGAGTCGTACTTGTACGATCGGAGTCGAACTTAGCATGCAGTACGATCAGAGTCGTACAAGAGGCGGGAGCAGCCGGAGAAGCGGCAGCTTGGGGGAAGGAGTCGCAGTGACCGGAGAACCGACCGGGCGCGGGGCCGAGGAGGGCCGGCCCGCCGTGGCCGTCACCGAGCCGCCGGAGCCGCCCGGCCTGCCCGACCCGCTGCCCGAACCGGCCGTCTCCGAACTGCGGCTGGAGACCGTGCTGGGCGCGCTCAGCGACCCGCTCAGACTGCGGATCGTGCGCAAACTGCTGCTGGAGTCGGAGGACTTCGACCACACCTGCGGCTGGTTCGGCCTGGACCGCCCCAAGTCCTCGCTGACCCATCACTTCCGGGCCCTGCGCGAGGCGGGCGTCACCCGCCAGCGCCAGTACGGCCTGGAGCGCCGCAGCCACGTCCGGGTCGCCGACCTGAACGCCCGCTTCCCGGGCCTGCTGGACCTGGTGGCCGCGTGGACACCGCCGGACGGCACCTGAACCGGCACACGCACACACCGGCGTACCGGCTGATGCACGCACCGGCACACCGGCTGAGGCACGCACCCGCGTATCGGCTGACGTACTCACGTACTGACGCATGAGGTCGGCCCGCGCTCTGACGCATGAGGCCGGCCCGCGCTCCGGATGCGAGGCGCGCACCGGTCCCCGACCATGGAAGTCGTCGCGAGGGGAGGGGCAGTCGGGGCCGACTCCTGGGAGTGTGACGATGACCGGTGACAGACCGTCCGCGGCGACCTGGCGCAACCTGACGCTGGCCACCGCCGGCTTCACCCTCACCTTCTGGGCCTGGAACCTCGTCGCCCCGCTCGCCGCCGACTTCGACGACCGCCTGCACATGGGCGCCTCGGCCCAGTCCCTCCTGGTCGCGGTCCCGGTGCTGGTCGGCTCGCTCGGCCGGGTTCCGGTCGGCGCGCTCACCGACCGCTATGGCGCCCGGCTGATGTTCCCGCTGACCAGCGCCCTGACGATCATCCCGGTACTGCTCCTCATCCCGGCGAAGTCGTCGTACGCCGCCCTGCTCGTGGTGGGCTTCTTCCTCGGACTCGGCGGGACGACGTTCGCGATCGGCGTGCCCCTGGTCAACTCCTGGTTCCCGCCCGCCCACCGGGGCGCCGCCCTCGGCGTGTTCGGGATGGGCATGGGCGGGGTGGCCCTGTCCGGCTTCTTCACCCCGCGCCTGTACCACCGGGGCGGGAACCTGCCCTTCCTGGTCATCGCGATCGCCCTCGCCGTGTACGCCGTCCTGGCCGCGTTCCTGATCAACGACCGCCCCGGCCGCCCGGTCCCGACGACCCGCCTGGCCACCCGCCTGACCCAGGCCGCCCGCCTCCGCGTCACCTGGGAACTCTCGGCTCTCTACGCGATCGGCTTCGGCGGCATCGTCGCGTTCGGCGTCTACCTCCCCACGTACCTGAAGACCTGGTACGGCCTGAGCCCCACCGACGCCGGCACCCGGGCGGCCGGCTTCGCCCTGGTCACGGTGGTCTTCCGCCCGCTCGGCGGCTGGCTCGCCGACCGCGTCCACCCGGCGGTCGTCACGGCGTGGGCGCTGGGCCTCGTCGCCCTGCTGGCGGTCGTCCAGTCCTTCGACCCGGCCCTCGCCCCGACGGCCACGGTCTGCCTCCTGCTGATGGCGGCGGGCCTCGGCACGGCCAGCGGCTCGGTCTTCGCCCTGGTCTCCCGGGTCACCCCGCAGCCTCAGGTCGGCAGCGTCACCGGCATCGTCGGCGCGATGGGCGGCCTAGGCGGCTTCGTCCCGCCCCTGGTGATGGGCGCCGTCTACAGCGCCAAGTCCTCCTACTCCATCGGCTTCATGCTCCTGTCCGACCTGGCCCTGGCGGGCTGCGTCTACGCATACGGCCGGATGCGCACGGCGGGCAAGGACACGACTCCGAGCCCGGCCCCGCACACCACTCAGGGTCCTCCGGGTCCGGCCCCACACCGCGGCACGCAGGCTCCGGGGAACCCGGCCGGCTCGCCCACCTCGCCCACCTCGACCACCTCGGCCCCCGACCAGGGCAGCCGCTGACGGGCCCGGGGCGCCCGGAGCGTCCCGAGCGCCCGGAGTGGCCCGGCGACCGAGGGGTACCCAGCGGGGCAGACGACCCCGCCGCACAACGGGGGCGGGGAACTTCGACGCACCGGGTGGAACGGGGTGTGTCGGCGGACCCACCGGTTGGGGCGGGGTGTGCCAGCGGACCCACCGGGTGGAACGGGGTGCGCCGGCGGACCGCACGGCAGGGATGGGTGCCGCCGGCCCCGGACCGGACGGAAGGACGGATGCCATGCCCTCCACGGACGCGCTCCCCGAGGACGACACCCTCGACCTGCACTTCATCGGCAACGCCACCGTGCTGCTGAGGTACGGCCCGCTGACCCTCCTCACCGACCCGAACTTCCTGCACCGCGGCGAGTACGCCCACCTCGGATACGGCCTGGTCAGCCGCCGCCTGTCGGAACCCGCCGTAGACCCCCGGGACCTGCCCCGCATCGACGGCATCGTGCTGTCCCACCTGCACGGCGACCACTGGGACCGCAGGGCCCGCCGGTCCCTGGACCACACGATCCCGGTCCTGAGCACCCCGCACGCGGCACGCCGGCTGAGGGTGTTCCACGGATTCCGGCGGACGGCGGGACTGCGGACCTGGCGCGCGCTCACGCTCCAGCGGGGCGCGGCCCAGGCGACGGTCACCGCACTGCCCGGCCGGCACGCCGGACAGCCGGTGCTGCGCGGACTGCTGCCGCCGGTGATGGGCAGCATGATCGAGTTCGGCCCCGTGGGCGGCCCGGTACGGCTGCGGCTCTACATCTCCGGCGACACCCTGCTCTACGACGGCCTGGACGAGATCGCCCACCGTTTCCCGGCCGCCGACCTGGCCGTCCTCCACCTGGGCGGCACCCGCCTCCCGGGCGGCTTCCTGGTCACCATGGACGGCACCCAGGGCGCCGAACTGGCCCGCCGCCTCGCCCCCCGCGCCATCCTCCCCGTGCACTACGAGGACTACACGGTGATGCGCTCCCCCCTGTCCGACTTCCTCACAGAGGCCCACCGCCTGGACCTGACCGAAAAAATCGTCCACTGCCCCCACGGCAGCCGAGCCCAACTATCGCCGGAACGGGGGGCGGTACCGATGGTCCACTGACAAACGGCACCGGCCGGCCCATCGCGAGGTTCGCCGCGCACCGGGCGCACCGCCGCACGGCCTGTCATGCCCAAGCTGAGGCTCCGGGATCCATACCTCACTGCGGGGGGCCATACGTCGTCCTCGGCCACGTGAAGGCACCAGCCGGGCCTGTACGCGCACTGTGCCGGGGAGATCAGGGCCGTGTCATCCGGGTGAGTGCACCACTCGCCCTGTTGGGTCCGCTGTTCGCTCTTTGGCGGGCAGCGTCTTCTCGGAGTCCTTCCGCACCAAGGCGCTTGCAGATCACTACCGCACCAAGCTCATGCGTGCGATGCGCGACGGCAAGGAGTTCGGCACGGCATCCGGCCTACCAACTTCGATGGAAGAGCAGAAGTCGGTCGTGTCGTGGTACGACTTCGCCCTTAGGTACCTCGCGATGAATGGCCGCATGCTGCCCCCAATACGCGGGATGGCATCAACGAATCGCTTACCAGCGTGACGGCGGAGCTCCTCGGTGAGCGCGCGGGACGGCCGGCCGACGAGGCGATTCGCAAAGCGCTGCGCCATTGGGCTTTCGTGTTGCCGGGGCCTGCCGACCGAGAGGTTCCGGACGACGTGCGGTACTTTCTCCACTGGGTGCCAAGGCGTCTCGGCCGCTCGCCGATCTTGCTGAATCCGCCACTGCCCGTGCAGCCTTAGGCTCGCTGAAACTCAAGCTGGACGCACGGCCGCAACGGCGGAAACGGTGCGGCGTAAGCGCCGGACGCTCGTCAACGCTGCAAACTGTGCGGTTTACCTGGGGGAACTTCGTGAGAATCGATCACAGCCGTTCGCTGGCAGAAGCCCAAGGTTTGGAACCAGGTAGATCCGCGGGTTGTCGCCAACCCTGCCTGGGGCCTCTCTCGTTTCGTGCGCTACCTGCGACGGTGCTCAATTGAATAAGCTGCCTCCTGTGAAGAGACGGTTTCACTCTCCTCAAAGAACGATTCGGTCGGCCGCAGACGCCGCTTCTGGGGGCCGGCTGCGTTCACCCGTTCCTCGATCAACTTCCCCTCGGCTAGCAGCCGCTTAGCGAAGGCTTGCCACCTGTCACCGTGCTCGCGTGTCCACTTCATCCGGACGTCCTCGTCCGGCGGATTGTAATGCCGGTCCACGATGATCGCTGCCCGGGAATTAGCGATCTTGTCCCGGAAGAACGCTTCGATGTCACTCTCATCGACGGACTCCTCAGGCAAGCCGAGCAGTTCCCTTATCTGGCGCGGGGTAGTCGCCAGCCCGCCCTGAGTGAACAGTTCGCCCACATACTTGTGAGAGTCGTCCAGCAGCGGATTGCCGGACGTCCGAGAAAGGTCCAGCTGATCGATCTGGCTGCCGGTCAGTCGCACTGTGACTCCCGGCCCTACCACCAGGTGCTTCACCTGTGCCTGGTCGAGCGTCACCGTTCCGGAGCCATTCAACTCAAGCCTATCAACCATGATCCGGCTAACGGCCCTCGCGTTCTCCGCGGTCCCGTGTACTCTCGCCCACAGCTCACCGAGACTGGCCATGGCGGGACGGCACTCCTCAGTCGACTGGGCTGCACTCACTCTGACTTGAAGCGCGGCGACGAGTGCCTCCAATCGCTCGTCCCGGGCCACCTCCGACCACATCGAAGCGATCAGCTGAGCGCACAGCGCTGAGATCGCCACTTCGGACAGCAGCGCCAGAGCTTGCTGGAACGGCACCCGAACGATTTGTCGGGCGAGGAAGTGTTCGGCGATAGCGAGGTGGGTGAAGCTGAACGAGAGCTCATGCTCCGACCATTCGGCGCTCATGCCGCACAGGGCGACCAGTCGGCGCTGTTCCTTCTCGTCGAGTTCCCTGCCCAACGCGACTTCCGCCGCGACCACCAGGTCAGACTCGGCGACCTCCGCGGCCACGCTGCGCGCGGTCATCTCTGCAACCTCGCAGAAGATCTCGGAGAGGTCTTCCTGGCTGAAGAGCTCGGCGTCCTGCGCGTCCCTTAGCTTGCTCAACTCGCGTTGAAGATAGGTATCGACCACAAACCGTAGGAAGTCACCGGACGGATCGGTCTGCTTCCACGCGATATAGGCGAGGCAGAAGAACGGCGTGGTCAGCAGCTGCCGGATCTCTGGTGCTTCCTCGGTGACCATTTCGCTCGATAGATGGTCCGCGAGCTTGAGTAGCTCCGCACGCCGCCATGGCTGCAGCTTCATCGTCGTCAACCGGTGATTCGACGCCTTAGCAGGGTGCTCCGCCAAGCTCTTCCAGAGCCGCGCTTCAGAGTAGCTCGCTCTCGCGGAGAGGATGACAGCTCCCCGGTTGCGGAGTTGGTCAAGGATCGGCTGTAGGCCCGATAGCGGGTCGTCGTAGGACCGGAAGCCCAGCATCTCGTCGAACCCGTCGATCACCAGTATCGCCAGCCCAGCCCGGCACAGAGCCAATACCGGCTCTCGGTCTAGGATGCGCGTGCCGGCGACTCTCTCAGTGATCAGTTTGTCCAGGCTGGTCGCGCTAGTCCTGCTGGAGGAGATATAAATCGCCACCGGGTCGAGGCCGCCGCCTGCGGTCAGCGACTCCCGGGCGAACTGGAGCAGACTGTGGGTTTTGCCGGCCCCGGCTTCGCCAGTCAGCGTGATGAGGTTTGTGCTGCCGCGGTACGCATGGATACCGTCGGTAACTTCCTCGCAAGCCTTGGTGATGGTGAGGTCGGTGCGAGGGCCCTGGTAGTCGTCGTCGAACTGCACCATCGTCGGCACATGAGGAATGCGCTGCTGCAGGTTCGGGAACAACTCCCGGCTGATCCGCTTTTCCGCAGTGACCTGTTCCTCGAGCTCCTCCAGCAGTCGCCGTTTGAGCAACGGCCAGTTACACACGTCCGCCAGGAAAGCCTTGTACGGCTTCGACCCTGACTCAGTCAGCCACATCCTGGCGTGATCCGCGCCGACGATGAAGCGATCGACCCGCGGAACTGGCCCGTCTGAACTGCGCCGATCCCAGCGCACGGCGATAGGTTCGGGCGGCGATGCCAGGACGTAGACCGAGTCACGTTCGGCAAAACCCTTGAGATCCCGGGCGATGTCCTGCGCGAAGTCGTCGAGCAGGCGATCGCCGCGCTGGAAGTTCAGCTTCTTCAGCGCATCCACTACGTCGGGATCTGTCACATCACGGGCTTCGCCACGACGTGGCCAATATCTCGCTGCTGTCCCCGAGAAGGAGTGCAGCGCCGCTAGCTCGCCGTCGGCCATCCGAAAGTAGGGCCTCAACTCGGTGACGTGGCCGTGCTCGTAGATCCGCTCGATGCGCTCAGCATTAAGTGCTACCGCTCCATGCAGGACCGCACGGTCGATGTTGTCTGGAATCGGACCGCCGTGGCACACCTGGTTGCGTACCCGCCTGATCGACGTTTGCGGCTCTTTGACGATCACTGTCTCGATGCTGTCAGCGACCTCCGCCGCATCCGTCCGACACTCGGTGCAGCCCAGTTTCTCGCTCTGTTTTCGGCAATACTCGGCCCATGTCTCGAGTGAGCCAGGCGTACTAAACCTGTCTGGTCTCTCGTCCGCAGCTGCGCACAGCAGTCCCAGCACCCGGAGCTGATACTCCACGTGGACCAGTGCACTGAACGACTCCTGCTGCGGATCCGGTGCTGCGACGAGGTCTGGGATGGTCACACGCACTCCAACATGTGCAGAGGGACGAAGAACCTAACGACCAGATGGCTGACGCCCTATCAAATCATCATGTCCGCGTGCGCGCGCCAAGGTCGAGACGGCAGCCGACTCCGGTGCCCCCAGCCAGCCTTAAAGCCAGAGCTGCGCCTGCGGCACCCGTCGAATCGGGGTGGGCGGCCGGTAGTGAACGTCCTACTCGCCGCTGATGCCACGCGCCACTTCGAGCGTGACCGAACTTCGTCGGAAGGGAGAAATCGATACAAGAAGCCGTATTTGCCCTGTATTGGTTAGCTCTGGTGTGATAGGTAGATGAAGCCCTAGAGGTTGTCCCGTAACTGCTGGTGAGGGCTGAGATGATCTTGCCGTGGCTGGTGTGATCACGGCGTCGGAGCCCTCGTGGATAGGTCCGTTTACCGGGCTGAGCCCGCGGCAGTTCAACAAGCTGATCGCCGCGCTGCGGCGTGAGGGGGCCGATCCGGTCCGCAAGGGCCGGCCGTGGTCGCTGCCGTTGGAGGACCGGGTGCTGCTGGTGGCCGCGTACTGGCGTACCAACCTCACCCTGCGCCAAATCGCCCCGCTGTTCGGCGTCTCGAAGTCGGCGGCCGACCGAGTCGTCGACCATCTCGGGCCGGCTCTCGCGCTCCAGCCCCGGCGGCGGTTCCGCAAGGACACCGTGCTCATCGTGGACGGCACGCTGGTTCCCACCCGCGACCGAGCTGTGGCCGCCTCAGCCAAGAACTACCGCTACTCCACCAACCACCAGGTCGTCATCGACGCCGACACCCGCCTCGTCGTCACCGTCGGCAAGCCGCTGCCCGGCAACCGCAACGACTGCCGGGCCTGGCAGGACTCCGGCACCAAGGCCGCAGTCGGCAAAACCCCCACGGTGATCGCCGACGGCGGCTACCGGGGCACGGGCCTGGCCATCCCGCACTACCGCCGTCACAAGAACGAGGAACTGCCGGCCTGGAAGGAGGAGCACAACGCCTCCCACCGCCGCGTCCGCGCCCGCGTCGAGCACACCTTCGCCCGCATGAAGAGCTGGAAGATCCTGCGCGACTGCCGCCTCAGAGGCGACGGCGTCCACGACGCCATGCTCGGCATCGCCCGCCTCTACAACCTCACCCTGACCGGATGACGAGCAAACGGGCAGGTCAACCTGCATACCCGAGAACAATTACGGGACACCGTCTAGGTCCGCTCCGGGCTGCATACGGCTGCACATACGCGAAGACCCCGGCCTCAGCGTTTCCGCTGGTGACGGGGTCTTGGACACACTTACACAGTGTGCCCCCGGCAGGATTCGAACCTGCGCACACGGCTCCGGAGGCCGTTGCTCTATCCCCTGAGCTACGGGGGCGTGTCGGGCGCTTCGCTCTCGCTTGCGGCGACGGGTAGAACATTAGCAGGTCCGGAGGGGTGATCAGGAACCCCGTTCCCCGGGGAGGGTGAGTGGGTCCCCTGTACGGGGTGGAAGTGGGGAAAACCCGGACGCGGTGGCCGGTCCGCACCTACTCTCGAGTTGTGCCAGGCGCTCCGGGCCGGGTGCTTGTTGTGGACGACAACAAGGTCATCCGGCAGCTGATCAGGGTCAACCTAGAGCTGGAAGGGCTAGAGGTCGTGACCGCGGCCGATGGTGCCGAGTGTCTGGATGTGGTGCACCAGGTCCGGCCCGATGTCGTGACGCTCGACGTCGTCATGCCCCGGCTGGACGGGCTGCGCACCGCCGCCCGGCTCCGCGCCGATCCCCGTACGCACGACCTTCCCCTCGCCATCATCAGCGCGTGTACGCAGTACGAGGTCGAGACCGGCCTCGACGTCGGCGTCGACGCCTTCCTCGCCAAGCCCTTCGAGCCCGCCGAGCTGGTACGGCTCGTCAAGGAACTCCTCGAGCGCAAGGCCGGGCGGGACGAGGGCTGTGGGGGAGAAGCGCCCGGGGGGCTTGAAGGAGACGATGGGGGAGCAGGTCCGGGTGGCGGTGGTGCCGGGGAGGCCGTCGCCGGGGGCGGTAGTGAGGGGCCCAGTGACGGCGGGGGCGGTGGCGACGCGGGTGACCGAGACGCCGGAAGCGGTGAAGGGTCCTTCCGTCATGGCGTCTCACCCAGTCCCGGAAACGCCCCCGGGGCCGAGGGTTCCTCCGGTTCCTCCTGAGTCGCCGGCAGTGGCCTGAGTGCGCTCCCGGCTCCCGAATCCCTGGCTCCGGGTTTCCCTCTTTCTGTGTCCTCTCCCTGGTCCGCTCTGGCTGGAATGCGTGCCTCGACCCTGTGACATTCGGTCGTTCTGTAGGCGGTGCCTGAGCGGCCGGAGCCAGGGGTCCGTGCGGGGACAGGGGCAGAGGCGGGGGCCTGGTCGCTGCCGGCCCCGACCCGCTCCCCGGCCTGCCCCTGCCTCGCCCCTGATCGTTCCCGCCCCTGGCCGTCCCCGACCCGCCCCCTCCACCCGCACCCCCGTCCCCTACCACCTCGCCGACTCGCCCCCCTCCTCGCCTACGCTTGTCCCGTGACCCCCGCCCAGCTCTCCCGTACCGTGTTGTGCGCGGTGCGTCGTGCTGTCGATGACGGGGAGCTGAATGTGACCGTGCCCGAGCGGGTCGTGGTGGGGGAGCCGGGGCCCGGAGGGTGTGGGGACTTCGCCACCGCCGTCGCCCTGCGGCTGGCCCCGTCGGCCGGGCAGCCGGCGCGCAGAGTCGCCGAGGTGCTGCGGGCGCGGCTCGTCGGTACCGAGGGCATCCGGGACGTCGTCGTCACCGGGCCCGGGTTCCTCAACATCAGCCTGGACGCGCGGGTCGATCCCGTCGCCGCGCTGGTCCGGGAAATCCGCGAGAAGGGCGCCCGGTACGGACACGGCGACGCCCTCGCCGGTCAGGTCGTCACGCTGCTCGTGCCGTACGAGGTGAGGGCCGAGGTCGTCGCCGACTCCGTCGTACGCCTCATCCGTGCGCAGGGCGGGCGTGCCGTCGTCGAGCGCGAGCCCGCCGGCAGCCAGGGCGACGACCCTGCCGTCGTCGGGCACGCTGGACCCGCCAGTCCGCAGCGTGCCCGCCGCGCGGCCGACCACGACTCCGTCGCCCGCCCGACCGCCGAGCTCGATGGACTTACCACTCCGCACGGCGCCCACCCCACCCCCGGGCCCGCCGTCAGCCCGGACGCCGGTCTCGCCGCCGAGCACAGTGGCCCCGCCGCCGGCCCGGGCATCCGCCCGACCGCCGACCACGAACCCCTCGCCCGCCCGGCTGCCGACCACGACGGCCCCGCCGCCAGCCTCGCCGCCGAGCCCGCCGTCAGCCCGACCGCCGGCCTCACCGCCGAGCACAGTGGCCCCGCCGCCGGCCCGCGCATCCGCCCCGCCGCCGGCCACGATGGCCCCGCCGCCACCCCGGACGCCCGCCCCACCCCCGAGCACAGCGGCGCCGACAGCCAGACCCCCCACCCCACCCCCGAGCCCGCCCCAACCCCGGACGCCGGCCTCACCGCCGCGAAGAGCGGCCCCGCCGCCACCCGGGACGCCCGCCCCACCGCCAAGCACAGCGGTGCCGACAGCCAGACCCCCCGCCCCAGCACGCCCCCCCAGAAGCAGACCCCCACCCCCCTCCGCCCCCGACCCGCCCCCCAGGACCCCACCCCCCTGGGGAGGGACGCCGCTCGCTGGGCCTTGCTCTTTCCCGCTCCGCACGATCGGCCTCGGATCTCCGCGGAGCATCTCGTGCAGCGGGAGGGCAATCCGCTGTTCCGGGTGCGGTACGCGCATGCCCGCGTCCGGTCGCTCAGCCGCAACGCCTCCCGTCTCGGTTTCGCCGCCGAGCCCGGTCCCCTGGGGACCGAGGCCGGTGCCGGTCTGCTGACCCCGCTCGCCGACCACCCCCGTATCCTCGCCGCGGCCGCCACCCACCGTGCCCCGGACCGGCTTGCCCGGCATCTCGTGACCGTCGCCGATGCCGTGCTGCCCCTGCTGCCTTCCGTGCTTCCTGTCGGTGAGGAGAAACCCTCGGCCGCCCACCGTGCCCGGCTGGCCCTCGCCGAAGCAGCCGGGCAGGTGCTGGCCGGCGGCCTGTCCCTGCTCGGCATCGACGCACCCGAACATCTCTGAGGCGTCAGGCAGATGCGCGCCCGGAGAGAGACAGAGAGTCTGAGAGTCACGTCATGAGCCGTTCCGCCCATCCCGCCGGGCCCCGCCACGCCGATGTCCTGCCCGAGGGGCACTACTCCGCGCCGCCCGCCGACCTGAACGTCCTCGACCCGAAGGTGTGGGCCCAGACCGTCACGCGCGGCGACGACGGGGTGGCCGCCGTCGGCGGTATCCCCGTCACCCGGCTCGCCGAGGAGTTCGGCACGCCCGCCTACGTCCTGGACGAGACCGACTTCCGGGCCCGGGCGCGCGCCTGGCGCGCCGCGTTCGGTCCGGACGCCGACGTGTTCTACGCCGGGAAGGCGTTCCTGTCCCGGGCCGTGGTGCGCTGGCTGCACGAAGAAGGGCTCAATCTCGACGTCTGCTCGGGTGGGGAACTGGCCACCGCGCTGTCCGCCGGGATGCCCCCCGAGCGCATCGCCTTCCACGGCAACAACAAGTCCGGCGCGGAGATCCGCCGGGCCGTCGAGGCGGGCGTCGGACGGATCGTGCTCGACTCCTTCCAGGAGATCGCGCGGGTCGCGCACACCGCCCAGGAACTCGGCAAGCGGCAGCGGGTGCAGATCCGGATCACGGTGGGCGTCGAGGCGCACACGCACGAGTTCATCGCGACCGCGCACGAGGACCAGAAGTTCGGCATCCCGCTGGCCGGCGGGCAGGCCGCGGAGGCCGTACGGCGGGCCCTGCGGCTGGACGGGCTGGAACTGATCGGCATCCACTCGCACATCGGCTCGCAGATCTTCGACATGTCCGGGTTCGAGGTCGCCGCGCACCGGGTCGTGGGGCTGCTGAGGGACATCCGGGACGAGCACGGCGTGGAGCTGCCGGAGATCGACCTCGGCGGCGGGCTCGGCATCGCCTACACGAGCGCCGACGACCCGCGTGAGCCGCACGAGATCGCCAAGGCGCTCACCGAGATCGTCACGCGCGAGTGCGAGGCCGCCCGGCTGCGCACGCCGCGGATCTCCGTCGAGCCCGGCCGCGCCATCGTGGGGCCGACGGCGTTCACGCTGTACGAGGTGGGCACGGTGAAGCCGCTGGACGGGCTGCGGACGTACGTCTCCGTCGACGGCGGCATGTCGGACAACATCCGCACCGCGCTGTACGACGCCGAGTACACCGTGGCGCTCGTCTCCCGCGTCTCCACCGCCGAGCCGATGCTCGCCCGGGTCGTCGGCAAGCACTGCGAGAGCGGGGACATCGTGGTGAAGGACGCGTTCCTGCCGGCGGACCTGGCGCCGGGCGACCTGATCGCGGTGCCGGCCACCGGCGCGTACTGCCGCTCGATGGCCAGCAACTACAACCACGTGCTCCGGCCGCCCGTCGTCGCCGTACGGGACGGCGAGGCCCGGGTGATCGTCCGGCGGGAGACGGAGGAGGACCTCCTGCGTCTCGACGTCGGGTGACGCGCGTCTCAGCACCGCGGGGGCGGAAGATCTGCGGTCTTCGGCCCCCGTTGAAATGAAAATAATGTCTCACGATCCGGACGAAGGGTAGATACTCCCGTCCGGTGAGTGAGACTAATCGAACCGTAGACGGTATGAGGAAACGAGGTCGGATGATGCGTACGCGTCCGCTGAAAGTGGCGCTGCTGGGCTGTGGAGTGGTCGGCTCAGAGGTGGCGCGCATCATGACGACGCACGCCGACGACCTCGCCGCCCGGATCGGGGCCCCGGTCGAGCTGGCCGGCGTCGCCGTACGGCGTACCGGCAAGGTGCGCGAGGGCGTCGACCCCGCGCTGGTCACCACCGACGCCACCGCCCTCGTCCAGCGCGAGGACGTCGACGTGGTGGTCGAGGTCATCGGCGGTATCGAGCCGGCCCGGACGCTGATCACCACCGCCTTCGAGCACGGCGCCTCCGTCGTCTCGGCCAACAAGGCGCTGCTCGCCCAGGACGGCGCCGCCCTGCACGCCGCCGCCGAGAAACACGGCCGGGACCTGTACTACGAGGCGGCCGTCGCCGGTGCCATCCCGCTGATCCGCCCGCTGCGCGAGTCGCTCGCCGGCGACAAGGTCAACCGCGTCCTCGGCATCGTCAACGGCACCACCAACTTCATCTTCGACAAGATGGACTCCACGGGAGCCGGCTACCAGGAGGCCCTCGACGAGGCCACCGCCCTGGGCTACGCCGAGGCCGACCCGACCGCCGACGTGGAGGGCTTCGACGCCGCCGCCAAGGCCGCCATCCTCGCCGGCATCGCCTTCCACACCCGGGTCCGGCTGGACGACGTCTACCGCGAGGGCATGACCGAGGTCACCGCCGCCGACTTCCGCTCCGCCAAGGAGATGGGCTGCACCATCAAACTGCTCGCCATCTGCGAGCGGTCCAAGGACGGCAGGTCGGTCACCGCGCGCGTGCATCCCGCGATGATCCCGCTGAGCCATCCGCTGGCCTCCGTGCGCGGCGCCTACAACGCCGTCTTCGTCGAGTCCGACGCGGCCGGACAGCTCATGTTCTACGGCCCCGGCGCGGGCGGTTCGCCCACCGCCTCCGCCGTCCTCGGCGACCTCGTCGCCGTCTGCCGCAACCGGCTGAACGGCACCACCGGACCCGGCGAGTCGGCCTACGCCGACCTGACCGTCTCCTCGATGGGCGAGGTCGTCACCCGGTACCACATCAGCCTGGACGTGGCCGACAAGCCGGGCGTGCTCGCCCAGGTCGCCACCGTCTTCGCCGAGCACGGGGTGTCGATCGACACCGTTCGGCAGCAGGGCAAGGACGGCGAGGCCTCTCTCGTCGTCGTCACCCACCGGGCCTCCGACGCCTCCCTGTCCGGGACCGTCGAGGCACTGCGCAAGCTGGACACCGTGCGGGGTGTCGCCAGCATCATGCGGGTTGAAGGAGAGTAACCAGCAATGACCCACCAGTGGCGCGGAATCATCGAGGAGTACCGGGACAGGCTTCCGGTCTCCGACACCACGCCGGTCGTGACGCTCCGCGAGGGCGGCACGCCTCTCGTGCCCGCGCAGGTGCTCTCCGAGCGCACGGGCTGCGAGGTCCACCTGAAGGTGGAGGGCGCCAACCCGACCGGGTCCTTCAAGGACCGCGGCATGACCATGGCCATCAGTAAGGCCAAGGAGGAGGGGGCGAAGGCCGTCATCTGCGCGTCGACCGGCAACACCTCCGCGTCCGCCGCGGCCTACGCCGTACGCGCCGGCATGGTCTCCGCCGTGCTGGTGCCGCAGGGCAAGATCGCCCTGGGCAAGATGGGCCAGGCCCTCGTGCACGGCGCGAAGATCCTCCAGGTCGACGGCAACTTCGACGACTGCCTCACGCTCGCCCGGGCGCTCAGCGAGAACTACCCGGTGGCGCTGGTGAATTCGGTGAACCCGGTGCGCATCGAGGGCCAGAAGACGGCCGCCTTCGAGATCGTGGACATGCTCGGCGACGCGCCGGACATCCACGTCCTGCCGGTGGGCAACGCGGGCAACATCACCGCGTACTGGAAGGGCTACCGGGAGTACGCCGCGGACGGCATCGCCGCCCGGACCCCGCGCATGTGGGGCTTCCAGGCGTCCGGCAGCGCCCCGATCGTGCGCGGCGAGGTCGTCAAGGACCCGTCGACCATCGCCACCGCCATCCGGATCGGCAACCCCGCGTCCTGGAACTACGCGCTGGCCGCCCGGGACGAGTCCGGCGGCGTCATCGACGAGGTGACGGACCGTGAGATCCTGCGCGCCTACCGCCTGTTGGCCGCGCAGGAGGGCGTCTTCGTGGAGCCCGCCTCCGCCGCCTCCGTGGCCGGTCTGCTCAAGGCCGCCGAGCAGGGCAAGGTCGACCCCGGCCAGCGCATCGTGTGCACCGTCACCGGCAACGGCCTGAAGGACCCCGACTGGGCCGTCGCCGGCGCCCCGCAGCCGGTCACCGTCCCGGTCGACGCGGCCACCGCGGCCGAGCGCCTCGGCCTCGCCTGAGCGGCCCGGGACCCCGGTCCCGGTCAGGGTGCACAGGAGGCATACGACACGCATCGTGCGCCGCCTGTGCGCCCTATGTCGCCGCAGAACCTTCCTTCGATAGGCTGTAACCAACCCGCCGCCGCACCTTTCCCCGCGTCCGGCACGGCGCCGCGCCGCCTCCGCGGCCCGACGGGTCCTCGTACATCAGTCGTCGGCAGTCCACCGAACGGCCCTCGAACGCCATCGAGCGCCATTCAACCGTCACGCAGCTCAAGGAGAGTCTTCGAGCGATGGCCGGTCCAGCTTTCCGCGCCGCCGCCGTCCGGGTGCGCACCCCCGCCACCAGCGCCAACATCGGTCCGGGCTTCGACGCCCTGGGCCTCGCGCTGGGGCTCTACGACGACGTGGTCGTCCGGGTGGCCGACTCCGGGCTGCACATCGACATCGCGGGTGAGGGCAGCGAGACCCTGCCCCGGGACGAGAGCCACCTGCTCGTCCGCTCCCTGCGGACCGCCTTCGACCTGCTGGGCGGACAGCCCCGCGGCCTGGAGATCGTCTGCGCCAACCGGATCCCGCACGGCCGCGGCCTGGGCTCCTCCTCCGCCGCCATCTGCGCCGGCATCGTCGCCGCGCGCGCCGTGACCATAGGCGGCGAGGCCCGTCTCGACGACGCGGCGCTGCTGGAACTGGCCACGGAGATCGAGGGCCACCCGGACAACGCGGCCGCCTGTCTGCTCGGCGGCTTCACCGTGTCCTGGATGGAGGGCGGCATGGCCCGCGCCATCAGGATGGACCCGCACGATTCCATCGTTCCGGTGGTTTTCGTGCCCGGGAAACCGGTGCTGACCGAGACCGCGCGCGGTCTGCTCCCGCGCAGCGTGCCGCATGTCGACGCCGCCGCCAACGCGGGCCGTGCCGCCCTGCTGGTCGAGGCGATGACCAGGCGTCCCGAGCTGCTGCTCGCCGCCACCGAGGACCGTCTGCACCAGGAGTACCGCGCGCCGGCCATGCCCGAGAGCGCCGCACTGGTGGAGCGGCTGCGCGCCGACGGCATCCCGGCCGTGATCTCCGGCGCCGGACCCACCGTCATGGCCCTCGCCGACACCGGCAGCGCCGACAAGGTGGCCCACCTCGCGGGCGACGGCTGGGCCGCCAACCGGCTGGACCTGGATGTACGGGGAGCGAGCGTGCTGCCGCTTGCGACCTGACACACGGTTGCCGGATTTCGAGAGGGGGAATGTTTGTTGGATCCGGTAGTGTTAATCTCAAGTCTGCACCCGACCCCACCATGGCGAGGTGCCTCGTGTCCCCCTCCGGGACAGACATTCTTCCGGGAGCCTCCCGCGCCACTCCGTGTTCCCTGCGCCGTACCTGGGCAGTACGGCGTATGCGAGCACTGAGCGGGCCGCCGGTGGGGGTACCCCCTGTGGGGGAGCTCCGGAACCGGTGCTACCACGCCACGTGACACTCGGTGCCACGACTCGCGGAAGCGCCATCACCGCACATTTCTTCCGCCGCTTTGGCGGACCACCGCCCCGGCACGGTTCACAGAAGACAGAACCGTAGCCGGACAGCACAACCGGTCGCCGAGCCAGACAGGCCGACGTCCGCTCCAGGGAAGGACCCTTCGTGAGCGACACCACCGATCTGATGGGCGCACGTGTCGAGGAGACCGCTGCCGCGCCCGCCACGGACGCCTCCGCGCCTGCCACCGGTGCCGGCTCCCGGCGGCGCCGCGGTACCGGCCTCGAGGGCATGGTGCTGGCCGAGCTGCAGCAGGTCGCCTCGGGCCTCGGGATCAGGGGCACCGCGCGGATGCGCAAGAGCCAGCTGATCGAGGTCATCAAGGAGGCGCAGGCCGCCGGGGGCGCCCCCGCCGCCGCCAAGGCCGACACCGCCGCCGAGACCAAGCCGAAGCGCCGGGCCACCTCGCGGACCCGCACCGGCGAGGAGACCGCCGAGAAGAAGGCGGACAAGGCCGCTGCGGCCCCCGCCGAGAAGGCCGCGGCCCAGCAGCAGATCGAGATCCCCGGCCAGCCGGGCACCACCCGCGACGCCGAGCGCGGGGCGGACGACGCCCCGGGCGAGCGGCGCCGCCGCCGGGCCACGGCCGACGCCGGCAGCCCGGCCGCGAACGGCACCGAGACCGTCGCCGCCGAGGCCAAGAGCGAGCCGAAGGCCGAGACGCCCGCGCAGCAGCCCCAGCAGGGCGAGGCCGCCAAGGGCGACGCCGGTGACGGCGACGGCCGTGGCCGCCGCGACCGCCGCGAGCGCGGCCGGGACCGTGACCGCGACCGGGACCGCGACCGCGACCGCCGTGGCAAGGGCGACGAGCAGCAGGGCGGCCAGCAGCGTCAGCAGCAGGGCCAGCAGGGCGGCCGTCAGGACAGCCGGCAGGACGACGACGACTTCGAGGGCGGCCGGCGTGGCCGTCGCGGCCGGTACCGGGACCGCCGGGGCCGCCGCGGCCGTGACGAGATCGCTCCCGAGCCGCAGCTCGCCGACGACGACGTCCTGATCCCGGTCGCGGGCATCCTGGACATCCTCGACAACTACGCCTTCATCCGGACCTCCGGCTACCTGCCCGGTCCGAACGACGTGTACGTCTCCCTCGCCCAGGTCCGCAAGAACGGCCTGCGCAAGGGCGACCACGTCACCGGCGCGGTCCGTCAGCCCAAGGAGGGCGAGCGCCGCGAGAAGTTCAACGCGCTGGTCCGGCTGGACTCCGTCAACGGCATGGCGCCCGAACACGGCCGCGGCCGCCCGGAGTTCAACAAGCTGACCCCGCTCTACCCGCAGGACCGGCTCCGCCTGGAGACCGACCCGGGCGTGCTCACCACCCGGATCATCGACATGGTCTCGCCGATCGGCAAGGGCCAGCGCGGTCTGATCGTGGCCCCGCCGAAGACCGGCAAGACCATGATCATGCAGGCGGTCGCCAACGCGATCACGCACAACAACCCCGAGTGCCACCTGATGGTCGTCCTCGTCGACGAGCGTCCGGAAGAGGTCACCGACATGCAGCGGTCGGTGAAGGGCGAGGTCATCTCCTCGACCTTCGACCGCCCGGCCGAGGACCACACCACCGTCGCCGAGCTGGCCATCGAGCGGGCCAAGCGGCTGGTGGAGCTGGGCCACGACGTCGTCGTGCTGCTCGACTCGATCACGCGTCTGGGCCGTGCCTACAACCTGGCCGCGCCTGCCTCCGGCCGCATCCTGTCCGGTGGTGTCGACTCGACCGCGCTCTACCCGCCGAAGCGGTTCTTCGGTGCCGCGCGCAACATCGAGGACGGCGGCTCGCTGACCATCCTCGCCACGGCTCTCGTGGACACCGGGTCCCGCATGGACGAGGTGATCTTCGAGGAGTTCAAGGGCACCGGCAACATGGAACTGAAGCTGGACCGCAAGCTGGCGGACAAGCGGATCTTCCCGGCGGTGGACGTGGACGCGTCCGGTACCCGTAAGGAGGAGATCCTGCTCGGCAACGAGGAACTGGCCGTGGTCTGGAAGCTCCGCCGGGTGCTGCACGCGCTGGACCAGCAGCAGGCGATCGAGCTGCTCCTCGACAAGATGAAGCAGACCAAGTCGAACGGCGAGTTCCTGATGCAGATCCAGAAGACGACGCCGTCGCCGGGCAACGGCGACTGACCGAGCCCTTCGGCACACGCGCGGCCGCCCCCCGTCCACCAGCGACGGGGGGCGGCCGTCCGCCGTTCACCGGGGCTTGCGCAAGCGAGATGTTCACCACAGCGCAGGTGCCGTGCGCCGGTGCGCGGCCGTTCCGCCCGTGGAGACGAAACCGCAGGTGAGCGCCGTACGCCCGGATACCGTCGCTACGCAGCGTGCACAGCGCGGCACGCGAGGGCCACCGTGCGTTGTGCAACCCTTTCCCGAGTTTCCCCGTCTGACCGGGCGGAGCGACGATGGAGCGGTGACGACCGCGCCCGACCCTGACCGCAGGGGGTACCCGACCACCGAGACCTAGGAGCGATGTGGCCGCCGAGAGCACGCCCGCCATAACCGAGCCGGGCCCGACCGGGCCCCGCCGCCGGGGCAAGGGGCGCCGCCGCAAGGCCCCCAGCGCGGGCCGCAAGGTCCTGCGCGCGACGGCCTGGACGGCCGCGGGCATCGTCGTGCTGGGCGGCACCGGTGTGGGGTACGTGTACTTCAAGCTCAACGGCAACCTGCACAGCGTCGACCTCAACCAGGCCCTCGGCGCCGACCGGCCCACGAAGGTCGACAACGGCTCCGAGAACATCCTGGTCCTCGGCTCGGACACGCGCGCCGGCAACAACAAGAAGCTGGGCGGCGGCGCGGACGACGGCAGCGCCCGCTCCGACACCGCGATGATCGTCCACGTCTACGAGGGCCACCAGCGGGCCGGCGTGGTCTCCATCCCGCGCGACACCCTCGTCGACCGGCCCGAGTGCACCGACACCCGGGGCACCAGCCACCCGGCCGCCTCCGGCGTGATGTTCAACGAGGCGTACTCCACCGGCGGCGCGGCCTGCGCGGTGAAGACCGTGGAGTCCCTCACCGGCATCCGCATGGACCACTACCTGGAGGTCGACTTCGACGGCTTCCAGCAGCTCATCGACGACCTCGGCGGCGTCCGGCTCACCACCACCAAGGACATCCGCGACCCGCAGAGCCACCTCGACCTCACGGCCGGTCCGCACACGCTGGACGGCCGGCAGGCGCTCGGCCTGGTCCGCACCCGGCACGGCGTGGGCGACGGCTCCGACCTGGGCCGCATCCAGCTCCAGCAGGCGTTCATCAAGGCGCTGATCGACCAGGTCAAACACGTCGGCGTGTTCACCGACCCGAAGCGGCTCTACCACCTCGCCGACACCGCGACCAAGGCCGTCACCACCGACTCCGACCTCGGTTCGGTCAACTCGCTGATCGACTTCGCGGACGGCCTCAAGGGCATCGGCCCGTCCCATATGAAGATGGTCACGATGCCGGTGCAGTACGACCCGGCCAACCCCAACCGCGTCCTGCTGGACACGGCCAAGGCCCAGCTCGTCTGGAACGCGCTGCGCAGCGACCGGCCGATCCCTGAGGCGGCGACCCGGGGCACGGCCACCGGCGAGGCCAAGAACGTCGTCAGCGCCCCCTGAGAAAGCCCGGGCAGCCGCCCGACCAGCGACGACGCGCCCGCACCCGCCCACGGCGGGCCCCCGGCACCCCGGCCGGCGCCCCCGCCGCCCGCCCGCAGGAATAGAACGGCCGCACCCCCGGTTTGGGAGGATGGCACCAGTCCTGGCAGACTGGTACGTCGGCTCCGGTTCACGCTCCCGCATCCCGCGGCGGCGACCCGGCGCCCTCCCGAAACCTAGGAGACACCTTGAAGCGCGACATCCACCCCGCGTACGTCGAGACGCAGGTCAGCTGCACCTGCGGCGCGTCGTTCACCACCCGCAGCACCATCGAGTCCGGCGCCATCCGGGCCGAGGTCTGCTCCGAGTGCCACCCGTTCTACACGGGCAAGCAGAAGATCCTCGACACCGGTGGCCGTGTGGCCCGCTTCGAGGCCCGCTTCGGCAAGGCTGCCGCCGGCTCCAAGAAGTAGCGAGCCCCATTTCGCCGGTCCACGGTCCCACCCTGTTCCCGGGGGTGTGCCCGGGACCGGCGTTTTTGGTCGCCCGCCCTTCCCGTCACCGCAGTATCAGGAGCCCAAGATGTTCGAGGCCGTCGAGGAACTCGTCGCCGAGCACGCCGACCTGGAGAAGAAGCTCGCCGACCCGTCGGTCCACTCCGACCAGGCGCACGCGCGCAAGCTGAACAAGCGCTACGCCGAGCTGACCCCGATCGTCGCCACGTACCGCTCCTGGAAGCAGACCGGTGACGACGTCGCGACCGCGCGCGAGCTGGCCGTCGACGACCCCGACTTCGCCGCCGAGGTCAAGGAGCTGGACAAGCAGCGCGAGGAGCTGACCGAGAAGCTGCGCCTGCTGCTCGTGCCGCGCGACCCGAGCGACGACAAGGACGTCATCCTGGAGATCAAGGCGGGCGCGGGCGGCGACGAGTCGGCGCTGTTCGCCGGCGACCTGCTGCGGATGTACCTGCGCTACGCCGAGCGCGTCGGCTGGAAGACCGAGATCATCGACGCCACCGAATCCGAGCTGGGCGGCTACAAGGACGTCCAGGTCGCGGTGAAGGCCCGCGGGCAGATCGAGCCCGGCCAGGGCGTCTGGGCCCGGCTGAAGTACGAGGGCGGCGTGCACCGCGTGCAGCGCGTCCCGGCGACCGAGTCCCAGGGCCGCATCCACACCTCCGCGGCCGGTGTCCTCGTCACCCCCGAGGCCGAGGAGGTCGACGTCGAGATCAACCCGAACGACCTGCGCATCGACGTCTACCGGTCCTCCGGGCCGGGCGGCCAGTCCGTGAACACCACCGACTCCGCCGTGCGCATCACCCACCTGCCGACCGGTGTCGTCGCCTCCTGCCAGAACGAGAAGAGCCAGCTCCAGAACAAGGAGCAGGCGATGCGTATCCTGCGCTCCAGGCTGCTCGCCATGGCACAGGAGGAGGCGGAGCGGGAGGCCGCCGACGCCCGCCGCAGCCAGGTGCGCACCGTCGACCGCTCCGAGAAGATCCGCACCTACAACTTCCCGGAGAACCGCATCTCCGACCACCGCGTCGGCTTCAAGGCGTACAACCTGGACCAGGTCCTGGACGGCGAACTCGACGCGGTGATCCAGGCCTGCGTCGACGCCGACTCGGCGGCGAAACTGGCCGCCGCGTAAGACCGTACCGACGAGTACGACACGGAGGACTCGCGTGAACCTGCTGCTCGCCGAGGTGGCCCAGGCCACCCAGCGGCTGGCCGACGCCGGTGTGCCCTCGCCGCGCAACGACGCGGAGGAGCTGGCCGCGTTCGTGCACGGCGTGAAGCGCGGTGAACTGCACTCCGTGAAGGACGCCGACTTCGACGCCCGGTACTGGGAGGTCATCGCCCGGCGCGAGCAGCGCGAGCCGCTCCAGCACATCACCGGACGGGCCTACTTCCGCTACCTGGAGCTCCAGGTCGGCCCCGGGGTGTTCGTGCCCCGGCCGGAGACCGAGTCCGTGGTGGGCTGGGCGATAGACGCGGTGCGCGCCATGGACGTCGTGGAGCCCTGCATCGTCGACCTGTGCACCGGGACCGGCGCCATCGCGCTCGCCCTCGCCCAGGAGGTGCCGCGCTCGCGCGTGCACGCCGTGGAGCTGTCCGAGGACGCCCTGGTGTGGACCCGCAAGAACGTGGCCGGCTCCCGCGTCGACCTGCGCCAGGGCGACGCGCTCACC
Organism: Streptomyces sp. NPDC027672; assembly: GCF_055566335.1. NCBI lineage: Bacteria > Bacillati > Actinomycetota > Actinomycetes > Kitasatosporales > Streptomycetaceae > Streptomyces > Streptomyces sp. NPDC027672. The sequence continues at coordinate 215,816 of NZ_JBVHSO010000001.1, read as the reverse complement.
GCCTTCCCCGACCTCGACGGCCAGGTCGACCTGGTCATCTCCAACCCGCCGTACATCCCGCTCACCGAGTGGGAGTACGTCGCGCCCGAGGCCCGCGACTACGACCCGGAGATGGCGCTGTTCTCCGGCGAGGACGGCCTCGACCTGATCCGCGGCATCGAACGCACCGCGCACCGGCTGCTGCGCCCCGGCGGGGTCGTCGTGATCGAGCACGCCGACACCCAGGGCGGCCAGGTGCCGTGGATCTTCACCGAGGAGCGGGGCTGGGCCGACGCGGCCGACCACCCGGACCTCAACAACCGGCCACGGTTCGCCACCGCCCGCAAGGCGCTGCCGTGACCGTCCCGACGACCTACCACCCGCAGTACGTGTACGAGGAGGCCCGCTAGTTATGGCACGGCGATACGACACCAACGACGCGACCGACCGCGCGACGGGTCTGCGCGAGGCCGCGTCCGCCGTCCGCCGGGGCGAGCTGGTGGTGCTGCCGACCGACACGGTGTACGGCATCGGCGCCGACGCGTTCTCCGGCCAGGCCGTCGCCGACCTGCTCGACGCCAAGGGCCGCGGCCGCAACATGCCCACGCCCGTCCTCATCGGCTCCCCGAACACCCTGCACGGCCTGGTCACGGACTTCTCCGAGCTGGCCTGGGAACTGGTCGACGCGTTCTGGCCGGGCGCCCTGACGCTCGTCGCCCGGCACCAGCCGTCCCTCCAGTGGGACCTCGGCGACACCCGGGGCACGGTCGCCGTGCGCATGCCGCTGCACCCGGTCGCCATCGAACTGCTCACCGAGGTCGGCCCGATGGCCGTCTCCTCGGCGAACCTCACCGGCCACCCCGCGCCGGAGGACTGCGACGCCGCGCAGCAGATGCTCGGCGACTCCGTCTCCGTCTACCTCGACGGCGGCCCCACCCCGGGCAACGTCCCGTCGTCCATCGTGGACGTCACCCGCGAGGTGCCGGTCCTGCTGCGCGCGGGCGCGCTCTCCGTGGAGGAGCTGCGCAAGGTCGTACCCGACCTCGAGGTGGCGAATTGACGGCCCCTGAGGCGGGGCGTGGCATAGCTGCCCGGGGCTGGAGCGCGGAGGAGACGACCACGTTCGGGTTTCCCCGCGACACCTTCCGCATCCTGCACGTCAGCACCGGCAACGTGTGCCGCTCGCCCATCACCGAGCGGCTGACGCGGCACTTCGTCGCGGAGCGGCTCGGTGTGCTCGGCGGCGGGCTGATCGTGGAGAGCGCGGGCACCTGGGGCCACGAGGGCGCGCCGATGGAGTCGCACGCGGAGACCGTGCTGGCCGAGTTCGGCGCGGACGCCACCGGCTTCGTCGGCCGCGAGCTGCTGGACGAGCACGTGATCCGGGCCGACCTGGTGCTCACCGCCACCCGCGACCACCGCGCCCAGGTCATCTCCATGGGCCACTCGGCGGGGCTGCGCACCTTCACCCTGAAGGAGTTCACCCGCCTGGTCCGGGCGATAGATCCGGCCACGCTGCCGCCGCTGGAGGACGGGGTGGTCATGCGGGCCCGGGCGCTGGTGCGCGCGGCGGCGGCGCTGCGCGGCTGGCTGCTCGCCCCGACCGCCGAGGCGGACGAGGTGTACGACCCGTACGGCGCGCCGCTGACCTTCTTCCGGTCCATCGGCGACGAGATACGGGACGCGCTGGACCCGGTGGTGACGGCGCTGACGGGCGTACCCGCGCACACCTGACCGGACGCGCCCGGCCGTGACGGCCGCGCGGGCGCCGCACCCCGGGCCTACATTGGGGTTACGTCACCGTCGACCGCCCGGAGTCCGCCATGCCGGTCAGCACCGCCCACGACACCGATGTCCTGCGGCGGCAGGACCCGGCGATGGCCGAAATCCTCCTGGCCGAGCTGGAGCGGCAGTCGACCACGCTCCAGCTCATCGCCGCCGAGAACTTCTGCTCGCCGGCGGTGCTCGCCGCCCTGGGCTCGGCGCTCGCCAACAAGTACGCCGAGGGCTATCCGGGCGCCCGGCACCACGGCGGCTGCGAACTCGCCGACATCGCCGAGCGCACCGCCGTCGACCGGGCCAAGGCCCTGTTCGGCGCCGGCCACGCCAACGTCCAGCCGCACTCGGGCTCCTCGGCCGTGCTGGCCGCCTACGCGGCCCTGCTGCGCCCCGGCGACACGGTCCTCGCCCTCGGCCTGGCCCACGGCGGCCACCTCACCCATGGCTCGCCGGCCAACTTCTCCGGCCGCTGGTTCGACTTCGTGGGCTACGGCGTCGACGCGGAGACCGGGCTGATCGACCACGACCAGGTGCGTCACCTGGCGCGAAACCATCGGCCCAAGGCCATCGTGTGCGGTTCCATCGCCTATCCCCGGCATCCCGACTACGCCTTCTTCCGGGCGGTCGCCGACGAGGTCGGGGCGTATCTGATCGCGGACGCGGGCCATCCGATCGGGCTGGTCGCCGGGGGAGCGGCGCCGAACCCGGTGCCGTACGCCGACATCGTGTGCGCCACCACCCACAAGGTGCTGCGCGGCCCGCGCGGCGGGATGATCCTGTGCGGGCCGGAACTGGCCGAGCGCGTCGACCGGGCCGTGTTCCCGTTCACCCAGGGCGGCGCCCAGATGCACACCATCGCCGCCAAGGCCGTCGCGTTCGGCGAGGCGGCGACGCCCCTGTTCGCCGGCTACGCCCACCGGGTGGTGGCCAACGCGCGCGTGCTGGCCGGCCGGCTGGCCGCGGAGGGACTGGCCGTCGTCACCGGCGGCACCGACACCCATCTGATCACCGCGGACCCGGCCCCGCTCGGCGTGGACGGCCGCGGTGCGCGCGCCCGGCTCCTCGCGGCCGGCCTGGTGCTGGACTGCTGTGTGCTGCCGCACGGCGACGGCCGGGGCCTGCGCCTGGGGACGGCCGCGGTGACCACGCAGGGGATGGGGGAGCCGGAGATGGAGCGGATCGCGGCCCTGCTCGCGGCCGTGCTGCGCGGGGAGACCGAGCCCGCCGGGGCGCGCGCGGAAGTGCGTGCGCTCACCGGCCGGTTCCCGCCGTATCCCGGCTGAGCGGGGGTAGCCGGACGGTGTGCACAGCCACACGTGCAACCATCATCCCTACCCGGCAGTCCTCATCCATATGCGTCCGTCGCTAGGGTGTGGGGCTGTGATGGCCAGCGAGACCTGTGGGGAAGCCCGTGCGTGAATACCTGCTGACGCTCTGCATCACGGCCGCGGTGACGTATCTGCTGACAGGGCCGGTACGGAAGTTCGCGATCGTGGCCGGGGCGATGCCGGAGATCCGGGCCCGGGACGTGCACCGGGAACCCACTCCGCGGCTCGGCGGTATCGCCATGTTCTTCGGCCTGTGCGCGGGCCTGCTGGTCGCGGACCACCTGACGAACCTGAACGAGGTCTTCGCCAAGTCCAACGAGCCGCGGGCGCTGCTCTCCGGTGCCGCGCTGATCTGGCTGATCGGCGTCCTGGACGACAAGTTCGAGATCGACGCGCTGATCAAGCTGGGCGGCCAGATGATCGCCGCGGGCGTGATGGTCATGCAGGGTCTGACGATCCTGTGGCTGCCCATCCCGGGCGTCGGCAACGTCGCGCTGACCCAGTGGCAGGGCACGCTGCTGACGGTGGCCCTGGTGGTCATCACCATCAACGCGGTGAACTTCGTGGACGGCCTGGACGGTCTCGCGGCCGGCATGGTGTGCATCGCCGCGGGCGCGTTCTTCCTGTACGCCTACCGGATCTGGTACTCGTACGGCATCGAGGCCGCCGCGCCCGGCACGCTGTTCGCGGCCATCCTGATGGGCATGTGCCTGGGCTTCCTGCCGCACAACATGCATCCGGCGCGCATCTTCATGGGCGACTCGGGCTCGATGCTGATCGGCCTGGTGCTGTCGGCGGGCGCGATCTCGATCACCGGCCAGGTGGACCCGGACGCCCTCGCCCTGTTCACGGGCTCGGAGAAGGCGGCGGTCCACCAGACGGTCCCGGTCTACATCCCGCTGCTGCTGCCGCTGACCATCATCGCCGTGCCGGCCGCCGACCTGGTGCTGGCGATCGTCCGCCGCACCTGGCGCGGCCAGTCCCCGTTCGCCGCCGACCGCGGCCATCTGCACCACCGCCTGCTGGAGATCGGCCACTCGCACAGCCGGGCGGTGCTGATCATGTACTTCTGGTCGGCGCTGATCGGCTTCGGGGCGCTGGCGTACTCCGTCAACTCGGCGTCCATGTGGATCGTGCTGGGCGTGGTCTTCCTGAGCGCGGTCGGCCTGGGTCTGCTGCTGCTCCCGCGCTTCACCCCGCGCGTACCGCTGTGGGCCCAGCGCTTCGTCCCGCCGCGCTACCGCCGGCGCGGGATCGGCGCCGGGACGGCCGGCCCGGCGGTTCCGGAACCCGACGAGACCGCGGGAGCAGCCGACCCCGAGGGTGCCGGCGGCACCGGCGGCACCGAGGGCGCCGGGGACTCTTCGAGCGCCGGCGAGGGCGGGCCGAGCGACGGCCGGACCGCCGTGCCGGCCGGGGTGCCGGGGGTCAACGGGGCCACGGCGATCGGCGCCCGATCGCGTTTCGTCGGCCGCCGCTGAGGCGGCCAAGGTAAGAATCTGACTAGAGCATTGCCAACTCGTGGGGGAGCAAAGACCCCCAATACCAGACAAGAGGGCGCGGTTTCTGCACAGACGTGCACTGTCACTCTCATGTGTGACAGCGAGCACACCCAGCAGGTAAAGACCTCATCAAATAGTTTGTGATACGGTTCACGAGAACCCGGGATAGAGCCGAAGGACCGACTGCGACGGTCCGTTGGCGTGAGGTCTCGACCACTCCGCCCGGGACTACGCTCGTCCATGACGACACCCTGCCCCCTGTGAAAGCGGAGTTGCCGCCATGCCGTCCAATGACGCCCGGATCCTGACCCAGGCCGCCGTGCCCACGGCTGCCGTCGGCGCTGTCACCGCCGTCGTCAGCGCTGTGGTCGCCGGTGGCAAGGGAGCGATCGGGGCCGTCGTGGGGACGCTGGTGGTGATCGTGTTCATGGGACTCGGTCTCTACGTGCTCCAGCGCACCGCCAAATCCTTTCCCCAGCTGTTCCAGATGATGGGCCTGATGCTCTACGCGGCCCAGCTTCTGCTGCTGGTCATCTTCGTCGCGCTGTTCAAGAACACGACGCTGTTCAACCCCCGCGCCTTCGCCATCGCGCTCGTGGTCACCACCCTCGCGTGGATCGCCGCGCAGACGCGTGCCCACCTGAAGGCGAAGATCCTCTACGTCGATCCCGAGGCCTCGTCGAAGGGCGGCAAGCCCGAGAAGACAGGGCACTCGTCGTGAGAGGTAGGGCCGGGATAAAGGCGCACGAGAGATGCTGCTATCGTCCGGTGCCAACTGCGGCATCGCGGGCGCGGGCATCTGAGCTGACGCCTGCTCATTCGCGAGGCGAGATGCCCCACAGCCGCCCCCACATCCGTAACACCAGTCCCGTGCCGACCCGCGGCAGCAGGCCGCGCCGACACAACGAGGTTGCCGTACCTATGCGCCACGATGAAGGAGCCCGCGGTGAGTGCTGACCCGACGCAGACGCTCGCTTTCGACACGAGCTGCCACCTGTTCGACGGGTGCGGCTTCCCGGCTCCGGGCCTGCACTCGTTCCTGTTCAAGCCGCTCTGGGGCGACGCGGACAGCAACTTGTACTTCAACAAGACGATGCTGCTGGCGCTCCTCGGTTCCATCATCATCGTGGGCTTCTTCTGGGCCGCCTTCGCCAAGCCGAAGCTGGTCCCGGGCAAGCTCCAGCTGGTGGCCGAGGCCGGTTACGACTTCGTCCGCCGCGGCGTCGTCTACGAGACCATCGGCAAGAAGGAAGGCGAGAAGTACGTCCCGCTCGTCGTCTCGCTCTTCTTCTTCGTCTGGATGATGAACCTCTGGTCGATCGTCCCGGTCGCCGCCTTCCCGGTGACGGCGATCATCTCGTACCCGGCCGTCCTGGCCGGCATCGTGTACATCATCTGGGTCTCGCTGACGTTCAAGCGGCACGGCTTCGTCGGCGCCTTCAAGAACTTCACCGGCTACGACAAGACGCTCGGCCCGGTGCTGCCGCTGTCGATGACGATCGAGTTCTTCTCGAACCTCCTCGTCCGGCCCTTCACCCACGCCGTGCGACTGTTCGCGAACATGTTCGCCGGTCACACGCTGCTGCTGCTCTTCACGATCGCCAGCTGGTACATGCTGAACGGCATCGGCATCGCCTACTCCGGTGTCTCGTTCGTCATGGTCATCGTGATGACCGCCTTCGAGCTCTTCATCCAGGCTGTCCAGGCGTACGTCTTCGTACTGCTGACCTGCAGCTACATTCAGGGCGCGCTCGCCGAGCACCACTGAGCCCCCCGACTTACTCACCCAGACATCCGGTGGCCAACCCCCACCGGTCATTGAAAGAGAAGGAAGAACCGGCATGTCCGCTCTCGAAACCCTTGCCGCCGGCGTCCAGATCAAGGGCAACCTCGGCTCCATCGGTTACGGTCTCGCCGCCATCGGCCCGGGCGTCGGCGTCGGCATCATCTTCGGCAACGGTACGCAGGCCCTGGCCCGTCAGCCCGAGGCGGCCGGTCTGATCCGCGCCAACCAGATCCTGGGCTTCGCCTTCTGTGAGGCGCTCGCCCTGATCGGTCTGGTCATGCCGTTCGTCTACCCGGCCTCCTGACCCGACCGCCGCGCACCAATAGACGAAAGGCACTGATATGAGCCCCCTGGTTCAGCTGGCGGCTGAGGAGGCCGAGAACCCCCTCATCCCGCCGATCCCAGAGCTCGTCATCGGCCTGATCGCCTTCGTCATCGTCTTCGGCTTCCTCGCCAAGAAGCTCCTCCCGAACATCAACAAGGTTCTGGAAGAGCGCCGCGAAGCCATCGAGGGCGGTATCGAAAAGGCCGAGGCCGCGCAGACCGAGGCCCAGAGCGTCCTTGAGCAGTACAAGGCCCAGCTCGCCGAGGCCCGGCACGAGGCCGCGCGCCTGCGCCAGGAGGCGCAGGAGCAGGGTGCCGCGCTCATCGCCGAGATGCGGGCCGAGGGCCAGCGGCAGCGCGAGGAGATCGTCGCCGCCGGTCACGCCCAGATCGAGGCCGACCGCAAGGCCGCAGCGTCCGCGCTGCGCCAGGACGTCGGCCGGCTCGCCACCGACCTGGCCGGCAAGCTGGTCGGCGAGTCCCTCGAGGACCACGCCCGCCAGAGCCGTGTGATCGACCGCTTCCTCGACCAGCTTGAGGAGAAGGCCGAGGCCACGCGATGAACGGAGCGAGCCGCGAGGCCCTGGCAGCCGCACGGGAGCGTCTCGACGCGCTGACGGACTCCACGTCCGTGGCCGCCGCGCAGCTCGCCGACGAGCTGGCGGCCGTCACCGCGCTGCTCGACCGCGAGGCCGGACTGCGCCGGGCCCTCACCGACCCGGCGCAGCCCGCGGAGGCGAAGGCCCAGCTGGTCCTGCGTCTGATCGGCGGCCAGGTCGGCGGCGCGACCGTCGACCTGGTGTCCGGGCTGGCCCGGTCCCGCTGGTCGCAGCCGCGTGACCTGGTGGACGCGTTGGAGGAGCTGGCGGACATCGCCGACCTCACGGCCGCGGAGCAGACCGGCACCCTCGACGACGTCGAGGACGAGCTGTTCCGGTTCGGCCGGATCGTCTCCTCCAGCACCGGTCTGCGCGCCGCGCTCACCGACCGCGCCGCCGGCACCTCGGCCAAGTCCGAGCTGCTGCACCGGCTGCTGGGCGGGCGGGCCAAGCCGGCCACCGAGCGTCTGGTGACGCGTCTGGTGACCGCGCCGCGCGGACGTAGCCTGGAAGCGGGACTGGAGTCCCTGTCCCGGCTGGCCGCGGAGCGCCGCAACCGCATGGTCGCCGTCGTCACCTCGGCGGTGCCGCTGAGCGACGGGCAGAAGGAGCGCCTCGGCGCCGCCCTGACCAAGCTCTACGGCCGTCGGATGCACCTGAACCTCGACGTCGACCCTGAGGTCGTCGGCGGGATCCGGGTGCAGGTCGGTGACGAGGTCATCAACGGCTCGATCGCGGACCGGCTGGACGAGGCCGCCCGTCGCATGGCGAGCTAGAGCAGCACCTCGGATATTTCGAAAAAGCAGTACGTACTTACGGCCCTGGTTGGGCCGTGCAGAGGATTCACCTCCTGTTGGGGGGAGTCCCCATCCCCCCAAAGTGAAACTTCGGGCCCAACAAGGAGAGCAGGGAACCCAGATGGCGGAGCTCACGATCCGGCCGGAGGAGATCCGGGACGCGCTGGAGAACTTCGTCCAGTCGTACAAGCCGGACGCGGCCTCGCGCGAGGAGGTCGGTACGGTCACCGTCGCCGGCGACGGTATCGCCAAGATCGAGGGTCTGCCCTCGGCCATGGCGAACGAGCTGCTGAAGTTCGAAGACGGCTCCCTCGGTCTCGCGCTGAACCTGGAAGAGCGCGAGATCGGCGCGGTCGTGCTGGGCGAGTTCAGCGGCATCGAGGAGGGACAGCCGGTCACGCGGACCGGTGAGATCCTCTCCGTCGCGGTCGGCGAGGGCTACCTCGGCCGTGTCGTCGACCCGCTCGGCAACCCGATCGACGGCCTCGGCGAGATCGACACCGACAGCCGCCGCGCCCTCGAGCTGCAGGCCCCCACGGTCATGCAGCGCAAGTCGGTGCACGAGCCGATGGAGACGGGCTACAAGGCCGTCGACGCGATGACCCCGATCGGCCGTGGCCAGCGTCAGCTGATCATCGGTGACCGCCAGACCGGCAAGACCGCCCTGGCCGTCGACACGATCATCAACCAGCGCGACAACTGGCGCTCGGGCGACCCGAAGAAGCAGGTCCGCTGCATCTACGTCGCCATCGGCCAGAAGGGCTCCACCATCGCCGGCGTGCGCCGCGCGCTGGAGGAGAACGGCGCGCTGGAGTACACGACCATCGTCGCCGCCCCGGCGTCCGACCCGGCCGGCTTCAAGTACCTGGCGCCGTACACCGGTTCGGCCATCGGCCAGCACTGGATGTACCAGGGCAAGCACGTCCTGATCATCTTCGACGACCTGTCGAAGCAGGCCGACGCCTACCGCGCCGTGTCGCTGCTGCTGCGCCGCCCGCCGGGCCGTGAGGCCTACCCGGGTGACGTCTTCTACCTGCACTCCCGGCTGCTGGAGCGCTGCGCCAAGCTGTCCGACGAGGAGGGCGCGGGTTCCATGACCGGTCTGCCGATCGTGGAGACCAAGGCCAACGACGTCTCGGCGTTCATCCCGACCAACGTCATCTCCATCACCGACGGCCAGTGCTTCCTGGAGTCGGACCTGTTCAACGCCGGTCAGCGTCCCGCGCTGAACGTCGGTATCTCCGTCTCCCGAGTCGGTGGTTCCGCGCAGCACAAGGCGATGAAGCAGGTCTCCGGCCGCCTCCGTGTCGACCTCGCCCAGTTCCGTGAGCTGGAGGCGTTCGCCGCCTTCGGTTCCGACCTGGACGCGGCCTCGAAGGCCCAGCTGGAGCGCGGTCAGCGCATGGTCGAGCTGCTGAAGCAGGACCAGTACCAGCCGATGTCCACCGAGGACCAGGTCGTTTCCGTCTGGGCCGGCACCACCGGCAAGATGGACGAGGTGCCGGTCGCCGACATCCGCCGCTTCGAGAAGGAGCTGCTGGAGCACCTGCACCGCAAGGAGCAGGGCCTCATGACCTCCATCCGCGAGGGCGGCAAGATGTCCGACGACACCCTCACGGCCATCGCCGACGCGATCGCGGACTTCAAGAAGCAGTTCGAGACCTCGGACGGCAAGCTGCTCGGCGAGGACACTCCTGCCGCTGCCGCCAAGTGACGTAAGGAAGGGACCTGACTCATGGGAGCCCAGCTCCGGGTCTACAAGCGTCGCATCCGATCCGTCAGCGCGACCAAGAAGATCACCAAGGCGATGGAGATGATCGCCGCCTCGCGCGTCGTCAAGGCGCAGCGCAAGGTGGCGGCCTCCACGCCGTACGCGACCGAGCTGACGCGCGCGGTCACGGCGGTCGGTACGGGTTCGAACACCAGGCACCCGCTCACCACGGAGGCCGAGAACCCGGCCCGTGCCGCGGTCCTGCTCCTCACGAGCGACCGCGGTCTGGCCGGCGCCTTCAACTCCAACGCCATCAAGGCGGCGGAGCAGCTGACCGAGCGCCTGGAGCGCGAGGGCAAGCAGGTCGACACGTACATCGTCGGCCGGCGTGGTGTCGCGCACTACAACTTCCGTGAGCGCAAGGTCGCGGAGTCGTGGACCGGCTTCACCGACGAGCCGACGTACGCGGACGCCAAGAAGGTGGCGGCGCCGCTGATCGAGGCCATCCAGAAGGACACGGCCGAGGGCGGCGTGGACGAACTCCACTTCGTCTACACCGAGTTCGTCTCGATGATGACGCAGACGGCGCTCGGCGCCCGGCTGCTTCCGCTGCGCCTCGACGAGGTCGCGGAGGAGACCGCCCCGCAGGGCGAGATCCTCCCGCTGTACGACTTCGAGCCCTCGGCGGAGGACGTCCTCGACGCCCTGCTGCCGCGGTACGTGGAAAGCCGTATCTACAACGCGCTGCTCCAGTCGGCCGCTTCGAAGCACGCCGCCACGCGGCGCGCGATGAAGTCGGCCACCGACAACGCGGGCGAGCTGATCAACACGCTCTCCCGCCTTGCCAACGCGGCCCGCCAGGCCGAAATCACCCAGGAAATCAGCGAGATCGTCGGTGGCGCCAGCGCTCTGGCCGACGCGACCGCGGGGAGTGACCGATAATGACCACCACTGTTGAGACCGCGGCGGCTACGGGCCGCGTCGCCCGGGTCATCGGCCCGGTCGTCGACGTGGAGTTCCCCGTCGACGCGATGCCGGACATCTACCAGGCGCTGCACGTCGAGGTGGCCGACCCGGCCAACGCCGGCGAGAAGAAGACGCTGACCCTGGAGGTCGCCCAGCACCTGGGTGACGGCCTGGTCCGCACCATCTCCATGCAGCCGACCGACGGTCTGGTCCGCCAGGCCGCGGTCGTCGACACCGGCGCGCCGATCTCGGTGCCGGTCGGCGACTTCACCAAGGGCAAGGTGTTCAACACCCTCGGCGAGGTCCTGAACGTCGACGAGACCTACGACGGCGAGCGCTGGCCGATCCACCGCAAGGCCCCGAACTTCGACGAGCTCGAGTCGAAGACCGAGATGTTCGAGACGGGCGTCAAGGTCATCGACCTGCTCACCCCGTACGTCAAGGGCGGCAAGATCGGCCTGTTCGGCGGTGCCGGCGTCGGCAAGACGGTGCTCATCCAGGAGATGATCTACCGTGTCGCCAACAACCACGACGGTGTCTCCGTGTTCGCCGGTGTCGGTGAGCGCACCCGTGAGGGCAACGACCTCATCGAGGAGATGACCGACTCGGGCGTCATCGACAAGACCGCCCTGGTCTTCGGTCAGATGGACGAGCCCCCGGGCACCCGTCTGCGCGTCGCGCTGGCCGGCCTGACCATGGCCGAGTACTTCCGTGACGTCCAGAAGCAGGACGTGCTGTTCTTCATCGACAACATCTTCCGCTTCACGCAGGCCGGCTCCGAGGTCTCCACGCTGCTCGGCCGCATGCCGTCCGCGGTGGGTTACCAGCCGAACCTGGCCGACGAGATGGGTCTCCTCCAGGAGCGCATCACCTCGACCCGCGGTCACTCGATCACCTCGATGCAGGCGATCTACGTCCCCGCGGACGACCTGACCGACCCGGCCCCGGCCACCACCTTCGCCCACCTCGACGCGACGACGGTGCTCTCCCGTCCGATCTCGGAGAAGGGCATCTACCCGGCCGTGGACCCGCTGGACTCCACGTCCCGCATCCTGGACCCGCGCTACATCACGGCGGACCACTACAACGCGGCCATGCGCGTGAAGACGATCCTGCAGAAGTACAAGGACCTCCAGGACATCATCGCGATCCTCGGCATCGACGAGCTGGGCGAGGAGGACAAGCTGGTCGTCCACCGCGCCCGCCGGGTGGAGCGCTTCCTGTCCCAGAACACCCACGTCGCCAAGCAGTTCACCGGCGTGGACGGCTCGGACGTGCCGCTCGACGAGTCGATCGCCGCGTTCAACGCGATCTGCGACGGCGAGTACGACCACTTCCCCGAGCAGGCCTTCTTCATGTGCGGTGGTCTCGACGACCTCAAGAAGAACGCCAAGGAGCTGGGCGTCTCCTGAGCCCCGTGCTCGTCTGAGGGGGCGGGCGCGTCCCGCCCCCTCATCCACGCCCACTAGAATTGACCCCAACACCCGGCGCCCCTGCCGGGTGGTGACCCGAGGAGCCACCCTTGGCTGCTGAGCTGCACGTCGAGCTGGTCGCCGCGGACCGCCAGGTCTGGTCCGGCGAGGCCACCCTGGTCGTCGCGCGCACCACGTCCGGCGACATCGGCGTCATGCCCGGTCACCAGCCGCTGCTCGGTGTGCTGGAGTCGGGCCCGGTGACCATCCGTACGAGTGAAGGGGGAACGGTCGTCGCCGCGGTGCACGGCGGTTTCCTCTCGTTCGCGGACAACAAGCTGTCCCTGCTGGCCGAGATCGCCGAGCTGTCGGACGAGATCGACGTCCAGCGCACGGAGCGGGAGCTGGAGCGGGCGAAGGCGGAGGGCGACGCCGCCGCCGAGCGCCGCGCGGACGTCCGACTGCGTGCTGCGACGGCACGCTGAACCAGCCGCGCGGTACGTTGACGTCACTCAGCCGCGGCCGGCCCGGAGCAATCCGGTGCCGGTCGCGGCTGAAGCAGATGTGGGTGTTTTTTCCGTTTCATTACTCAGGCATACAAGCAGTTCGCCTACCTAGGAGACGAGGAGGTCGGTGTCGATGGTCCTCGCTCTGACTGTGTGCGGAATCGTGGTCGCGCTCGTGCTGGTGGGGCTGTTCCTGTTCGGCCTGCGGCGCCGGCTCATCCAGCGCTCCGGCGGCACCTTCGACTGTTCGCTGCGCTGGGACCTGCCGGAGAAACCCGACACCGGCGGCAAGGGCTGGTCGTACGGCGTCGCCCGCTACAACGGCGACCGCATCGAGTGGTACCGGGTCTTCTCCTACGCCGTCCGCCCCCGCCGCGTCCTGGAGCGGGCGCAGATCGAGGTGGCCGGGCGCCGGCTGCCCGAGGGCGAGGAGGAGCTGGCGCTGCTGTCCGACTCGGTGGTGCTGGCCTGTGTGCACCGGGGCACGCACCTCGAACTCGCGATGAGCGAGGACGCGCTGACCGGCTTCCTCGCCTGGCTGGAGGCTGCCCCGCCCGGCCAGCGGGTGAACGTGGCATAGCCGCGGTCACCGCTACACGCACGCGCTCCCCCGGACTCGGTGTCCGGGGGAGCGCGTCCGTGTGGTCCGGCTGTTCCTACAGGTTGTCGCTGATAGCGCTCACGAGCTCACCGTTGGCGGTGTCGCCGGTGAAGTCCCAGAAGAACGCGCCGCCGAGGCCCTGGCTGTTGGCCCAGGCCATCTTGGTCTTGATGGTGGCCGGGGTGTCGTAGGACCACCAGTTGCTGCCGCACTTGGCGTAGGCGGTGCCGGCGATGGTGCCGGTGACCGGGCAGGACGTCTTCAGGACCTTGTAGTCCTCGATGCCCGCCTCGTAGGTGCCGGGCGCGGCTCCGGTGGCGGTGCCGCCGGGAGCGTCCTGGGTGACGCCGGTCCAGCCGCGGCCGTAGAAGCCGATGCCGATGAGCAGCTTCTTGGCGGGAACGCCGATCGCCTTGAACTTCGCCATCGCGTCGGCGGTGGTGAAGCCCTCCTTCGGGATGCCGCTGTACGAGGTCAGCGGGGAGTGCGGGGCGGTCGGGCCCTTCGCGTCCCAGGCACCGAAGAAGTCGTACGTCATCACGTTGTACCAGTCGAGGTACTGCGCGGCGCCCGCGTAGTCGGCGGCGTCGATCTTGCCGCCGGTGGTGGCGTCGGCCGTGGTGGCGGCGGTGATGAGGTTGTTGGAACCGAACTTGGCGCGCAGCGCGGCCATCAGGTTCTTGTAGGCGGCCGGACCGCTGGTGTCACAGGTCAGACCGCAGGCGTTCGGGTACTCCCAGTCGATGTCGATGCCGTCGAAGACGTCGGCCCAGCGCGGGTCCTCGACCAGGTCGTAGCAGGACTGCGCGAAGGCCGCCGGGTTCTTGGCCGCGTCACCGAAGCCGCCGGACCAGGTCCAGCCGCCGAAGGACCACAGCACCTTGATGTGCGGGTACTTGGCCTTGAGCTGGCGTAGCTGGTTGAAGTTGCCGCGCAGCGGCTGGTCCCAGGTGTCGGCGACGCCGCTGACCGACTGGTCGGCGGTGAACGCCTTGTCGTAGTCGGCGTAGGAGTCACCGATCGTGCACTTGCCGCCGGTGACGTTGCCGAACGCGTAGTTGATGTGGGTGATCTTGGCCGCGGAGCCGGACGTCACCAGGTTCTTGACGTTGTAGTTGCGGCCGTAGATGCCCCACTCGGTGAAGTAGCCCAGCTTCACCTTGTCACCGGTGGGCGGGGGAGTGGTGCCGCCGCCGGTGGTGTGCACCTTGACCGCGCCACTGACCGGACCGGTCTGGTCGGCGGTGTCGCGGGCCTGCACGGTGTAGGAGTAGTCGGTGCCGGCGGTCAGCCCGCTGTCGGAGTACGACGTGGTGGTGACCGTGGCGACCTTCTTGCCGTCGCGCAGGACGTCGTAGTTCTTGACGCCCTTGTCGTCGGTGGCCGCGCTCCAGGCCAGCTTCACCGAGGTGTCGGTGACGGAGGAGGCGGTCGGGGTGCCGGGGGCCGACGGGGCGGCGTCGCCCGGGACCGTCGCGCCGTCGCAGCTGTCGCCGTTCAGCTTGCAGTTCGACGGCGAGCCGGGTCCGGAGCCGTTGAAGCCGAAGGAGAACGAGGCGCCGGGGGCGATGGTGCCGTTGTAGGACTTGTTCTTCGCCGTCCAGTGGGTGCCGGAGTTGGTCACGTCCGCGTCCCAGGCGGAGGTGACGGAGGTCCCGGAGGGGAAGTCCCATTCGACGGCCCAGGAACTGATGCTGCTGGAGCCGGTGTTCTTGATGGTCCACTGGCCGCCGAAGCCGGTGCCCCAGTCACTGGTCTTGGTGAAGGTGGCGGTGGCGTTGCCCGCGGCCTGGGCGGGCTGCGCGAGACCTACCGCACCGGCCAGGGGGAGCAACAGGGTCGCGAACGCGGCCGCGGCTCTGTGTCTGAAGCGCATGCTGCGCCTCCCTCGTCATCGGGGGTGTCCGGAGCGTGACTGAGCCTTCACGCCCCATGGTGCTGCGAGAGTAGAAAGGTCTGGACCACAGGTCAATAGGTCTGGACCATTCTGGGAGCGGGTCCCGCTACAGCCCCATGTCACGCGCCAGCACCGCCGCTTGCACCCGGCTGCGCAGCCCCAGCTTGGCCAGCAACCGGCTGACGTGCGTCTTCACCGTTCCCTCCGCCATGTCCAGCCGGCCGCCGATCTCCGCGTTCGACAGCCCCTCGCCGAGACAGCCCAGCACCTCACGCTCCCGCCGGGTCAGGTCCGCCGGCAGCTCCGGGACGGCCGCCGCCCGGGCCGCCCCCGCGGCGAACTCGGCGATCAGCCGCCGGGTCACGGCCGGCGCCACGATCCCCTCCCCGCGGGCCACCGTCCGCACCGCGTCCAGCAGATCCCGGGCCTCGGCGCTCTTCAGCAGGAACCCGGCCGCCCCGGCCCGCAGCGCTCCGAAGACGTACGCGTCGAGGTCGAACGTGGTCAGCACCAGCACGTCCGCGAGCCCGTCGGCCACGATCCGCCGGGTCGCGGACACCCCGTCCAGCACCGGCATCTGCACATCCATCAGCACCACGTCGGGCCGCAGCTCCCGGGCCAGCGCGACGGCCCGCTCCCCGTCCGCCGCCTCCCCGGCCACCTCGATGTCGGGCGCGCTGCCCAGGATCAGCACCAGCCCGGCGCGCACGGCGGACTGGTCCTCGGCGACCACGACACGGATCACTCGGCATCTCCTTCGGTGAGCGGAAGCGCGGCCCGTACGGTCCACCGGGCGCCCCGGGGACCGGCCTCGAACGTGCCGCCGAGCAGGGCCGCCCGCTCGCGCATCCCGGTGAGACCGGAGCCGGAGCCGGGCGCGCGCGGGGTGTCTCCCGGCCGGTACGGGCTGGTCACCCGGATGTCCAGGACGCCGTCCCGCTGCCGCAGCCCGATGTGCACCCGGGGCCCGGCCGCGTGCTTCAGCGCGTTGGTCAGCGACTCCTGCACGATCCGGTAGGCGGCCAGCTCCACCGGCACCGGCACCTGTCCGTGGCCGGCGTCGAGGGTGACGTCCAGGCCGTTGGCCCGGGCGGCGTCGACCAGGGCGCCGAGGCCGTCCAGCGTGGGTGACGCGGCCGGTTCCCGGTCCCCGGAGCCGTCCCGCAGGAGGCCGATCAGCCGGCGCATCTCGTCCAGTCCCGCCACGCTGTTCTCCCGGATGACGGCCAGCGCGTCCCGGCTGGTCCCCGGGTCGTCCAGGGAGAGCGCCGCCGTGGAGTGGATGGCGATGGCCGACAGATGGTTGGCGACCATGTCGTGCAGTTCCCGCGCCACCCGCGAGCGTTCGGCGGTCACCGCCTGGACGCGGTCCATCTCGGCCAGCAGCGCGGTCTGCCCGGCCCGCAGCCGGGCCGCCTCGGCGGCGTCCCGGTGGCCGCGCACCAGGGAGCCGGTGGCGGCCGGGGCCAGCGCCACCACCGCGATGCCCAGCCCGATCAGCAGCCCCTGCGGATCGCGCCAGAGCGCCGCGGGCACCACCCCGCCGACCACCGTCAGCATCCCGGTGATCCACGGGATGCGGCGGGCCGAGGCCGGGGTGCCGTACAGGACGGCCGCGTACATCAGATCGGTGTACAGCACGACCGTGACCACGCTGCCGGCGGTCACCGTGTCCCACACCAGCGCGGCGGTGCCGGCCAGCAGAGCGGTGCGCGGCCGGATGCGGCGCAGCGGCTCGCAGGCGGCGGTCAGCGCCAGCGGGAGCAGCGGCGCCCAGGCCGCGTGCCACAGCACCAGGCTGTCCGAGGCCGCGCGGGTCCGGATGCCGAGCGCCCACAGCAGCACCCCGCCGAGCAGTCCGCCGGCGGCGATCCACAGGTCGTCGCGGTGCGGACGGGCGAGCGTGCGGGCCATGCCCTCCATCCAACACGGCGGCGCGGCGCCCCGCCTGGTCCCGGAGAAGGGTGCGGGAGTGCGACTTTCGTTTACGGCGGTCTCCTCTGCGCCGACGACGCGGCCGGCCGGCCCGGCCGGGAGCCTTGAGGGGTGGACGAGGGGAGCAAGTCGTGGTCGTCGGACTGGTCATCGCCTGTGAGGTGGCGTTCTGGGTGCTGCTGGCGGCCGGGCTGGCCTTCCGGTACGCGCTGCGGATGCCGCGCACCGGTCTGGTCCTGCTGCTGTGCGAACCGCTCCTGGAGGTCGTGCTGTTGGCCGTCACGGCACTCGACCTGAAGAACGGCGCCGCACCCGACTGGCGGCACGGCCTGGCAGCGGTCTACCTCGGCTTCACGGCCGGCCTCGGCCCCGCCACCGTCCGCTGGGCCGACGCCCGGGCGGCCCACCGTCTCGCCGGCGGCCCGCCGCCGGTCCGGCCGCCGAAGTACGGCACCGCCCGCGCCGTGCACGAGTGGCGGACCGCGGGCCGCTGGATCCTGTCCGCGGCCGTGGCGCTGGCCCTGCTCCAGGGCGCCGTCTGGTACGTCGGCGACGACGGCGGCACCGGTCCCCTGCGGGCGTGGCAGCAGCGCATGCTGTGGGTGATCGGCGTCAACCTGCTGATCGCCGTGAGCTACACGCTGTTCCCCAAGCGGGAGCCCCCGGCCCGGGACGCCGGAAAACCGGTCGACCCGGAGGCGGACGCCGCGAGACGATCCCGGCGATGACACGCACCGACACACCTCCCGCCTGGGACGAGCGCACCCAGCTGACCACCTTCCTCGCGTACGTCCGCGCCACCGCGCGCGCCAAGTGCGAGGACCTCTCCGACGACGACGCCCGCAAGGCGCTGCTGCCCGGCTCGCCGCTGATGACCCTGAGCGGGCTGATCAACCACCTGCGCTGGGTCGAGTACTACTGGTTCCGGGTGGTCTTCCTCGGCGAGGAGGACGAGGGCCCCTGGACCGACGAGGACCCCGACCGCGAGATGCGGATCGCCGTCGACTACCCGCTGTCCGTGCTGCTCGACGAGTACGCCGAGCAGAGCGCCCGGCACGACGAGCTGATCGCCGCGCACGGCCTGGACACCAAGGCGCGGCGCCAGCGGGACGACGGCGAGCCGCGCGACCTGCGCTGGATCCTGCTCCACCTCATCGAGGAGACGGCCCGGCACAACGGCCACCTCGACATCCTGCGCGAACTGATCGACGGCCGCACGGGCGACTGACCCCGGGGCCTGCCGGGCGATTCCCCCCGGCCTCCAGGCGGCCAGGGGAACCGCCGGCCGGACGCTAGCGCTCGCCGCCCGGCACCCAGAGCACGTCGCCGGTCTCCGTGTTGGCCGTGCGGGCCAGGATGAACAGCAGGTCGGAGAGGCGGTTGAGGTAGGTCGCGGTGAGCGGGTTCATCGTCTCGCCGTGCGCCTCCAGCGCCGCCCAGGTGGAGCGCTCGGCCCGGCGTACGACCGTGCACGCCTGGTGCAGGAGGGCGGCGCCCGGGGTGCCGCCGGGCAGAATGAAGGAGCGCAGCTTCTCCAGCCGCTCGTTGAAGCGGTCGCAGTCCGCCTCCAGCCGGTCGATGTAGAACTGCTCCACCCTGAGCGGCGGGAACCGGGGGTTCTCCACGACCGGCGTCGACAGGTCCGCGCCCACGTCGAACAGGTCGTTCTGGACGCGGGTGAGGACCTGGACGACCTCCTCGGCCAGGCCGCCCAGCGCGATCGCGGTGCCGAGCACCGCGTTGGCCTCGTTGGCGTCCGCGTAGGCGGAGATCCTGAGGTCGGTCTTGGGCACCCGGCTCATGTCACCGAGGCTGGTGGTGCCCTGGTCGCCGGTCCGGGTGTAGATACGCGTCAGATTGACCATGCGGCCAGCCTAGTTACGCCCCGGCCGTCCGGAACACCCGCGTGCCCCCCGCCAGGGCCGGCACCGTGAGGCCCACGGCGACCAGGACGCCGTAGAGCATGTGCGCCGTCACGTACCGTCCGGCGTACGCGTCCCGGACCGCGTCCACCAGATAGCGCAACGGCACGAGATGTGACAGCACGTCCAGCCAGGCGGGCGCCAGAGCCATCGGCAGCATCAGACCGGACAGCAGCATCGACGGCATCGACACCATGTTGATCAGCGGTCCGAACTCCTGCGGACCGCGCGCCCTGACCCCGAGCGCGTACGACACCGAGGCCAGCGAGAGGGTCAGCAGGGCGACGAACGCGAAGCCGATCAGGACGCCGGCCAGCGGCGCGCGCAGGCCCATCACCAGCGCGGCCAGCACCAGCAACACCGCCTGGAAGACGACGACACTGGCGTCCCGCAGCACCCGGCCGAGCAGCAGGGCGAGCCGGCTGACCGGGGTCGCCCGCATCCGCTCCAGCACGCCCTGCTGCTTCTCGACGATGACGGTGAACCCGGCGAACAGGGCGCTGAACAGGCCGAGCTGGAGCAGCAGTCCGGGGACCAGCACCTGCCAGGAGCTGCCCTGCCCGCCCAGCGGCAGACCGGTGAGCAGCGGGCCGAAGAAGAACAGGTAGAGCAGCGGGGTGAGCACGCCGAAGAGCAGCGCGAAGCGGGAGCGCAGCGACTGGCGGAGGTAACGGCCGTAGACGAGGGCCGTGTCGTGGAGAAGCATCGGGGCGGGTCCTGTCGGTGTCAGACGGCGACCGGGGCGCCGTCGGCCGGAGCCGGACGGCGGCCCGTGACGGCGAGGAAGGTGTCCTGGAGGGTGGCGCCGGGCGAGCCGCCGTAGCGCGACTTGAGCGCGGCCGGGGTGCCCTCGGCGGTGACCGTTCCCCCGTCGACGATCACCAGGCGGTCGGCGAGGGCGTCGGCCTCGTCCAGGTAGTGGGTGGTCAGGAAGACGGTCGTGCCGTGCTCGTCGCGCAGCCGCCGCACCAGGTCCCACAGGCCGGCGCGGCTGCCGGGGTCGAGACCGGTCGTCGGCTCGTCCAGGAACAGCACCTTCGGGCGGTGGACGAGCGCCATCGCGATGTCCAGCCGGCGTCGCCGGCCGCCCGAGAGCGCGCCGGTCGTGTGGTCCAGGAACCCGGTGAGGTCCAGCTCCTCGGCCAGTGCGGCGGCGCGGGCGACCGCCTCGGCCTTCGGCAGGCGGTGGAGCCGGCCCTGGGTCACCAGTTCCTCCCGCACGGTGATCTGCGGATCGGTGCCGCCGGACTGGGCGACGTAGCCGATCGCCCGGCGGACCCCGCCGGGGTCGCCCACGAGGTCGTGACCGGCGACGGTGCCCGCACCGCCGGTCGGCCTCAGCAGGGTGGTGAGCATGCGCAGGGTGGTGGTCTTGCCGGCACCGTTGGGGCCGAGGAAGCCGAGGATCTCGCCCCCCTGGACGGCGAGATCGACGCCGCGCACGGCCTCGACGGTGCCGGTCTTCGTCCGGAAAGCGCGGGTCAGGCCCGCCGTGCTGATGACTGCTGCCATGCCCTCAGAAAAACAGAGCCGCTGAAATTTTGCAACGGCCCCAAAGTTTCAGGCCATCCAGGGAAGTTAGGATGAGGCCATGGCGGAAGGGCTCAGGGAGCGGAAGAAGCGGCAGACCCGGCAGTACATCTCGGACGTCGCCACGGGACTGTTCCTGGAGCGCGGGTTCGAGGCGGTGACCGTCGCGGAGATCGCCGAGGCGGCGGACGTCTCGGTCAACACGGTCTACAACTACTTCCCCGCCAAGGAGGACCTCTTCTTCGACCGCTCGGCCGGTACGACGGACCGGCTGGCCCGGTGGGTGCGGGGGCGGGATGCCGGGGAGTCCGCCGCGCGGGCCGTCCTGCGCGAGCTGCGCGGCGAGGTCGAGGCCGTCTCGCCGCGGGTCGGTCTCATGGACGGCTACGACCGCTTCCTGCGCGTGATCCACGAGGCACCGGCGCTGCGCTCGCGGCTGTGGAGCCTCCAGCAGGAGACCCAGGACGCCCTGGTGGCGGCCCTGCGCGAGGAGGCCGGCGCCGCCGCCGGTGACCCATTGCCCGATCTCATGGCCGGTCAGATCTGCTGGGTCCACCAGGCGGTCTCCGCCGCCGTCGGACGCGGGATGCTCGCCGGGCGCAAACCGGCCGAAGTGTCACGAGAGGTACTCGTCCTGCTGGACGACATCGAGGACCTGTTGAGCGAAAAGGTGCTCAACTACGCCGTCCGAGGCGCCGAATGACCCCTGCCGGTGTGATGTCCGTCAAATGAGACGTGACGCGCGTTACTTACCGGTCACACAGCGGCGCCGGAGCGCTATGGTCCGCCGGAGAGGCAGACTTATCACCGCGTTCGAGGGAGTCGGAGTGGCACGGAAGCTCGCCGTCATCGGGGCCGGTCTCATGGGATCGGGCATCGCTCAGGTCGCCGCCCAGGCGGGCTGGGAGGTCGTCCTGCGCGACGTCACCGACGAGGCTCTGCGACGCGGCACCGACGGCATCAAGGCCTCGTACGACAAGTTCGTCGGCAAGGGCAGGCTGACGGCCGAGGACGCCGGGGCCGCCCTCGCGCGCATCACCCCGACCACCGACCTCGACGCCGCCGCCGAGGCGGACCTCGTGGTGGAGGCCGTCTTCGAGAAGCTGGAGGTCAAGCACGAGATCTTCCGCGCCCTCGACAAGCTGGTGCGCGAGGACGCCGTGCTCGCCTCCAACACCTCCGCCATCCCGATCACCAAGATCGCGGCGGCCACCGAGCGCCCCGAGCGGGTCGTCGGCGTGCACTTCTTCTCGCCGGTGCCGATGATGCAGCTCGTCGAGCTGGTCCGCGGCTACAAGACCAGCGACGAAACCCTCGCCACCGCGCGGGAGTTCGCCGAGTCCGTCGGCAAGACCTGCATCGTCGTCAACCGGGACGTGGCCGGCTTCGTCACCACCCGGCTGATCTCCGCCCTCGTGGTGGAGGCGACCAAGCTCTACGAGTCCGGCGTCGCCACCGCCGAGGACATCGACCTCGCCTGCAAGCTGGGCTTCGGCCACGCCATGGGCCCGCTCGCCACCGCCGACCTGACCGGCGTCGACATCCTGCTGCACGCCGCGAGCAACATCTACACCGAGTCCCAGGACGAGAAGTTCGCCCCGCCGGAGCTGATGCGCCGGATGGTGGACGCCGGTGACATCGGCCGCAAGAGCGGGCAGGGCTTCTACAGCTACTGAGTCGCCCGCCCCGGCACGAACGCCCCGGAAGCGTCACTCCCGGGGGTGAATTCGGTATCGGTTGGCTTACAAACAGCAACCACACCGGCACCGGCACAGTCAGAGGTTGCACAGCAACTGTCACCGAATACGCCAACCGCACTCAACGGGGAGCGCATATGCACATCAGGGGCGACCACGCCGAGCTGGTCGTCGGGGGGCGCCTCGACGTCCGCAGCGCGGCGGACGCCCGTACGGCCCTGCACTCGGCCGTCGACACCGGAGTCGGCGACCTGGTGCTCGACCTGTCCGAACTGGATTCCTGGGACGCCACCGGACTCGGCGTGATCATGGGCGCCCACCGGCGGGCCGGCCGCTGCGGGCGGCGCCTGGTGCTGCGGGGCGTGCCCCCGCAGATGCAGCGACTGCTGGTGGCCACCCGGCTGCACCGCATCCTCGCCATCGAGGGCGGCATCGGTGTGGAGTCGCTGCCCCGGGTATGAGACACCTGTGCGGGTGAACCGGACGCGGCCGGCGGCCCGGCGCACCCGACGCGGCGGGGCCGGGCGCAATCCTCACAAGACCGTGACGTCTCGGACCGCACGGCACCCCGCACTGTCGAAGAGACCGTGCGACGGTTTAAGGTGCGGTCGCCCGCCACCTCGCAACCCTCGACCGAGCGGGCCCGGACCAGAAGCGACAGCGCGGTGTGCGACAAGGCCGGGAGGGCCGCAACACGGGCACACGACGCTTTTGGGGAGCTGCAACCCATGGACCCGATCAACCAGGGACCCGACGAGCACGGCCGGGCGCACGGCCGCCGTCCGCCCCGGGACTCCCTGACCTCCGACCTCGCCCCCGGCACGGCCGCGCCCGCCCGCATGGCCCAGCTCCTGTGCGGCGACCTCCAGCTAACCGTCAATCCGGTCGACGGCAGCGAGATCGAACCCCGCCCGCCGGCCGGCCGCCCCGGCAGGCCCGCCAAGCGCACCGCCGCCGACCGCGCCGAGGCCGAGCGCGCCGCCCGGCCGCCCGCGCCCGCCGGCCCCGCCCCGGCCGCCCCCGACCTGCCGGCCCGCCGGGAGGAACGCGAACGCCTGGTCCGGCTGCTCGCCCGCGGCCGCTCCGTCCGCCTCACCGGACCGTCCGGCTCCGGCCGTACCGCCCTGCTCGACCTGGTCGCCGAGGACTGCCTCGACCTCGCCCCGGACGGCGTGGTCCGGCTGAACGGCTTCCGCCGGACCGCCGGCGACCTCCTGCACGAGCTGTTCCACACCGTCTACGACGCCCCCGGCCTGCGTCCCGGCCCCGGCGAACTGGGCGAGCTGGTCCGCGAGATCGGCGCGGTCGTCGTCCTGGACGACCTGGAGTTCGGCGGCGCCGCCCTGGACGGCCTGCTCGACGCCACCCCCGAGTGCGCCTTCCTGTTCGCCGCCACCCCGGACGTGCCCGCGCCGTCCGCCGGATCGGACGTGGAAGAGGTCTTCCTCGCCGGGCTCGACCGCGCCGCCGGCGTGGAGATCCTGGAGCGGACCGCCGGCCGGACGCTCACCGAGGAGGAGGCCAACTGGGCCGGCGACCTGTGGTTCGAGTCCGAGGGCCTGCCGCTGCGGTTCGTCCAGGCCGGCGCCCTGCTGCGGCAGCGCGACGAACTGCGGGCCGGCGCCGGCGCGGTGGACGAGTACGGCGTCTTCGAGGACGTACGCCGGCCCGCGGACCTGCCGGTGGACCTGGAGGAGGACGTCCCGCTGCCCTCCCTCGGCGAGGCCGCCGCCCCGGCCCCGCTGCTCGCCTCCCGGCTCACGCACGCCGCCCGCGCCGCGCTCCGCTTCGCGGTCGCCCTCGGCGGCGAGCTGCCCCACCCGGCGCATCTGCCCGCCCTGGTCGGCGACACCCACGCCGACGCCGCCCTCGGCGAGCTGGCCGCCTGCGGCCTCGTCTCCCCGGTCGGCTCCCGCCACCGGCTCGCCGCCGGCGTGCAGACCCAGCTTGAGGCCGCCGGGTACGCCGACGACGCCGCCGAGCACGCCCTCACCGCCGCCCGGCACTACGCCTGGTGGGCCGGGCACGCCTCGGTCACCCCGGAACGGGTCTGCGCGGAGGCCGACGCGGTCCTGGCCGCGCTCGCCGCCGTCGTCCCGCGCACGGCGCCGCCCGGCGAGGGCGAGGACAGCGGCGCGGTCCGGCTGGCCCGCACGGCCGCGCCCGCCTTCGCCGCCGGAGGCCACTGGAGCGCCTGGGAACGGGCCCTGCGCTCCGGCGCGGAAGCCTCCCGGCTGGCCGGCGAGGTACCCGAACAAGCCTATTTCCACCACGAGTTGGGCATCCTCGCGCTGTGCACCGGGCAGCTCGACCGGGCCCGCGCCGAACTGGAGGCGTCGAACGGACTGCGCGGCGCCCTCGCCGACAAGCGGGGCACGGTGGCCGGCCGGCGCGCGCTGGCACTGCTCGCCGACCGCTCCGGCGAGGTGCCGGGACCGCCGGTGCCGGCGGCCGGGCGGCCGGTGCCGGCCCGGCCCGCCGAGCCGGCACCGGTGCCGGACCCGGTGCCCCACGGCGCCCTGGACGACACCCTGGTCACTCCGCGGACCCCTGCCCGGCCCGCGGTCCGCGCCGGGGGCCTGCGCCGCCTGGCCCGGCGCAACCTGGTGGCGGCCGGCGCCGGCGCCCTGCTGGCCGCCGTGCTCGGCACGGTCGTCACGCTCGGCATGACGTCCTCCGACCACACCGGCCCCGACCCGGCCGAAAAGGCCGACGCCAACCCGTCCGCGAGCCAGAGCCCGGACACCGGGGACACGGGGACGGACCCGGCCGACGGCGACGCCACCGGCTCGGCCGGCGGGCGGCCCACCTCACCCGGGCCCGACGGCACCTACGGCACGGCGGACGACCCCGTCCCGCCGGCCGGCACGGCCCGCCCCTCGGAGAGCGCCGAGCCGTCCGGCGGGGGCAAGCCCTCCGGTTCGCCGTCGACCTCGCCCGCACCGGGCGGAACGGGCGGCCCGTCCACCGGCGGTACGACGGGAGGCACGGCCGGCGGCTCGACCGGCAGCGGCGGCGGAGGCTCCACCGGCTCGACGGGCGGCACCACCGGCGGGACCGAGACCGGCGGCACGTCGGGCGAGCCCTCGGGCGGCACCTCCACGGACACCGGCGGCTCCACCGGCACCGGCGGCACCACGGGCACGGGCGGCACCACCGGCACGGACGGCGACCCCTCCGGCGGGACCGCGGACGGCGGCACGGCGGACGGCGGCACCTCGGGCGACCCCGGGGGCGGCACGACCTCCGGCGACACCGACGGCACGACGACGGCCGGCACCACCGGCGAGACGTCGAGCAGCGCGTCGGCCTCCCAGCCGGCGCCGGGAGCGACGCACACCGTGATGTGAGCCGGGGACCCGGCGGCACCCGACGGCCCGAGGGCGGTCCGGTGCCGCCGGGCCGGGGTCGCCGGGATCAGAACAGGCGGAGCTTGTCGTCCTCGATGCCGCGCAGGGCGTTGTAGTCCAGGATCTGGCAGTCGATGCCCCGGTCGGTGGCGAGGACGCGGGCCTGGGGCTTGATCTCCTGCGCGGCGAACACACCGCGGACCGGCGCGAGATGCGGGTCGCGGTTCAACAGGTCGAGGTAGCGCGTGAGTTGCTCCACGCCGTCGATCTCGCCCCGGCGCTTGATCTCGACCGCGACCGTCCCGCCGTCCGCGTCCCGGCACAGGATGTCCACCGGGCCGATGGCCGTCATGTACTCGCGGCGGATGAGCGTGTAGCCCTCGCCCAGGGTCTCGATGCGGTCGGCGAGCAGCTCCTGAAGGTGCGCTTCCACGCCGTCCTTGATCAGACCGGGATCCACGCCGAGTTCGTGCGAGGAGTCGTGGAGGATCTCCTCCATCGTGATGATCAGTTTCTCGCCCGCCTTGTTGACGACGGTCCACACGCCCGCGTCCTCGCCCGCACCCTCCTTCAGCGTGCAGGGCGGCGACATCCAGTTGAGCGGCTTGTAGGCCCGGTCGTCGGCGTGGATGGAGACGCTGCCGTCCGCCTTGACCAGGATCAGTCGCGGAGCCGAGGGCAGGTGGGCGGTGAGCCGGCCGGCGTAGTCGACCGAGCATCGGGCAATGACGAGACGCATGGTCGGCAACGCTACTCGACGCGCCCCGGTGGACGCGATCCGCCCATCCCGCTCCCTGGGGATCGCCCCAATTGTCCCTGGAAACTCTTGTTCATCCCTGGCCGATAGTGAGCATGAGCAGACCGTTCCATATACGCGTTCTGCTGGTGTGGTCACCGACCGTTGCCTACCGTAGGGACGGGAGGTTGCGGCCCCTGTACCGAGCGTGTTCGCCAGCGCGGCCTCCCTCATCTGTCCGGCAACCCCTGCGCTTCGGGGGTGCGAGAGGAGAACCCATGTCGCTCGACGTCTCACCGGCCCTACTCGAACAGGCCGAGCGAGGCGAGGTCGACGAAGCAGCATTCGTCGACTGCGTCCGGACCTCCCTGCCCTACGCATGGGAGATGATCAGCTCCCTGGTGGCCCAGCTGAAGGTGGACGGCGGATCCTTCGCCGACAACCAGACGCCCCCGCCGGACGAGCAGGCACGCGGTCAGCTACTGCGTGCGCTCGCGAGTGACGCGATACGCGGCGCGCTGCAGCGGCACTTCGGTGTGCGGCTGGCCTTCCAGAACTGCCACCGCGTGGCGGTGTTCCCGCTGGACGCCTCGGTGGACGAGACGCTGGCCCGGTTCACCTCGGTGCGCAGCCAGCTGCTCAACCAGTCGCCGGAGTTCCGGGACTGCTGACGCCCGGCCGGGACCGGGCCGGGGAGCCGTCGGTCTGCCGCTCCCCCTGGGGGAGGTGCATAGGTCGTCGGGGCGGCAGACTCCCCGGCGGCTCCCGCGGCGCAGCGCGTCAGCGGAGCCGGGGCAGCACCTCGGCGCCGAGCCGCCGCAGGTTCTCCTCGGTGGCGGCGAGGTCGCCCGAGCCCTCCACCAGGAGGGCGAAGCGGGAGATGCCCGTGCGCTCCGAGGTGGCCGCGAGCCGGTCGGCGGCGAGCTGCGGGGTGCCCACCGGGTGCAGCCCGCAGAGCAGTTCGGTGTAGGCGTGCGGGTCGCGCATGGCGCGCGCCCGTCCGTCCACCGTCACATGCGCGGCGAGGCCCTGCCGCAGCCAGCCCGGCATCGACTTCAGCAGGGTCTCGGCCGCGTCGGTGCGCCGGTCGGCGAGCTGGCACACCCCGGCCGAGACGTGGGCGGCGCCCGCGATCTCCTCGGCCGGCCGGCCCGCGGCGCGCGCGCAGCGCCGCCACAGGGCGACCATCTCGGCCTTCTCCTCGTCCCCGACGTGCATGCCGAGCAGCATCGGCAGTCCGCGCTCGGCGGCCAGCCGGACGCTCGCCGGCGAGGTGCAGGCGAGCACGACCTCGGGGCCCGGACGGTCCGACAGGGCCTCCGCGGGGCGGGGTACGACCGGCACCTCGCGGAAGGAGTACCGCTCGCCGGCGGCGCCCACGGCCGGCTCGGCCAGCCAGCGCAGCAGCAGATCGAGTGACTCCGGGAACCCGCGTTCGTACGCCTCCAGGCCCGCGCCGAACACCTCCAGGTCCACCCAGGGACCGCCGCGCCCGACGCCCAGCGTGAACCGTCCGCCGCTGGTCAGGTGCAGCAGCGCGGCCTGCTCGCCGAGGGCGACCGGGTGCGCGGTCGGCAGGACACTGACCGCGGTGCCGACCTGGATGCGGTGGGTGCGCCCGAGCAGCAGCGCGGCCAGGGTGACCGCGGACGGGCAGGTGCCGTAGGGCACGAAGTGGTGCTCGGCCAGCCATACCGCGTCCAGCCCGGCCTGCTCGGTGACCTCCGCCGAGCGGACCGCCCGGTGCAGGGCCTCCGCCGGGCCCTGGCCCGGGAACTGGGCGGCCAGCACAAAAGTTCCGACGTGCATCGCGTTTCCTGCTTCCTTGCCTCCGGCTCGGAGTTCCCCCACCGGGCATAACCGACCGACACGTGCGCAGGACACGCTGCCCTGAGGAGATTTGCGGATTGTCTGCAGAATGGGTCGCCCTGGAGGGGGACTTGTGGGGGTTGGTTCCGTACCCGTACCCCGCGCGGCGGCGCGTAGGCTGGATGCAGGCCATGCTCCCCGTACAGCCCCGAGAGGTGTCCCGTGTCCCCGCGCCGCAACCGACCGAAGACAGCCGGATCGTCGGGCCGGAGCGCCGAGGACGACCATGCCGGCCGGTACGGCGGGTGGCAGTCCACGGAGAGCTGGCGGGGCGAGGACTGGAGCGTGCGGCATGTCGCCGGGGCCGGCGCGCAGGGCAAGACCTACCGCTGCCCGGGCTGCGACCAGCTGATCCCCTCCGGGGTCCCGCACGTGGTGGCCTGGCCGGAGTACACGGGCGTCGACGACCGCCGGCACTGGCACAAGGCGTGCTGGAACGCGAAGGACCGCCGCACCACACCGGTGCGGCGGTCCCGTAACGCGCCGAGGTTCTGAGCCGTACGGCTACACGTCCCGGCTGCGCAGCAGCGCGTACGCGCCCGCGTACACCACCGCCGTCAGACCCAGCATGATCCACAGTGGGTCCCAGCCGGACGGCCCGGACTCCGACAGCGAGTTGGAGTAGAAGACGCTCAACTGGTTCGGGATCGAGTACTCGAACAGCCAGTCGCGCAGCTTCTGCAGCGACTCCGCCACCATGAACAGCGCGAGCACCAGCGGGGCGAGCAGCACGCCGATCATGATGGTGATGGCGCCCGCGGAGTGCCGGATGACCGAGCCGATGAGCAGCGAGAGCAGCCCGAGCAGCGCGATGTGCAGGCTGATGCCGACGGTGGCCTTGAGCCACTCCGCGCCGCTCGGCGTGCGGGCGCCGGCGCTCTCCAGCATGGACACCTGGACCATGGCCACGAAGCCGGACGTGACCAGGGTGAAGGCGAAGGCGACGGCGAAGAACACGATCGACTTGGCGGCGAGCACCCGGGCCCGGCTGGGGCAGGCGGTCATCGTCGTGCGGATCATGCCCGTGCCGTACTCGGAGGCCGTGGTCAGCACGCCCAGCGTGATGATGCAGATGCTGCCGAGGAGCAGTCCGAAGAAGCCGAACGACAGCGGGTTCTCGCCGTCCAGGCTGGTGGACTCGGAGTTGGCCTCGACCAGCGCGCCGGCCAGCAGGCCGATGCCGACGACGAGCAGCACGAACACGCCGAGCGTCCACATCGTGGAGCGCACCGACCTGATCTTCGTCCACTCGGAGGCCAGCGCGTGCCCGAGGTGGGTGCGCACGACGGGGATGGGCGAGGTGTAGCCGGGGTACGGCCCGCCGGGCGCCGCCTGCCAGTGCGGCTGGGCTGCGGGGGCCTGCGGCATCGGGGGCTGCTGGGTGCTCATCGGGCGTCCTCGGGCTGGTTCTGGTCGGCGGAGGCAGGGGCAGGGGCGGCGGCGGCCGGGCCGGCGGCGGGCGCCGGGGGAGCGGCGGCGGGTGGCTGCCGGGGCGCGGGCGGGGCGGCCGGGGCCGCGGTGTCCGCGGGGGCCGCCGGAGTCTCCTTGGCCAGGGACTGCGCCGGGGCCGGGGCGGCGGGCGCCTGCGCGGGCTGCGGGGCCTGGCCGGCCGGCTGGGCGTACGGGTTGGCCGCCCCCGGAGCCGTACCCGCCGTACCCGGCGCCACGCCCGGCACCGGGCCCGGAGCGCCGTACCCGTTCGCCGGGGCGCCGCCGTACGGGCCCGCGCCCGGGGCCGTGAAGGGCAGGCCGCCCTGCTGGGGCGGCGGCGGGGCGTACCAGCCGGGCTGGCCCTGGCCGGGCACCGGCACCGGCGGCTGGGCGCCGGGCGGCAGCGGCTGCTGGAGGCCCGCCTTCTGGTCCACGGTCGAGCGGTAGTCCACGGCGCCCTGCGTCATCCGCATGTACGCCTCCTCCAGCGAGGCCTGGTGCGGGGACAGCTCCCACAGCCGGACGTCCGCCTCGTGCGCGAGGTCGCTGATGCGGGGCAGCGGCAGCCCGGTCACCCGCAGCGCGCCGTCCTGCTCGGGCAGCACGTGCCCGCCCGCCTCGGTGAGCGCGGAGGTCAGCTTCTCGCGTAGCTGCGGCTCGGTGTCGGGCGTGCGCACCCGGGCGAAGTCGGCCGAGTTCGCCGAGATGAACTCCGTCACGCTCATGTCGGCGAGGAGCTGTCCGCGCCCGATGACGATGAGGTGGTCGGCGGTCAGCGCCATCTCGCTCATCAGATGGGAGGAGACGAAGACCGTGCGGCCCTCGGCCGCCAGGGCCTTCATCAGATTGCGGACCCAGAGGATGCCCTCGGGGTCGAGGCCGTTGACCGGCTCGTCGAAGAGCAGCACCTTCGGGTCGCCGAGCAGCGCGGCGGCGATGCCGAGGCGCTGGCCCATGCCGAGCGAGAAGCCCTTGGACCGCTTCCTCGCCACGCCCTGCAGACCGACGACCCCGAGCACCTCGTCCACCCGCCGGGCCGGGATGCCGGAGAGCTGGGCGAGGCTCAGCAGATGGTTGCGGGCGCTGCGGCCCCCGTGCACGGCCTTGGCGTCGAGCAGCGCGCCGACCTGCCGGGGGGCGTTGGGCAGCTTGCGGTACGGATAGCCGCCGATGGTGACCGACCCCGACGTGGGATTGTCCAGGCCGAGGATCATCCGCATCGTCGTGGACTTGCCCGAGCCGTTCGGCCCGAGGAAGCCGGTCACGGCTCCCGGCCGTACCTGGAAGGAAAGGTTGTACACGGCGGTCTTGTCGCCGTAGCGCTTGGTCAGGCCGACAGCCTCGATCATGCTCCGCACCCATCGAAAGGTTCAGGACAGCGGGGCACACGCCCCCGTAAGGGTTAGGAGGATATCCAGGCGCTGACGGTTCCGCCCAAGAGAGGGTAAAGCCGGGCCGTCACCGGCCGTGACGGCCGCGGCTACTGGGCGTCCCGGCGCTTGAGGAGGACGTAGCCGCCCGCCAGCGCGGCGAGCACCCACAGCGCCATGATGCCGAGCCCGGTCCACGGGCCGTACGGCGTGTCATCACCCATACGAGGGACCACCTGCATGATCCGGCTGCCGGCCTGGTCGGGCAGGAACCGGCCGATCTTCTTGGTGGCGTCGACGTTGCCGAGGACGTTGGAGATCAGGAAGAAGAACGGCATCAGGATGCCGAGGGACAGCAGCGGCGAGCGCAGCATCGCGGCGACGCCCAGGGAGAACACCGCGATCAGCGTCATGTACAGCCCGCCGCCGAGCACCGCGCGCAGCACACCCGGATCGCCGAGGGCGGCCCGGTGGGGACCCAGCGCGGCCTGGCCGAGGAAGAACGCGGCGAAGGAGGTCACCAGGCCGGCGGCGAGCGCGAGCACCGCGGCCACCGCGACCTTGCCGAAGAGGAAGGCGCCGCGCCGCGGCACGGCGGCCAGCGAGACCCGGATCGTGCCGGTGCTGTACTCGGTGGAGACGACCAGCACCCCGAACACGGTCATCGCGAGCTGGCCGAGGGTCATGCCCGCGAAACTGATCACCGTGGGGTCGAACGACAGCCGCTCCCGCAGGGGCATGTTCGCGTACTGGCTGTTGGCCAGCGCGGAGATCAGCGTGCCGAGGGCCACGGTGACCACCACGGCCAGCGACAGCGTCCACATCGTCGACGCCACCGACCGGATCTTGGTCCATTCGGACCGCAGGACCTGTACGGCCGCCATGGTCAGACCCCCTTCCAGCCGGTGCCCCAGTCCTGCCCGGCGGGAGCCGGCCCGGCCTGCGCGTGGTACTCGACCGTCTGTGCCGTCAACCGCATGAACGCCTCCTCCAGCGATGCCTGCCGCGGGCTCAGCTCGTGCAGCACGATCCCGTTCCGCGCGGCCAGCTCGCCGATCTGCTCGGCCTTGCCGCCCTCCACCTCCAGCGCCCCGTCACCCGCCGCCACGACCGTGATCCCGGCCTGGTGCAGCGCGTCGAGCAGCCGCTCGCGCTGCGGGGAGCGGATGCGCAGGTACGACCGCGAGTTCGCCCGGATGAAATCGGCCATCGAGGTGTCCGCCAGCAGCCGGCCCTGCCCGATCACCACCAGGTGCTCGGCCGTCAGCGCCATCTCGCTCATCAGATGGCTGGAGACGAACACCGTCCGGCCCTGCGCCGCCAGCGACCGCATGAGGTTCCGGATCCAGTGGATGCCCTCCGGGTCCAGCCCGTTCCCCGGCTCGTCGAACATCAGGATCCGCGGGTCCCCGAGCAGCGCGGCGGCGATCCCCAGCCGCTGCCCCATGCCGTACGAGAACCCCTTGGCCTTCTTCCGCGCGACGGCGGTGAGCCCTACGGTCTCCAGCACCTCGCCCACCCGGCGCTCGGGGATGCCGTTGCTCTGCGCGAGCCACAGCAGATGGTGGTAGGCGCTCCGGCCGCCGTGCACCGCCTTCGCGTCCAGCAGTGCGCCGACGTAGCGCAGCGGGTCGCGCAGCCGGTCGTAGGGCCTGCCGTCGATACGGACGGCGCCGGCGGTGGGCCGGTCCAGACCGAGGATCATCCGCATCGTCGTGGACTTCCCGGCGCCGTTGGGCCCGAGGAACCCCGTCACCACGCCCGGCCTGACGGTGCAGGTGAGGCGGTCCACCGCCACCTTCTCGCCGTACCGCTTGGTCAGCCCCGTCAGCTCGATCATGCGGCCACGCTAGGACGCGGCGAAGCCCCCTGCCACCGGAGCGGCAGGGGGCTTCGGCCATCCGGCGAACCCGCGGGTGCTACCGGGTCTGCTGCGCCGGGACGCCCCGGGAGACCGGCTCGTCGTCGCTCGACGTGCCCGCCGCGGCCACCGCGGCACCGGTCAGCGTGGCGAGCATCTCGCGGACGTTCGTCAGCTGCGCGTTGATGCTGTCGCGGCGGTTGGTGAGCGCCGCCAGCTCCCGCTCGGACTCCGAACGGATGCGGTCCGCCTTGGCGTTGGCGTCGGCCACGATGTCCTCGGCCTGCCGCTGGGCGGTCTCCACCGTCTGGCGGGCCCGGCGCTCGGCGTCGGTGCGCAGCTTCTCCGCCTCCAGGCGGAGTTGCTCGGCGCGGTGCTCGATCTCCGCGAGGCGCTTCTCGGCCTTCTGCTGACGGGAGGCCAGGTCGCGCTCGGACTGCTCGCGCCGCTTGGCCAGGTTGGTCTCGAAGTCGGCGGCGGCCTGCGCGGCCTTGGCGCGGGTCTCCTCGAAGAGGGCGTCCGCCTCCTCGCGCTTGGACTGCGCGTCCTTCTGCGCCTCCGAGCGCAGCTGCGTCGCGTCGGCCTGGGCCTTCTCTACGATCCGGACGCCCTCGTCCTCGGCCTTGGCCTTGCGCTCCGCCGCGTACGACTCGGCGTCGTTGCGGACCTGCTGGGCCGCGGACTCGGCGAGGTCGCGGTGCTGCTCGGCCGCCCGCCGGGCCTCCTCGCGCAGCTCCTTGGCCTCTTCCTCGGCCAGCCGCAGGATCTTCTCGACCCGCGCGCCGAGACCGGCGTACGACGGCTCGGCGTCCGTGATCTGCGCCTGGGCGTTCTGCGTTTCGAGGTGCAGCTCCTCGATGCGCTTCTCCAGGGCGGTGATACGGGCCAGCGCGCTGTCACGGTCGGAGACCAGCTTGGAGATACGTTCGTCCACCTGAGCGCGGTCGTATCCACGCCGCACAAGCTCGAAGCCGTAGGGGGAAGTGTCGCTCATGGGGTTCCTGTCGAATGAGACCGGTGAGTGAGGTGATAGAGCAAATCCTAGGGGCCGAAGCGGTGTGTCATCGAGCGGATACGTGTTTGATCCGGAGAATGACACCCCTTTTGGGTGGCTGCCCCCCGGACGGCTTGCACAAGGAGACGGGCAAAGACTCCAGAAGACACCTCAACCCGCCTCTCCCGCTAGCCGTCTGACGACTTGCCACCCGTTCGTGGGGCTCCCACGGTGGCGCCCGCCTTGACCCCGCCGTCCTTGCCGGACGCCGGCGCCTCGAAGGACTCCAGCGCTTCCAGGACATCCTGCACCCGCGAGATCTCGGTGTTGATGTCCTGGCGCCGGCGCATCAGGATCTCCAGCTCCCGCTTGCCCTCCTCCACCGTACGACGGGCCTCGCGGATCGCCTCCGCCTTCAGCTCCTCGGCCTCCTCGACCGTGCGGCGGGCCTCGCGGGCGGCCTCCGCCTTGAGCTGCTCGGCCTCCTTGACCACGCTGGCCTTCTTCTGCTCGGCCTCCTTGAGCAGCCCCTCGGCCTTCTTCACCGCGGCGATCCGCACCTTGCCCGCCTCGGAGTCGGCCTCCGAGACCAGCTCCTTGGCCTTCGCCTCGGCCTTCGCCAACTGCTCCTCGGCGGCCTTGATGAGCGCGTCACAGCGGTCGCCGGTGGACTTCATCGTCTCGGCGGCCTCGCGGCGGGCCCGCTCGTGCAGCTCCTCGATCTCGGTGGTGACCCGGTCGCGCAGCTCCTCCGCGCGCTCCCGGATCGCGGTCGCGTCCCGGCGGGCGCCCACCAGCAGCTCGTCCGCGTCCGTACGCGACTTCTCCACCAGCGAGTTGCCCTCGATGGTCGCCTCGGCGACGATCCGCTCGGCCTCGCTGCGGGCCGCGCCCACCATGGTGTCGGCCTGCGACTCGGCGTCCGCCGTGGCCTTGCGCGCCTGCGCCCGTGCCTCGGCGAGCAGCTTGTCGGCCTCCGCCGTGGTCTTCGTCAGCAGCGTGTCGACCTGCTCGGCCGCCTCCGAACGCCGCTTGTTGGCCTCCTTGCGCGCCTCGTCCAAGGTCCGCTCGGCCTCTCCGCGCGCGGCGCCGACGACCCGGTCGGCCTCGGCCTCCGCGTCCGCCTTGAGCCGCTCGGCCTCCGCCCGCACCCGCTCGGCGTGCTGCTGGGCGCTGCCCACGGTCTCGGCGGCCTCGGCCCGCAGCCGCTCGGCCTCGCCGGTGGCCTCCCCGAGCAGTTGCTCGGCGCCCGCCACCGCCTCGGCGCGCACCCGCTCCGCCTCCGCGAGCGCTTCGGTACGCACCCGCTCGGCCTCGGCCGCGGTCTCCGTGCGGAGCCGCTCGGCCTCCGTGAGCGCTTCCGTGCGCACCCGGTCGGCCTCGGCGATCGTCTCGTTCTGCAGCCGTTCGGCCTCGCTGCGGGCCTCGGTGATGAGGGTGTCGGCCTGGGTCGCCGCGTCCGAGCGGATCCGGTTGGCGTCCTCGCGGGCGTCCGCCCGGGTACGGGCCGCCGCCTGGTCCGCCTCGGCGAGCGCGTCCGACGCCTCGGTGCGCACCCGCTGCGCGTACTCGCCCGCGTCCGCGCGCAGCCGCTCGGCCTCGGCGATGGCGTCCGCCATCGTCCGCTCGGCCAGCGCCTTCGCGGCCTCGGACTCCTCGTTGGCCTCGCGCCGGATCCGGGAGGCGTCCTCGCTCGCGCGCTCGCGCTCGGCGTAGGCGTCGCCACGGACCCGGTCCGCCTGCTCCTCGGCCTCCCGCCGCGTCCGGTCCGCCGCGTGCTCGGCGGCCGAGCGCAACCCGGCGATCTCCTCCTGCGCCTGCTCGTGCAGCCCGGCGACGGAGTCCCGGACCTGCTGGGCGTGCTGCTCGGCGGCGGCGACCATCTCGGTGGCGCGCCGGTCGGCCTCCGCCACCAGCCGGGTCGCCTCGGCCTGCGCCTCCTCCACCCGGGTACGGGCGGCGGCCAGCAGCTCCTCGCTCTGCTCGCGGGCCCGCTGCCGCTCCTGGCCGGCCTCCTCGCGGGCGGCGCCGAGCAGTTCCTCGGCCTCGCGGCGGCGCCGGGCGGCCTCCTCCTGCGCGGCGGCCAGCGTCTCCGACGCCTCGGCGCCCAGCCGCTCGGCGGCCGCCTGGGCCTCCGCGCGCATCCGGTCGGCGCTGTCCTGGGCCTCCGCCTTGAGCCGCTCGGCCTCGGCGGCGGCCTCCGAGCGCAGCCGTACGGCGAGAGCCTCGCCCTCGGCGCGGGAGGCGGACGCGTCGGACGCGGCCTCGGTGCGCAGCCGCTCGGCCTCGGCCTCGGCCTGCTGCTGGAGCACCCGGATCCGCTCGGCGGCCTCGGTGCGCAGCCGCTCGGCCTCCTCGGCGGTCTCCCGGCGGATCCGGGCGGCCTCCTCGCGGGCGTCGGCCAGCGCCTGCTCGGCCGCGGCCAGCCGGTCCTGCGCCTCCGTCTGGAGCCGTGCCGCCTCCTCGGCGGTCTCGGCTCGGCGGGCCTCGACGGCCTTCTCGGTCTCCTCGCGCAGTTCCCGCGCGGCCTTCTCGGCGTCCGCGCGGACCGTCTCGGCCCGCTCGGCGGCCTCGGCGCGCAGCCGCTCGGCCTCCTCGCGGGTGCGCTCCAGGGTCTCCTCGGCCTGCCGGCGCAGACCGGTGGCCCGCTCGATGGCCTCGGTGCGGACCTTCTCGCTGTCGGCGGTCGCGCTCTGCCGCAGCTCATCGGCGTCGGCCTTGGCCTTGGCCAGCAGCTCTTCGGCGGACCTGGCCGCCTCCTCGATCTGCGCGACGGCCTCCCGGCGGGCCTCGGCACGGATCGACTCGCCCTCGGCGACCGCGTCGGCGCGCAGTTGCTCGGCCTCGCCGCGCAGCCGGCGGGCCTCCTCCTGCAGCTCGACCGTCTTGGCCCGGTACTCCTTGGTGTCGTCCTTCGCCGCGCCCTTGAGCTGCTCGGCGATGTCGTGCGCCTCGGCGCGCAGCCGGTCCGCCTCGGCCTCGGCCTCCGAGCGGATCCGCTCGGCCTCCTCGGCGGCGGCCCGGGTGGTCTTCTGGGCGTCCTCGGACGCCTTGTTGAGCACGTCCTCGGCGGTCTTGGCCGCCTTGGACAGCTGGGTGGCGGTCTCCTCGGCGGTGATCGAGCGGGCCTTCTCGGCGGCCTCGGCGACCAGCTTCTCGGCCTCGGCGCGGGCGTCCGCGACCAGTTGCTCGGCCTCGGACCGGCTGTGCTCGGCCTCCTTGGTGGCCTCCGCGACCAGCCGGGCGACCTGCTCCTTGGCGGTGCGCGTGCGCGCCTCGCCCGCGGCCTCGGCACCGGCGAGGGCCTTGGCGGCGGCCTCCTTCGCCTCGGCGACCACCTTGTCGGCCTCGGCCTGCGCCTTGCGCAGCGCCTCCTCGGCCGCCGCCATCCGCTCCCCGGCGGCCCGGCTCAGCTCGGCGGCCTGCCGGCGGGCGGAGTCGGACTCGGTGACGGTGGTGGAGCGCAGCCGCTCGGCGTGCTCGGTGGCCTCCTGGGCCTGCGTGGAGGCCGCGTTCAGCAGCCGCTCGGCGTCCGCGCGGGCGCGGCGCAGGATCTGGTCGGCCTCCGTGCGGGCGGCCTCGGCCTCGCTGCGCAGCCGCTCCCGGGCCTGCCGGGTCAGCCGCTCGGCCTCCGTGCGGGCCGCGGCCATCGCCTGCTCGGCCTCCGCGCGGGACTCGTCCAGCAGCCGGCGCGCCTGCTGCTCGGTACGGGCGCGCAACTGCTCGGCCCAGGCCACGTTCTCGTTGACGTGCGACTCGACGGTGGCGCGGCGCTCGGCCAGCTCCTGGTCGAGCTGCTGGCGCCGGGTCACCGCCTCCTGGTGCAGCTCGGCCTGGAGGCGCGCGGCCTGCTCGGCGTGCTCCTGGAGGATGCGCTGCGTCTGCGCGCGGGCCTGACTCAGCTCCCGCTCGGCGTCCTGGCGTAGCTGCTCGGCCTGCATCTGGGCGTTGCGGAGCAACTGCTCGGCCTGGTAGCCGATGTCACCGCCGTCATAGGCGGGCCGGGTCATGAGGGTACGGCGCGCCTCGTGCAGCTTGGCGCGCAGCACCTCGACCTGGTAGCCGAGGTCCTCGGCGTGCTGGATCGCCTTTTCCCGCTCGGTCCTCAGCCGCTTCATCTCGGCCTCGAACCGAGAGAGGTGGTCGACGTCAGCCGCCGGCTCTCGCTCCTGGCTCTCGTAGCCCCGCACTGCGCGGTCCCATCCGTCCCCTGGTCAGCTTCTCCAACGAGCTCCGCCCATTCGCCGGACGGGGCCCCCGGGGAATGGTGTCAGATCAACGGCGGAGCACGGGCTGCTGCCCCGACGCTCGTCCCCCGAAACCCGGACCCCGGCATGCGGTCGTCCCGGTTCGGGGACGACCGCCCCCAACCCTACCGGCCCTTATGTACGGCGGTCAGTGCTCGGGCGACTCAACAGGCGCCGAAGTGACCAGTTCTGTGAGGACGCCGTGGCAGTCCTTGGGGTGCAGGAAGGTGATCCGCGAGTCCATGGAGCCGCGCCGCGGCTCGTCGTAGAGCACGCGCACGCCCTTGCCGCGGATCTCCTCGGCGTCGGCGTCCACGTCCGCCGTGCCGAAGGCGATGTGGTGGACGCCCTCCCCGTTCTTCGCCAGCCACTTGGCGACCGTGGAGTCCTCCCGGACGGGTTCCAGGAGCTGGAGGTAGGAGGCGCCGCCGTCCGAGGTGCCGTTGATCTTGAGCATGGCCTCGCGCACGCCCTGCTCCTCGTTGACCTCGGTGTGGAACACCTCGAAGCCGTATGTCGCCCGGTAGAACTCGACGGTGGCGTCGAGGTCGTGGCAGGCGATCCCGATGTGGTCGATTCGCGTCAGCATGGATTCAGTGCAGCGCTCCCGGGGTGGTTACGCAACGTGCGCGCGATCACACCGACAGCCCGGTGACGGCGTGTCCAACCGCTCAGTACATTCGAAGTAAACCCTCGTTCACTCCTCGGCTGCGGCGCAGCTGGAAGGGGATCGCACCTCATGTCTTCTGGAAAGACCAGCTCGGTGATCGTCGCGGGCGCCCGGACGCCCATGGGGCGGCTGCTGGGCTCGCTGAAGTCCTTCTCCGGAGCCGACCTCGGCGGTTTCGCGATCAAGGCCGCCCTCGACCGTGCGGGGATCGGCGGCGACCAGGTGCAGTACGTGATCATGGGCCAGGTGCTGCAGGCCGGCGCCGGACAGATCCCGGCCCGCCAGGCCGCCGTCAAGGCCGGCATCCCGATGAGCGTCCCGGCGCTCACCGTCAACAAGGTGTGCCTCTCCGGCCTCGACGCCATCGCCCTGGCCGACCAGCTGATCCGCGCCGGCGAGTTCGACATCGTCGTGGCGGGCGGCCAGGAGTCCATGACCAACGCCCCGCACCTGCTGCCGAAGTCCCGCGAGGGCTTCAAGTACGGCGCGGTGGAGATGCTCGACGCGATGGCCTACGACGGCCTGACCGACCCGTGGGAGAACATCCCGATGGGTGAGTCCACCGAAAAGCACAACACCCGCCTCGGCATCGGCCGCGCCCCGCAGGACGAGATCGCCGCCCTGTCCCACCAGCGGGCCGCCGCCGCCCAGAAGAACGGCCTGTTCGAGGCCGAGATCACGCCGGTGGAGATCCCGCAGCGCAAGGGCGACCCGGTGCTGTTCAGCAAGGACGAGGGCATCCGCGGCGACACCACCGCGGAGTCCCTGGCCAGGCTGCGCCCGGCCTTCGCCAAGGACGGCACGATCACCGCCGGCTCCTCCTCGCAGATCTCCGACGGCGCCGCCGCCGTGGTCGTGATGAGCAAGGCCAAGGCCGAGGAGCTGGGCCTGGACTGGCTCGCCGAGATCGGCGCGCACGGCAATGTGGCCGGACCGGACAACTCGCTCCAGTCGCAGCCGTCCAACGCCATCCGCCACGCCCTGAAGAAGGAGGGCCTGGACGTCGCCGACCTCGATCTCATCGAGATCAACGAGGCGTTCGCGGCGGTCGCCGTGCAGTCAATGAAGGACCTCGGCGTTTCCACGGAAAAGGTGAACGTCAACGGCGGCGCCATCGCGCTCGGCCACCCGATCGGCATGTCCGGCGCCCGGCTCGTGCTCCACTTGGCGCTGGAGCTGAAGCGGCGTGGCGGCGGTGTCGGCGCGGCGGCGCTGTGCGGCGGCGGCGGCCAGGGTGACGCGCTGATCGTGCGCGTCCCGAAGGCCTGAACCCCGCGGGGCCGTCGCGGGACGGCCCCTTCCCGGTTACGTCGGTGAAGTGAACGGAGCTGTGATGCAGGACGTCTCCTCTCTGGTGGCCCAGGCCAGGGAAGGCCGGCCGCGGGCCGTGGCCCGGCTGATCTCCCTGGTGGAGGGGGCGTCACCGCAGCTACGGGAGGTCATGGCGGCGCTGGCGCCGCTGACCGGCAACGCCTATGTGGTGGGTCTGACCGGCTCGCCCGGCGTCGGCAAGTCGACCTCCACCTCCGCGCTGGTCACCGCCTACCGCAAGCAGGGCCGGCGGGTCGGCGTCCTGGCCGTCGACCCCTCCTCGCCGTTCTCCGGCGGCGCCCTGCTCGGCGACCGGGTCCGGATGGCGGACCACGCCTCCGACCCCGGCGTCTACATCCGCTCGATGGCCACCCGCGGCCACCTGGGCGGCCTGGCCTGGGCGGCGCCGCAGGCCATCCGGGTGCTGGACGCGGCGGGCTGCGACGTGATCCTGGTCGAGACGGTCGGCGTCGGCCAGTCGGAGGTCGAGATCGCCTCCCAGGCCGACACCAGCGTGGTGCTGCTCGCCCCGGGCATGGGCGACGGCATCCAGGCGGCGAAGGCGGGCATCCTGGAGATCGGCGACGTGTACGTGGTCAACAAGGCCGACCGGGACGGCGCCGACGCCACGGCCCGCGAGCTGAACCACATGCTCGGCCTGGGCGAGTCCCGCGGACCCGGCGACTGGCGGCCGCCCATCGTCAAGACGGTCGCGGCCCGCGCGGAAGGCATCGACGAGGTCGTGGAGGCCCTGGAGAAGCACCGGGCCTGGATGGAGGAGCGGGGCGTCCTCGCCGAGCGGCGCGCGGCGCGCGCGGCCCGCGAGGTGGAGACCATCGCCGTCACCGCGCTGCGCGAACGCATCGGCGACCTGCACGGCGACCGCCGCCTCGGCGCGCTCGCCGAGCGGATCGTCGCCGGCGAACTGGACCCGTACCGCGCAGCGGACGAACTGATCACGGGCCTGACACAGGGCTGAGCCCCGCAGCCACCGGCGCCCAGGAGAGCCGGGCGCACCTTCACCGGGCCCATGAAGCCCGTCTGCCCATTCCCGCCCGCCTTCGGGCTACGACGGGAACGGCCGGCCAGGCCCCGGGGCCTGGGGCCCGCGGCCTGTGGCGCCGCACTGGCGGGCCGGCCCTCCCGGGTACGTTCCCGCCCCGACGCCTCCCGGCCGACGCGAGGCCGGCGAAGCACACCCACACCCAGACGGGGACACGGGCCGACGCAGCGCCGAACAGCGGGGCTGCCGGTCGACCGCCCGCTGTCCCCTTCCACGCCGTCCCGCCCTGGCGGCCCCGGCGGGTGTACGGCCCCGGGCCCAGGCGGCACCGGCGGGTGCCGGGGACGCCCCCTCGACGGGGGCACCCCGCGAGCGCCGGCAGGCGAGCCCGCGGCCGGGCTGCTGCACCCTGCGGGCCGGGACCGCCGCTGCCGGTGTACGCCCCCGAGTGCTCCGCGCCGAGGCGGCACTCGGCGGGCGCCGGACGCCCCTTCGGTGGGGGTATCCCGCGAGCGCCGCCGCGCGAGCCCGCGGCCGGGCTGCTGCACCCTGCGGGCCGGGGCCGCCGCTGGCGGCGTACGACCCCGAGTTCTCCGCGCCCAGGCATCACCGCCGGGCGCCGGGGACGCCCCCAGCGGAGGCATCCCGCGAGCGCCTACAGGCGAGCCTGCGGCTCGCTGCCGTCGGCTGTGGTTCAGGAACGTCCGCGTTGGCCTCTGAGGTGTTCGGCGACCGGCCTCAGGGCCTTGTCCAGTTCCATCAGCGCGTCCGGTGACAGCAGGTCGATGAAGTGCCGCCGCACGGAGGCCACGTGGTGCGGCGCGACCTTCCGCATCGTCTCCATGCCGTGCTCCGTGAGCACGGTGTACAGCCCCCGCCGGTCCGTGTCGCAGTTCTCGCGCCGCACCAGGTTCGCGTTCTCCATGCGGGTGATCTGGTGTGAGAGCCGGCTCTTGGACTGCAGGGTCGCGGACGCCAGATCGCTCATGCGCATCCGTACGTCGTCCGACTCGGACAGGTTCACCAGGATCTCGTAGTCGTTCATTGTCAGGCCGAAGGGCTGCAGATCCTTTTCCAGCTGGTACGTCAACAGCCTGTTGACCTCCAGGTGGGTGCGCCAGGCGCACTGCTCCGCATCGGTCAGCCAGCGCGTGGCCGTCTCGGTCTCCATGAATGAAGTCTACCTAAGAAGTTGAATGACGAACTACTTCGGGTGGTGTGACTGTGCGCACGCGTTCGATGTCACACTCCGCAGACTACCGCTCACAGCCCGAAGCGACGCGGGAGGTCTCCCAGCTGTCCGGGAAGGCGCGGTGCGCCCGACGATTGCGGACCGTGTCCGACCGGTGTCGTTCCGCCACCTCCGGGCGTGCCCGGTCCGGGCGGAACCGCCCCGGTCGCCACCTCGTCCATGAGGATCTCCGTCGACTGCAGCAGCACCGTCCCGGCGCCCGCGAACTCGAACTGGTGCTCCTCGCCGGATACCCCGCCGAAGCCCGTCATCGCACGTAGACCGCCCAGTACACCCGTCAGATAACCATGGTCGTAGTGATGGCACGGAGACGGGCAGTCGGCCCACCCGACGAGGGCCTGCGGGTCGACCCGGATCGGGGGTTCCATGAACACCACCGGACCGTTGGATGCGGCCACGAAGGTGCCGGTTCCGAGAAGGGTCAGAAATCCCGGCACGATCGACTGTTTGAGCGTGAGACTTGGCTGAAAAGCGAGCAGATTGCCCGCGCGAATGGTCAAGTTCCCGTCGTCCAGGTCGAAGGAGTTGACGTCGAAGGCCCGGTCGGCCAGCAGCATCTTCCCGGAACCCTCCGCCACCACCCAGTCGCTCGCGTGCAGTGGCGAATGGAACGACGTGCGGACGAGCCGGTCGAGCCGCCCGAGCCCGATGCCGTTGAACTCGATCGCCCCGTAGTAGGCGATCATCTTCCCCTTCTGCAGGAACCACTGCCCGCTCTTCAGCGCCACACAGAACGTGTACGGGTTCACGTTGTCGTCGGCGGGCAGCGTCATCGGGTCGTACCAGACCGGTCCGGCCCCCGGGGCCGCGTACGTGCTCACAGTTTCTCCTCCGACGCCTGGACGTAGACCGTGCCGTCGCCGCTCAGCTCCAGTTGGAACGCCTCCCCGGAGCCGCGGCCCACCATCTCGCGCCAGCCGAGCGCGGTGGAGAGCCGGTTGCGGAGGTCGCCGTGGTGCGCGACGTACGCCTGCGGGTCGACGTGGACCGGGCGCTGCGGGGTGACGGGGATCTCGAAGACGCCGCCGTGCGCCATCACGGCCGCCGCGCCGTGGCCCTGGAGGGTCGTCGTGAACAGGCCCTGCCCGGTGACCTGCCCGCGTACCAGGCCCATGACCCCGCCCTGGGCGCCCAGGAACACCGTGCCCTGCCGCAGGGTGCCCTCGAAGGCGAGCAGCCGGTCGGCCTCGACGTACAGCGTGTCTCCGGAGAGGGTGATCACCTGGACGTGGTGGCCGCCGTGCCCGAAGAACACCGTGCCGCTGCCCTCGACGGTCATCAGCGGGGTCGCCTCGCCGGCCACCCGGCGCCCGATCATGGACATCAGCCCGCCCTGGCCGCCCTGCACGTTGGGCGTGAAGGACACCTCCCCCCGGTAGGCCAGCATCGCGCCGCGCTGGCTGTACAGCCGCTGACCCGGCGCCACGGTCGCCTCCACCATCTTGGAGTTGATCTCCCGGAAGGTCATCTCACACGTCCCCCGCGATCGTGTTCCGCTCGCTCGGCTGCACGTACACCAGCCCGTCGCCCTCGAAGCGGATCTGGAAGGCCTCGCCGCCGCCCTCGCCGAGCAGCGTGCGGAACGTCACGCCGGACTGGAAGGACTGCCGGACATCGCCCTGGTGCGCGACGTAGGCGCCCGGGTCGACGGTCAGCGGGTACTGCGGGGTGACCCGGAGCACGACCGCCGGGCCGTCGGAGACGATCGCCGCCTGCCCGTGGCCCTCCACGGTCGTCGTGAACAGGCCGTTGCCCTGCGAGGCGCCGCGCAGCCCCGTGAACGTCGTCCCCGTCCGCAGGCCCGCGTCCGTCACCAGCAGGTTGCCCGCCTCCACGCAGAGCTTGTCCCCCTGGAGGCCGACCAGGGTGATCTCCGTCGCCCGGTCCGCGAACCAGCACGTCCCGTGCCCTTTCACCTCCATCACCGTCATCTGCTCGCCGGTGAGCCGCCGGGTCACCATCCCGCGCAGCCCCTCGCCGCCGCCGCTCAGTTTCTTGAAGGTCATCCGCCCGTCGTACGCGACCATCGAGCCGTTCTTCGCCTTCACG
Source organism: Streptomyces sp. NPDC027672 (assembly GCF_055566335.1). Classification (NCBI taxonomy): domain Bacteria; kingdom Bacillati; phylum Actinomycetota; class Actinomycetes; order Kitasatosporales; family Streptomycetaceae; genus Streptomyces; species Streptomyces sp. NPDC027672. Next base: position 171,402 of record NZ_JBVHSO010000001.1, on the reverse strand, counting down.
GCGTCCCCGGTCATGTCGACGGCGAGCACCTTGCTGCCCTGGAGTCGGAACATCGCCACCCTGGGAACGTAGCGGCGCCGCGGGTGGGCGGAACAGGGCCCAGGGGTGGAAACCCACCCTGAGCGGACCCCTAGGGGCGCCGTTTGCCACAATGGGGGAACGCTTGTGCGTGCGTTCACAAAATCGGCTGCACCGCCGGCCCCGCACCACCGCCGGGCACCACACCGCACGGGGCCCGGCAACGCACCAGCGGCAGTACCCCGGCAGCCCGTAACCGGCAGACCGTCGTCGACCCTCCCACCGAAGGTGACCCGTGGACATCAAGACCGCCACCGCCCTCCGCCGCCTCCGCCTGGTCTCGGCCCCGGAGGCCGTGTCCTTCCTGATCCTCCTGCTCTGCTCGGTGCTGAAGCGGACCACGGACTTCAACGCGGTCCCCGTGATGGGCGCGGTCCACGGCGTCCTCTTCGTCCTGTACGTGATCTTCTGGGCGGACGCCTGGAACCGCGCCAAGTGGCCGCTCGGCACGGCGGCCCTCTACTTCGTGCTCTCGGTGCTGCCCACCGGCGGCTTCTTCGCCGAGCGCAAGCTGCGCCGGGAGGCCGAGGACGCCGTCATCGCCGCCCGGGCCCGTCAGGAAGGAACCGTGAACGCATGATCGTCGCCTTCTCCGTGACGCCTCTCGGCGTCGGCGAGGACGTGGGGGAGTACGTCGCCGACGCCGTGCGCGTGGTCCGCGCGTCGGGCCTGCCCCACCGCACCGATGCCATGTTCACCTCCATCGAGGGCGAGTGGGACGAGGTCATGGACGTCGTGAAGCGTGCCGTGGCCGCCGTGGAGCGGCGCGCCCCGCGGGTGTCGCTCGTCCTCAAGGCGGACATCCGGCCCGGCGTCACCGACGGACTCACCTCCAAGGTGGAGACCGTCGAGCGCCACCTCGCCCAGTAGGCCCCGCTCGCCGGAGCCGAACCCCGGTCCTCTGGACCGGGGTTTTTCCGTCCCCGCTCTTTGAGCGATCGCTCAAAAGGTGTACGTTCGGCGCCAGACGAATTGAGCAGTCGCTCAAACGCGCTGCTCGGGCGGGGGAGACATACATGGGGCTCTACGTAGAGGCGCACATCCGCGCCGACCTCGACGAGCTGTGGGCGCGCACCCAGGACCCCGCCCGGCACCAGCGCTGGGACCTGCGCTTCACGGAGATCCATTACCTCCCGCGCGCCGGCGGCGAGCCCCAGCGCTTCCGGTACGCCACCCGTGTGCTGCCGTTCCTCACGGTCTCCGGCACCGGCGTCACCGCCGGCGAGAAGGAGCGCGCGGACGGCACCCGCACCTCCGCCCTGCGCTTCGCCTCCCCGCACCCGCTCTCTCTGATCGCCGAGGGCAGCGGCTACTGGCGCTACGTCCCCGACACCCAGGGCGTCCGCTTCCTCACCGGCTACGACTACCGCCCGCGCTGGGGCCCCCTCGGCACCCTCGCCGACCGCCTGCTGCTGCGCCCGCTCATGGGCTGGGCGACCGCCTGGTCCTTCGACCGGCTGCGGCTCTGGCTGGAACGCGGCATCACCCCGGAGCGCGCCCGCTGCCACTGGCTCGCCGAACTCGCCGTCCGCGCGCTCGTCCTCGCCCTCTGTCTGACCGCGCTCGGCCACGGCTCGCTGTCCGGCCCGCCCGGCCCCTTCGCCGACGCCCTCGCCTACCTGAGCCCGCCGCTGCTCCTGGTCGCCGTCTTCCTCGCCCTGTTCAAGGCGCCGCTCGCCACCACCCCGGCCGCCCGCCGCTGCCTGCGCGCCCCCGCCACCCGCACCCGGGCCCCGCGCCTGCCGAGCACCCTGGAGAAGCACGGATGACCTCGATCTTCCAGACCGCGATGGGCCCCGCCTTCCACCGCCTCCACCCGGCGCTGCGCCGCCGCTTCTCGGTGGGCCTGGCGAGCGGCGAGGCGTGCACCGGCCGGGGCGTGATGGACCGGATCTGGCACGGACCGGCGTTCGTGAAGCCGTTCCTCGCCCTCGGCGCCACCCGCCACATCCTCGTCCCGCGGGCCGGGCGGAACGTTCCCTTCGTCATCGAGAACGTGCCGTACACCGACCGCTTCGGCCGTGAGACGGTGAGCTTCGTGCGCACCTTCCTCCTGCCCGGCCGCGCCCGCCGCTTCGACGCGCAGATGGTGCTCGGACCCCGGGGCGACCGCGTCCTCGACTACCTCGGCACCCACCAGCACCTCGCCAGCGACCTGCACCTGGGCGCCGGGCCCGACGGCTCCCTGCTCATCCGCTCCGGGACGCACCGGTTCCGGGAGGGCCCGGTGGACGTCCGCGTCCCCGAGCTGGTCGGCGCCACCGCCGAGGTGCGCGAGTCCTACGACGAGACGGCCGGCCGCTTCCGGGTCCGGGTGCGCGTGGTGAACCGCTACGTCGGGCCGCTCTTCGGCTACGAGGGCTCCTTCACCGTGTCGTACGCCGACGTCCGCACCCGCGGTGTGCGGCCGGGACTGCGCCCGGTGCGGGAGGAGGCGCGCGCGTGAGCCCCGAGACCGCCAAGGCGCGGGAGACGAAGACCAGGCTGCTGGAGGGCGCGCTGCGGACGCTGACCGAGCAGGGCATCGCCGGGACCTCGGCCCGGACGGTGGCGGCGGCGGCCGGCGTCAACCAGGCGCTGGTCTTCTACCACTTCGGATCGGTGGACGACCTGCTCGCCGCGGCCTGCCGGTACGGGGCGGAGCAGGCGGTGGCCCGGTACCGGGACCGGCTCGCCGCGGTCGGCTCCCTGTCCGAGCTGCTCGCCGTCGGCCGGGAGATCCACGAGCGGGAGCGGGCCGGCGGCCAGGTGGCCCTGCTCGGCCAGTTGCTGGCCGGCGCCCCGACCCACCCGGGCCTGGGCCCGGCCACCGCCGCCGGGCTCGACCTGTGGATCACCGAGATCGAGCAGGTGCTCGGGCGGGTGCTGGCGGCGACCCCGTTCGCGGAGTTCACCGATCCGGCGGGGCTGGCGCGGGCCGTGGCGGCGGCCTTCGTGGGCATCGAGCTGTACGAGGGGGTGGACGAGGCCGGGGCGGACGCGGCGCTTAAGGCCCTGGAGGACCTGGGCGCGCTGGTCGCCGCGGTCGAGACCCTGGGCCCGGTCGCCCAGCGGGCCGTACGGCACCAGCTACGCCGGAGCAGGAGGTAGGACGTGCGTACGGGCGTCCATTCGTCCGGGTTACGGCCTTCCGTGCCGAAGCGTCCGGTGACCGAGGGCCGAGACGGAGCTGACCGGCATATGACCGGCCGGTAGGGTCTGAAGACGTGCCGAAGCCACTCAGCCTTCCGTTCGACCCCATCGCCCGCGCCGACGAGCTCTGGAAGCAGCGCTGGGGAAGCGTGCCGTCCATGGCCGCGATCACCTCCATCATGCGCGCCCAGCAGATCCTCCTCGCGGAGGTCGACGCGGTGGTCAAGCCGTACGGACTGACCTTCGCCCGCTACGAGGCGCTGGTGCTGCTCACCTTCTCCAAGGCCGGTGAGCTGCCGATGTCCAAGATCGGGGAGCGGCTGATGGTGCACCCGACGTCGGTGACGAACACCGTGGACCGCCTGGTCAGGTCCGGGCTGGTGGCCAAGCGCCCGAACCCCAACGACGGCCGCGGCACGCTCGCCGTCATCACCGACAAGGGCCGCGAGGTGGTCGACGCGGCCACCCGCGATCTGATGGCCATGGACTTCGGGCTCGGGGCGTACGACGCGGAGGAGTGCCGGGAGATCTTCGCGATGTTCCGCCCGCTGCGGATCGCGGCACACGACTTCGAGGACGAGTGACCCGGGGCAAGATCTCCCGGAAAGGGTCGTTACGCTCGACTCCATGAAAAAGAGCGTGCTGACCCGCTACCGCGTCCTGGCCTACACCACCGGTGTGCTGCTGGTGGTCCTCTGCCTGGGCATGATCGCGAAGTACGGGCTGGACATGAGCGGTGCCGCCGACTTCACGCGGGTGGTCGCCATCGCCCACGGCTGGCTGTACGTCGTCTACCTGGTCTTCGCCTTCGACCTGGGCTCCAAGGCGAAGTGGCCGGTCGGCAAGCAGCTGTGGGTGCTGCTCGCGGGCACCATCCCGACCGCCGCGTTCTTCGTCGAGCGGCGCATCAGCCGCGAGCTGGAGCAGCGGACCGCCGGCCAGGCGCCGGCCGTCGCCAAGGCGTAGCGACACCCGCCGTACGGATGCCGTGCGGCGGTCTGCCATCGACATTTACTAGGACGTCCAAGTAAATTCGGGGGTATGGACGCTCATGCCATCGAGGAGGGCCGCCGTCGCTGGCAGGCCCGCTACGACGCCGCGCGCAAGCGCGACGCGGACTTCACGACGCTCTCCGGTGACCCCGTGGAGCCGGTCTACGGGCCACGACCTGGTGACACGTACGAGGGATTCGAGCGGATCGGCTGGCCCGGGGAGTATCCCTTCACGCGCGGGCTCCATCCGACCGGCTACCGCGGGCGGACCTGGACGATCCGCCAGTTCGCCGGTTTCGGCAACGCCGAGCAGACCAACGAGCGGTACAAGATGATCCTCGCCGCCGGCGGCGGGGGTCTGTCCGTCGCCTTCGACATGCCGACGCTGATGGGGCGCGACTCCGACGACCCGCGCGCGCTCGGCGAGGTCGGGCACTGCGGGGTCGCCATCGACTCGGCCGCCGACATGGAGGTGCTGTTCAAGGACATCCCGCTGGGGGAGGTGACGACCTCCATGACCATCAGCGGGCCGGCCGTGCCCGTGTTCTGCATGTACCTGGTCGCCGCCGAGCGCCAGGGCGTCGATCCGGGGGTGCTCAACGGCACGCTCCAGACCGACATCTTCAAGGAGTACATCGCCCAGAAGGAATGGCTCTTCCAGCCCGAGCCCCACCTGCGGCTGATCGGCGACCTGATGGAGCACTGTGCGGCGGGCATCCCGGCGTACAAGCCGCTGTCGGTCTCCGGGTACCACATCCGGGAGGCCGGGGCCACGGCCGCGCAGGAGCTGGCCTACACGCTGGCCGACGGGTTCGGGTACGTCGAGCTGGGCCTCAGCCGCGGAATGGACGTGGACGTCTTCGCCCCCGGCCTGTCCTTCTTCTTCGACGCGCACGTGGACTTCTTCGAGGAGATCGCCAAGTTCCGGGCGGCCCGGCGCATCTGGGCCCGCTGGATGCGCGACGTCTACGGCGCGCGGAGCGAGAAGGCGCAGTGGCTGCGCTTCCACACCCAGACCGCCGGGGTGTCGCTGACCGCGCAGCAGCCCTACAACAACGTGGTGCGTACGGCCGTGGAGGCACTGGCCGCCGTGCTCGGCGGGACCAACTCGCTGCACACCAACGCCCTGGACGAGACCCTCGCGCTGCCCAGCGAGCAGGCCGCGGAGATCGCGCTGCGCACCCAGCAGGTGCTGATGGAGGAGACCGGGGTCGCCAACGTGGCCGACCCGCTGGGCGGTTCCTGGTACGTCGAGCAGCTCACCGACCGGATCGAGGCCGACGCGGAGAAGATCTTCGAGCGGATCAGGGAGCGGGGGCTGCGGGCCCACCCGGACGGGCGTCACCCGATCGGGCCCATCACCTCCGGCATCCTGCGCGGGATAGAGGACGGCTGGTTCACCGGCGAGATCGCCGAGTCCGCCTTCCGCTACCAGCAGTCGCTGGAGAAGGGCGACAAGAGGGTGGTGGGCGTCAACGTCCACACCGGGTCGGTGACCGGCGACCTGGAGATCCTGCGGGTCAGCCACGAGGTCGAGCGCGAACAGGTCCGCGCCCTCGCCGGACGCAAGGCCGCCCGCGACGAGCGGGCCGTGCGCTCCGCCCTCGACGGGATGCTGGCCGCGGCCCGCTCCGGGGCCAACATGATCGAGCCGATGCTGGACGCCGTACGCGCCGAGGCCACCCTGGGCGAGATCTGCGGCGTCCTGCGGGACGAGTGGGGGGTCTACACCGAGCCGCCCGGCTTCTGACCCGTCCGGCACCGCGCCGTTCCAGGGGCAGGTCCCCGGGACGGCGCGGAGCCGGGGCTCGCGAGCGGCATGATCCGGACGCGAGGCCCTTAGGGGTTGCCGGCCGCCCCCGCCAGGCCCAGCACCAGGACCCGGGTGAAGTCGCGGACCCACTCCTCGTCCGCCGGCTTGCCGCTGACCAGGGTGCGGTGGACCACCGCGCCCGCGACCATGTCGAAGATCAGGTCCACCGTGCGGGCGGCCTCCCGCGGATCGGGTTCCGCCGGGAGTTCGCCGCGCCGCTGCGCCCGGGACCGGCCCAGCAGGACCAGGCGCATCTGCCGGTCCACGATGGAGGCGCGGATGCGCTCGCGCAGCGCCTCGTCGCGGGTGGACTCGGCGACCACGGCCATCAGTCCGCTCCTGGCCTCCGGGCGGGCGAGAATGGCCGCGAACTGGAGCACGACGCCCTCGATGTCGGCGGCGAGGCTGCCGCGGTCGGGGAGTTCCAGCTCGTCGAAGAGTTCCGCGACGGCGTCCACGACGAGTTCGTACTTGCCGGCCCAGCGGCGGTAGAGCGTGGTCTTCGCAACCCCGGCCCGGGTGGCGACGTCTCCCAGGGTGAGCTTGGACCAGCCGAGTTCGACGAGAGCCTCCCGGGTCGCGGCCAGGATCGCGGTGTCCGCGGCGGCGCTGCGCGGACGTCCGGTACGGCTGGCGGGGGTGCGGCTCTGCATCCTCCGACCATAACCGGCGGGTCCTGTGACGCCGTGAGGGAGATCACCGGCGCGTGGTGTCGCGCGGCCCCCTCCTGGCATTACGCTACGACTCGTAGCGAAAGCGCGTGCGGGACGTGCACGGGCGACGACTGCCAGGCGTGGGGTGGGGACCCGGCGCCGTACATCGTTTTTTTCACTTCGGGCGCCGGATCAGGGGAGGATAGACGCATGCAGCCACGGAACATGTCCATGAGCGGTGTCGTCGACCTCGCCGCGGTGAAGGCGGCCCAGGAGGCCAAGGCCAAGGCCGAGCAGGCGCGCGCCGAAGCGGCCCGGCAGGGCGGCACCGGTGCCGTCTCCCCGGCCGATCTCGTCATCGACGTCGATGAGGCGGGATTCGAGCAGGACGTCCTGCAGCGTTCCGCCGAAGTCCCCGTCGTCATCGACTTCTGGGCCGAGTGGTGTCAGCCCTGCAAGCAGCTGAGCCCGGTCCTGGAGCGGCTGGCCGTCGAGTACAACGGGCGCTTCCTGCTCGCCAAGATCGACGTCGACGCCAACCAGATGCTGATGCAGCAGTTCGGGATCCAGGGCATCCCGGCCGTGTTCGCCGTCGTCGCGGGCCAGGCCCTGCCGCTGTTCCAGGGCGCGGCCGGCGAGGAGCAGATCCGGCAGACCCTGGACCAGCTCGTGACGGTCGCCGAGCAGCGCTTCGGGCTGACCGGCCTGACCGTCGACCCGGACGCCGAGCCGGGCGGTGCGGTGCCCTCCGCCGCGCCGGCGGAGGGCCCGTACGAAGCGGCGCTGAACGCCGCCGCGCAGGCGATGGACGCGGGCGACCTGGCCGGTGCCGTCCGGGCCTACCGGAACGTGCTGGCCGACGACCCGGCCCACCCGGAGGCCAAGCTGGGCCTCGCGCAGGCCGAGCTGCTCCAGCGGGTGCAGGACATGGACCCGCAGCGGGTGCGCAAGGAGGCCGCCGAGCGGCCCGCGGACACCGACGCCCAGATCGCCGCCGCCGACCTGGATCTGGTGGGCGGTCATGTCGAGGACGCCTTCGGCCGGCTGATCGAGACCGTGCAGCGCACGGCGGGCGACGACCGGGACGCCGTACGGCGCCGGCTGCTGGAGCTGTTCGAGGTCGTGGGCCCGGACGACCCGCGCGTGGTGGGTGCGCGCCGGGCGCTGGCGCGCGCCCTGTTCTGACCAGTCGCTAAACGCCACGGCCCGTGATGCCGGGGTGAAAGATCCGTCAACGAGGCGTCACGGCGACCGCACTTTGCCAAATCTTGGTAATCGCGGGCCGTGTTACTCGGAGTAAATCGAAGCCGTTGATCTGTCTGGATTCGTCCGGGGATCAACGGCTTTGCTCTGCCCTGTGATGGCACCGAGCGTCGCACTCCGAGACCGGTCGGTCGTCCTCCGGTTATCCCGCCGTTACTAGCCAGTAACGAACCCCCTTGTGTCCGGGCCGAGAATGCACCACGATCGGCGACGCTCGGTCCATTCCCGTACCCCGGCAGCCGGCCGGGTCGCGGGAGACTCTGGGTCCCCACCGGGCAGAGCCGGCGGCAGTGGCGCCGGCTCTAGGGCAGGGGGGTCTTCGCCGGCCCGGCGAAGCCTGTCCAGCAAGGTTGTGCGTGATGCGTGTCAGGCGCGACCAGTGGTTGTCGCTCGGGGGTGATCGCCGGTGATTCGGGCGCGTTCCGCGCCTCCGAGTACGGGCGCTCTCCTTCCCGAGGACGTAGCACTTCTCCCATCCCTGCCCGGCTGAGCCGCCGACCGGGGGCGAATCCGGGCCAGGAGATGTACGTCCGAGAAGGAGGAAATATGGAGTCCCAGGTGCGTGGCGGGACCAGATGGAAGCGGTTCGCTGTGGTCATGGTGCCCAGCGTGGCCGCCACGGCGTGTATAGGCGTCGCACTCGCGCAGGGCGCTCTCGCGGCCTCGTTCAGCGTGTCGGGTCAGTCGTTCAAGGTGTCCGCCGACGAGCTCGTCGGTACGGGCTTCTCGCAGTACGGTGCCATCGACAGCGGTTACACGCTGGACGGCAAGAAGACGGCGCACCCGGTGGCCGTCTCCGCGTTCAAGCACGCCGAGATCACCAACCTGTGCCAGTCCGTGGTCACGCCCGACGTGCCGATCTTCGGCAACGTCAGCCTGATCCTGCGGGCCGGCGGCCAGGGCCACCCCAAGGTCCAGGCCGAGAACATCTACATCGACGTCGAGGACCTCAACGCCGACGCGGTGTTCAGCAACATCGACATCGGTGTGGCCGCGCGCGACGCCTCCAAGGGCCCGGGCATGAAGGGCGGGGGCGAGCAGGCGAACCCGTGGGGCTTCTCGCAGCAGGCCGACAAGGCGACGCTGACCGGCGTGAAGCAGACCGCGTGGGCGACCACGGCGGGCACCTTCAAGCTGAGCGGCCTGAAGATGTCGCTGTCGACGGGTGTCAAGGAGTGCTACTAGGCACTCGCTGACGGGCGGGGGGGCCGGTGGCGCCTCCGCCCGTCCACACTCCGGCCGCGTCCTCGTGCGCGGCACACCTCACCACCACAGCAACGCCGCACCAGGGAGCTGTTTTCCATGAGCGCCGAGACTCCTGCCGCCGTACCCGGCCAGTTCACCCGCCGGAGGCTGCAGTTCCGCGCCTGGCGGGGCTCGCGTCCGTTCTGGGCCGGTCTGTTCGTCACGCTCGGCGGCTTTCTCATCCTGTACTTCCCGTACGCACACCTGCAGCTGGGCCACCTCAGCATGACGATGGGGACGCCCGGCGGTTCGAGTTCCCTGATCATCGGTGGACTGCTCATCGTCCTCGGGATCATCCTCTGGTTCCAGCAGCACATCCGGGTCTTCGCGGGTGTCGCGGCGATCCTGCTGGCACTGGTGTCCATTCCGCTCTCCAACGTCGGCGGCTTCATCGTCGGCTTCCTGTGCTCGCTGACCGGCGGGGCGATGGCCGTGGCCTGGGCGCCGGGCGCCTCCCGGCAGCCGCAGCCGCCGGCCGGTGCCGCCCCGGGCGAAGGCGGTGCCCCCGGCGCCGCTCCGGTGCCGCACCAGGGCGGGGAGGCGGTGCACGGCCAGGCCCCCTCCGGGCCGTACCCGGCGTGGGAGAGCGACCTGTCAGGAACGAACCCGGCCAACGGGGCGAACGGGAGGCACAGTGCCGGCTGACGAGGTGACCCGCGGGACCGATGTGGACGTGTCCCGCGCGAGAACCGGGCCCCGCCACGCGGCCCCCAGAAAGCCGCTGTTCACCAGGTTCCACATGCCCGCCGGGAAGGCCATAGCCTCCGTGGCGATGCCCACGGCCGTGCTCATGGGCATGGGGTTCACGTCCAGCTTCGCGCTGGCCGACAACAACGGCGGCCCGGCTCCGTCCACTCCGTCCTCCTCGGCCAAGAGCCTGACGGCCGACGAGTACAAGGACTGCGTCAAGGCGCTGGACGACTCCAAGGACGGTTCCGAGGACGACGCCAAGGACGACGCCAAGGACGGTTCCCAGGACGGTTCCCAGGACGGGTCCAAGGACGGGGACGACGGCTCCGCGGACGGCTCCAAGGACACGGAGCAGGGTTCCGGGGACACCTCGGCCTCGCCGTCGCCCTCCGCCCCGGACGGTACGGACACGCCCTCGCCCTCGGCGACCGCCGACGGCGGCACGGCCGGGGACTCGGGAGGCGCCTCGTCGCCGGATTCAGGTTCCGGCGACGAGAAGGCCCCCGAGCCCACCGCGACCTCCGGTACGGGCTCCTCCGGGTCCGGTTCGTCCGGCTCGGGTTCCTCCGGCTCCGGTGCCGACACGACCGTGCCGGCGCAGCCGCGGCCCCAGGGCGGCGGCGGGGTCCTCGACACCCTCGGCGACACGCTCGGCGACATCCTGACCGGTGGTCACCAGGACTCCCAGGCGCCCGCCACGGCTCCGGCTCCGACGCCGACCGCGTCCCAGTCGCCGTCCGTCCCGGACACCACGCCGGCGGACACCGCGCCCAAGGACACCTCCGCCAAGGACACGTCGGGCAAGGGCACGTCCGCCGAGGACACGCCGGCCGGCGGCACCGGCACCGGCACCGCCGAGAAGACCGGCAAGGACACCGCGAAGGACACCTCCGCAGACACCGGCAAGGGCACTTCCGGGGACACCGCGAAGGGCACCCCCGAGGACACCGGCAAAAAGGACGAGGGCACGGCCGGGGACGGCACCGAGTCGGCCACGCCGAGCCCGTCCGCGAGCGAGTCCGCCTCCGCCGAGGACTGCCCGGTGGCCACGGACGCCGAGGGCGGTGTCGACAACAAGGTGCTGGTGGCGGACGACCCCTGGTACCTGAACGCCAGTTCCCTGCTCCTCAAGGGCGCCGACTACCAGGGCATCGTCGAGGTGCGCAAGGCCGACGGCACCACCAAGAAGGTGCTGAAGTACGTCATCACCGGCGGCACCGACATCGGGGACCTGCACCAGACGGTGCAGGACAAGCAGGCGGCCAGGACCTATCACGTCCAGGCCGCCAAGGGCTCCACGTCGACCATCACCGGCGGCGACACGGTGATGTACACCGAGAGCATCTCGGGCAACCTGTTCGGGCTGATCCCGGTGACGTTCAGCCCCGACAGCCCGCCCCCGCTGAACATCCCGCTGATCTACTTCACCCACGTCAAGGTGGTCCAGGCGGCCCAGTTCGGCGGCAACCTGCACGTGCCCGGCATGCACATGTACACAACCGACTGAGCGGTCGCACACACCTGTCCGGGAGCCGCGGGAACACCGGGGGCGCCCCCTGTCGCAGGGGGCGCCCCCGGTGCCGTACCCGGTCCGGTCAGACCTACTGGCCGCCCAGGTGGTGGACGCGCAGCAGGTTGGTGGTGCCGGCGACGCCGGGAGGCGAGCCGGCGGTGATGATGACGGTGTCGCCCGCGTCGAAGCGGCCCAGCTTGGCGATCTCCTGGTCCACCAGCTCGACCATCTCGTCCGTGGTGTTCACGAACGGTACGACGTGCGACTCGACGCCCCAGCTCAGGGTGAGCTGGTTGCGGGTGGCCTCGTCCGTGGTGAAGGCGATGATCGGCTGGGTCGCGCGGTAGCGGGAGAGCCGGCGCGCGGTGTCGCCGGACTGGGTGAAGGCGATCAGGCCCCGGCCGCCGAGGAAGTCGGCGATCTCGGCCGCCGCGCGGGCCACCGAACCGCCCTGCGTGCGCGGCTTCTTGCCCGGCACCAGCGGCTGGAGGCCCTTGGAGAGCAGCTCCTGCTCGGCGGCGGTGACGATCTTCGACATGGTCTTGACCGTCTCGACCGGATAGGCGCCCACGCTGGACTCGGCGGACAGCATGACCGCGTCGGCGCCGTCCAGGATCGCGTTGGCCACGTCGGAGGCCTCGGCGCGGGTCGGGCGGGAGTTGGTGATCATCGACTCCATCATCTGGGTCGCGACGATCACCGGCTTGGCGTTGCGCCGGCACAGCTCGATCAGGCGCTTCTGCACCATGGGGACCTTCTCGAGCGGGTACTCGACGGCGAGGTCACCGCGGGCGACCATCACGCCGTCGAACGCGAGGACGACGTCCTCCATGTTCTCCACCGCCTGCGGCTTCTCCACCTTGGCGATGACGGGGACGCGGCGGCCCTCCTCGTCCATGACGCGGTGGACGTCCTGGACGTCCTTGGCGTCCCGCACGAAGGACAGCGCGACCAGGTCGCAGCCCATCCGCAGGGCGAAGCGCAGGTCCTCGATGTCCTTCTCGCTCAGCGCGGGCACGTTGACGGCCGCGCCGGGCAGGTTGATGCCCTTGTGGTCGGAGACGACACCGCCCTCGATGACGATCGTCCGCACCCGCGGGCCCTCGACGTCCACGACCTTCAGCTCGACGTTGCCGTCGTTGATCAGGACCTGGTCGCCGCGCGACACGTCGCCCGGGAGCCCCTTGTACGTCGTGCCGCAGATGTGCTTGTCGCCCGGCACGTCCTCGGTCGTGATGACGAACTCGTCACCGCGCTCCAGCTCGACCGGACCCTCGGCGAAGGTCTCCAGACGGATCTTCGGGCCCTGGAGGTCGGCGAGGACGCCGATGGGGCGGCCGGTCTCCTTGGAGGCGGCGCGGACGCGGTCGTACCGCGCCTGGTGCTCGGCGTGGGAGCCATGGCTGAAGTTGAACCGGGCAACGTTCATGCCCGCCTCGATCATGGCGACGAGCATCTCGTGGGAGTCGACCGCGGGGCCGAGAGTACAGACGATTTTCGAACGGCGCATGGAGCGATCCTATCGGTTTGTTTCGCTACGGAATATTCCGTCTGGCGGAAGATACAAATGAGTGCCGCACCGCTCAGGTGCTATTCAGTTGTGCTTTCCGACCAGTGCGTAGGTCTGCGTCGCGATCTCCAGTTCTTCATCCGTCGGCACCACGGCGACCGCCACCCGGGCGGAGTCCGGCGAGATGAGCCGCGGCCCGTCCGCGCGTACGGCGTTGCGCTCCGGGTCCACCGCCAGGCCCAGGCCCGCCAGGCCCGCCACGGCCGCTTCCCGCACGGGTGCCGCGTTCTCCCCGACCCCCGCGGTGAAGGCCACCGCGTCCACGGTGCCGAGCACCGCGTAATAGGCGCCTATGTACTTCTTGAGCCGGTGAATGTAAATGTCGAAGGCGAGCGCCGCCTCTTCGTCGCCCTCGTCGATCCGGCGGCGGATCTCCCGCATGTCGTTGTCGCCGCACAGCCCGAACAGACCGCTCCGCTTGTTCAGAAGAGTGTCGATCTCGTCCATGGACATATCGCCGACGCGCGCCAAATGGAAGATGACCGCCGGGTCAAGGTCACCGGACCGCGTACCCATCACCAGCCCCTCCAAAGGCGTCAGCCCCATGGAGGTGTCCACGCACCGGCCGCCGGCCACCGCCGAGGCGGAGGCGCCGTTGCCCAGGTGCAGCACGATCACGTTGACCTCGGACGGGTCCTTGCCCAGCAGCCGGGCCGTCTCCCGCGAGACGTAGGCGTGCGAGGTGCCGTGGAAGCCGTAGCGGCGGATGCGGTACCGGTCGGCGATCTTCGGGTCCAGGGCGTAGCGCGCCGCGGACTCCGGCATCGTCGTGTGGAACGCGGTGTCGAAGACGGCGACCTGGGGCAGGTCGGGGCGCAGGTTCCGCGCGGTCCGGATGCCGGTGAGGTTGGCCGGGTTGTGCAGCGGGGCGACCGGGATCAGCCGCTCGATCTCGGTGAGCACCTCGTCGTCGATGACGGTGGGCTCGGTGAAGAACATCCCGCCGTGCACCACCCGGTGCCCGATCGCGGCCAGCTCGGGCGAGTCCAGGCCGAGGCCGTCCCGGGCCAGTTCGCCCGCGACCGCCTTCAGCGCGGCGTCGTGGTCGGCGATCGGGCCGGTGTGCTCGCGGGTGCCGCCGCCGGTCAGGCAGGTGTGCTTGAGCCGGGAGGTCTGCTCGCCGATGCGCTCGACCAGGCCCACCGCGAGACGGCCGGCGTCCCGCATGTCCAGCAGCTGGTACTTCAGCGACGAGGAACCGGAGTTGAGGACGAGGACACGGGTGGGGGAAGTCACTGCTGGGTTGCCTTCTCGTCGAGGTGCTGGGCCTGGATCGCCGTGATGGCGACGGTGGTGACGATGTCCTGGACGAGGGCGCCCCGGGACAGGTCGTTGACCGGCTTGCGCAGGCCCTGGAGGACCGGGCCGACGGCGATGGCGCCGGCCGAGCGCTGGACGGCCTTGTAGGTGTTGTTGCCGGTGTTGAGGTCGGGGAAGATCAGCACGCTGGCCTGCCCGGCGACCTCGGAGTCCGGCAGCTTGGTGGCGGCGACGGACGGCTCCACGGCCGCGTCGTACTGGATCGGGCCCTCGGTCTTCAGGTCCGGGCGGCGGGCGCGGACCAGCTCGGTGGCCTGGCGCACCTTGTCCACGTCGGCGCCCGAGCCGGAGGTGCCGGTGGAGTACGACAGCATCGCGATCCGCGGCTCCACGCCGAACTGGGCGGCCGTGGCCGCCGACTGGACGGCGATGTCGGCGAGCTGCTCGGCGTCCGGGTCCGGGTTGACCGCGCAGTCACCGTAGACGAGCACCTTGTCGGCCAGGCACATGAAGAACACGGAGGAGACGATCGAGGCGTCCGGCCGGGTCTTGATGATCTCGAAGGCGGGCCGGATGGTGGCGGCCGTGGAGTGCACCGAGCCGGACACCATGCCGTCGGCCAGGCCCTCCTGGACCATCAGGGTGCCGAAGTAGTTGACGTCGGAGACGACGTCGTGGGCCAGCTCGACCGTGACGCCCTTGTGGGCGCGCAGCGCGGCGTACTTCTCGGCGAAGGAGTCCCGCAGCTCGGAGGTGGCCGGGTCGATCAGCACGCTGTCGCCGAGATCGATGCCGAGGTCGGCGGCCTTCTTGCGGATCAGGTCCACCGGGCCGAGCAGCGTCAGGTCGCACACGCCCCGGCGCAGCAGCACCTCGGCCGCGTGCAGCACCCGCTCCTCGGTGCCCTCCGGGAGCACGACGCGCCGCTTGTCGGAGCGGGCCCGCTCCAGCAGCTTGTGCTCGAACATCATCGGGGTGATCCGGTCGCTGCTGGGCGCGGAGACCCGGCGGGCCAGGCCGGCGGTGTCGGCGTACCGCTCGAACAGGCCGAGCGCGGTCTCCGCCTTGCGCGGGGTGGCCGCGTTCAGCTTGCCCTCCAGGGAGAACAGCTGCTCGGCGGTGGGGAAGCTGTTGCCGGACACGGACAGCACCGGGGTGCCCGGGGCGAGCCGGGCGGCCAGGGTCAGGATCTCGTCGCGCGGCACCTCGTTCAGCGTCAGCAGCACCCCGGCTATCGGCGGGGTGCCGGCGCTGTGCGCGGCCAGCGAGCCGACGACCAGGTCGGCGCGGTCGCCCGGGGTCACCACCAGGCAGCCCGGGGTCAGGGCGGCGAGCAGGTTGGGCAGCATGGCGCCGCCGAAGACGAAGTCCAGCGCGTCCCGGGCGAGGCCGGAGTCGTCGCCGAGCAGCACCCTGGCGTTCAGGGTCTGGGCGATCTGGGCGACCGTCGGCGCCGAGAGCGCGGGCTCGTCCGGCACCACGTAGCAGGGCACCGGCAGCCGGTCGGCCAGCCGCCCGGCGATCTCGTCGCGGTCCTCGCGGGCCACCCGGTTGGTGACCATGGCCAGCACGTCGCAGCCGAGCCCGGCGTAGGCGCGGTAGGCATTGCGGGTCTCGGCGAGCACGGACTCGGCGGGCTGCTTGCGGCCGCCCACCACCGGGATCACCGAGGCGCCGAACTCGTTGGCGAGCCGCGCGTTCAGGGACAGCTCGTCCGGTAGCTGGGTGTCGGCGAAGTCGGTGCCGAGGACGAGGACCACGTCGTAGTCGCGGGCCACCCGGTGGAAGCGGTCGACGAGGGCGGCGACCAGTTCGTCGGTGCCCTGTTCGGCCTGGAGCGCGGACGCCTCGTGGTAGTCCATGCCGTAGACGGTCGCCGGCTCCTGCGCGAGGCGGTACCGGGCCCGCAGCAGCTCGAACAGGCGATCCGGGCCGTCGTGGACGAGCGGACGGAACACACCCACCCGGTCGACCTGCCGGGTGAGGAGTTCCATGACCCCCAACTCCACGACCTGGCGGCCGTCACCTCGGTCGATGCCGGTCACGTACACGCTGCGCGTCACGTGTCCACTCCGTTCCTCATGTCGCGTCTGTCGCCTCTACGGCATAAAAATCGCCCACCCAGGTGAGCCGAACCCTCTTGACAATACCCCCGCCGACGGATAAGGCGCCCGTCAAGACTTCACCTGCCCGGCGGACGTGAAAGAATCGGCACTGGCTCACCGGTAGACGACAGCGAGCAGGAGACACAGCACGATGCGTATCGGAGTTCTCACCGCAGGCGGCGACTGCCCCGGCCTGAACGCCGTGATCCGGTCGGTCGTGCACCGGGCGGTCGCACAGTACGGCGACGAGGTCATCGGTTTCGAGGACGGTTACCGCGGTCTGCTGGACCGCCACTACCGCGCCCTCGACCTGGACGCGGTCAGCGGCATCCTGGCCCGCGGCGGCACCATTCTCGGCTCCTCCCGGCTGGAGCGCGACCGGTTGCGCGAGGCCTGCGAGGGCGCCGCGGACATGGTCGAGGAGTTCGGCATCGACGCGCTCATCCCGATCGGCGGCGAGGGCACGCTCACCGCGGCCCGCATGCTCTCCGACGCGGGCCTGCCGGTCGTCGGCGTCCCCAAGACCATCGACAACGACATCTCCTCCACCGACCGCACCTTCGGCTTCGACACCGCCGTCGGCGTGGCCACCGAGGCGATGGACCGCCTGAAGACCACCGCCGAGTCCCACCAGCGCGTGATGGTCGTGGAGGTCATGGGCCGGCACGCCGGCTGGATCGCCCTGGAGTCCGGCATGGCCGCCGGCGCCCACGGCATCTGCCTGCCCGAGCGGCCCTTCGACCCGGCCGACCTGGTCAAGATGGTCGAGGAGCGGTTCGCCCGCGGCAAGAAGTTCGCGGTCGTCTGCGTCGCCGAGGGCGCCCACCCCGCCGAGGGCACCATGGACTACGGCAAGGGCGCGATCGACCAGTACGGCCACGAGCGCTTCCAGGGCATCGGCACCGCCCTCGCCTACGAGCTGGAGCGGCGCCTCGGCAAGGAGGCCAAGCCGGTCATCCTGGGCCACATCCAGCGCGGCGGCGTCCCCACCGCCTACGACCGCGTCCTCGCCACCCGCTTCGGCTGGCACGCGGTCGAGGCCGCGCACCGCGGCGAGTTCGGCCGGATGACCGCGCTGCGCGGCACCGACATCGTGATGGTGCCGCTCGCGGAGGCGGTCACCGAACTGAAGACGGTCCCGAAGGACCGCATGGACGAGGCCGAGTCGGTCTTCTAGGACCGTGTCCTACGTGGTGAGGCGCGGCGCTTTTGGGCGGCGCCTCACCGCAGGCGTCGGCGCCCCATCGCTGCGTACTGTTCTCGCCGACGCGACTGGCCCCGGACCCGGTCCAGGTCACCTCGGCTACGTCTGCCGCATCGGCTGAGTGGCTGCGGGGCGCCCCTGTGGGCGCCCCGGCCCGCGGCGTCACAGTCTCGCCCGACGCGCCCCCCGCAGCATCGCCGACCTGGCCGGTACCGCGTCCGGTCCGCTGGGTGCGCCGGGCCGACCCATTTGCGGCCACGACCTAGGGCCCCGTTTCCCGGTCCGACCCGGCAAACGGGGCCCTAGGTTGTGCGGGGGTGCTCATCCGATGGCGATGCGGGTTTTCCACCAGGGGGAGGGGCTGATGATTTCGGTTCCCGCGCCGGTCATGGCGTCGCGGCCGCCGGCGTAGAAGCGGACGCTGCCGTCGGAGCGGACGGTCCATACGTCGGGGATGCCGTCTCCGTTGGCGTCCGGGGTGCCCATGATGTGGGGTATGGCGTCGATGGTCCAGCCGCCGCCGGTCCAGTAGATGTCCTCGCCTCCGGCGGAATTGGCTGCTGCTGCCAGGGAATCGAGGTCCACACCGCCACCGGAGGCGGCGATGCCCTTGCGCAGCACCAGCCTGCCTGAGGTGTTGATGCGGTAGACGAGGTCGGCCACCTTGTCACCGGAGATGTCCATGGCCATGACGATGTCCCGGTCTTTCCAGGCCGATGGGGACAGTCGTACGACCTGGTCGACGGTGGCGCCGTGATAGCCGGTGAAGGCCCACAGTTCGTCGTCGGTGCCGTCGCTTCTGCGGACGGTGGCGAGGAAGTCGGTGCGTCCGTCGCCGGTGATGTCGCCCGTGGCCACGATCTGGGTGAAGGTGCCCGGATCCGGTGATCCGGAGGGCAGCAGGATTTCCCTGCGTCGGTCGGTGTTGACGGCTCCGTAGCCGTCACCGGGATAGACCCAGAGTTTGCCGCCGACGCGTACGACGAGGTCTTGTAGGCCGTCGCCGCCGTAGATGTCGCCGTTGTGGGTGATCAGGGCGCCCTTGAAGTGACCGCTCGAGGCGGCCACGTACGGGGGAAGGCCGTCACCGTTGGGGTCCTTCTCGGAGTTGTCGCGGTAGGCGCCCGGCATGGAGTAGTCCAGGTCGCCCGTGCCCTTGGCCAGGTCCTTGTCGGCTTGCGAGGGATACAGCGCGAGGTTGCCGGCGTCGGTGATGGTCATCAGGTCGGGCAGCCCGTCGCCGGTGAAGTCACCGGGTTTGTCAGCTTGGTCCCGCGGGGTGACGTAGAAGAGGTACTTCGTCGGCTCCGATGCGTTGCCTGCGCTGTCGACGGCTCGGACGTACAGCACGTTCGGCCCGGCGGTCGGTGGTTTGGCATTCGTGATGACGCTGCTGACGCTGGTGGATGTGCCGTTGGCGCGCCCCAGGCTGCCGGTGTAGCTGGTCGAGTTGAACGCGTACTCGTACCGCACGACGTCGGAGTTCAGGGCGCGGACGGTGAACGAGCCGGGTGTGCCGAACTTTTTCACGGACCAGTTGGCGTCCTCGGCGTCGTTGCCGAAGCCGTTGTCACTGCCGTCGGCGTCCGGGTAATCGGTGGAGCTGACCTTGGGCGGACGGGGGGCGGTGGTGTCGAGGACGAACCTGCAGGGCGTCTTCGGGTACCAGCCGGACGTGGAGCCGGCGTCGTCCTTGGCCTGCACCCGCCAGGAGTAGGTGGCCCCGTTCTTCAGACCGCTGGTGGAGAACCGCGACGTGATCCCCAGAGCGGTGCCGGTGTCATTGCCCACGGGGACCCTGCCGGTCGACTTCAGCCGGTCACCGGTGGTGTCCCATTGGGCGGTCTCCCACAGGTCGAAGTCGAAGTAGTCGAGGTTGTTGTCCTTGTCGGTGGCCTTCGCGGTGAAAGTCAGGTCACCGGAGCCCATGCGGACGTACGGCTTGGTGGTGGTGCACTTGCCGTCGGGTCCGAGGTCGAGGGAGTTGGAGACGATGCTGGGCCTGCGGTTGTAGACGAGTTCGAGGACCGGCGGGTAGTCACCGTCGGCCTGGAATTTCTTCCATGCGTACTGGGAGTCCTCGTCCCGGGCGCGCATGCCGAAGGTGATCGTGTCCTGGCCCTTGTCGGCGGCCTTCTGCGCGCCCTTCGTCACATCGAAGGTCTCGTAGGCGTCCCGGCAGCCGGATTTGAAGCCGTGCGCGAAGGCCTTGGTGGCCAGCTTGTTGCCGTCGTGCAGCTTCGGGGCGTTTTTCCAGTTGGTGTGGGCGTCGATCTCACCGGTGAGGTGGACGCTCATCGAACGGTCCTGGCACGACCAGGAATACGTCTCGAGCATCCGCAGGCTCGCGCGGGTGATCTTCGTACCTTTGAGGTCGCTGTCGAAGGCGACGTTGAAGTATGACCGTGAAGTGCCCCAGGTGTCGGACTCGAAGCCGACCCGGGCCTCGTGCGTGCCGCCTTTGTTGAAGCCCTTGCCGTTGTAGAACGTGGCGTTGGGATGCCGGTTGTAGGCCGTGGTCCAGTTCTGGACGTGCTTCTTGACGGACGGGTCGATGAAGACCGGGTAGGAGGTGGCCGGGTCGTCGAGGAAGTCCCGGGACGGGGTGAGCGTCCATTGGCCGCTGCCGAGGTCGGCGTCGACGAGATCGCCGTGCGAGTCGGGGGACGGTCCGTCCAGCAAGGGCAGGCTCAGACTCGCCGAAGAACCGGTCTGGGAAGGGCCCGGCACCGGCTCGGCGGGCGCTGTCGGCAGCGGGGATTCCGACACCGTCGTCTCGGGGTCGTCACTGGCGGACGGGAGTATCTCGACATCCGTGTCGCCCTGCTCGTCGGACTCGACCGAGTCCTCGGTGGGGCTCGCGGTGTCCGAGGGGGCTTCGCTCACGGAGCCGGACGGATCGGGCGTTTCCGGTGCGGTGGGCTGGGCACTGGCACCGACCGTGCCGTCCGTGACGGCGGGCTGGCCACTGCTGTCCCACATCAGGGGGGTCGGCGAAACCGCGACCTCGTCGCCTTGGCCGTCCTCGGCGCTGACCATGCCCGAGGCGGGGTCGAGCCGGAAGGCCAGGGAGGGCGAGTGCAGGCCGTAGGCGAGCTGCTGTACGTGCGGATCGGCCGCGGCCTGACGGTTCTTCAGTACGAGGACCTGCCCGAAGCCGTCGTCGTCGGCGGTCAGCACCAGATCACCGCCGGGAAAGATCTCCGGGTACAGGATGCGGTTGCCGTCGACGATGGGCGTGGGAATCGCGTCCGGCCAGGTCAGCTGGATCGGGTCGTTGCCGCCGCCGACATACAGGGTGGCCAGCGGGGTGCCGGTGTCGGCGGTCGCCGTCTGCAGTGAGGCATGCCGTACCTGGGCTCTGGAGGCCCGCCCGCTCTCCTTGCGCTTGCCGGAGCCGGCTGAGAACACCATCCGGGTGTTGGTGGCTTTCGGCTCCCAGCCCGCTTCGGTGCGCCGCAGGGTGGGGTCGATGGGCCGCCAGGTGCCGTTCACCTGGGCGCGAATCGGAGAGGAGTACAGCCGCTTCGTCATCAGGCCGTCGGGGCGTGCCCAGGTCGTGGAGTGGGCGGTGCGAGCAGCGGTGACCTCTACGTCTCGTTTGGTCCTGGCGGCCTGGGCGAGTGCTGCGGATTCGGTGACCGGCTGGGCGTGCTGGTGCTGACCGGACGGGCCGGACGAGTGGTCGAGTGCTAGTCCGGCGTAGACGATGCCGGTCGCGGCGACCGTGCTCGCGAGCAGTGCGGCAGTGACCCGACGGCCGGGCCTTCGACGCCAGGTGCGCGTCATCGGGCGAGTTCCTTCCCCTTGGAGATTCCCCTCTGAGCCGACGAGCGGGACAGAACTCGCCCCCGCCGGGCAGCTGATGATGACCCATGGAGGTGCTGTCGTCATCTTGTGTGTACGGCGTGTGCGGTCGGCGGTATGCCGGGGCAATGGACGGCTGGGAGCGGCTGACGCGGTGGGACGTCTTGGTTCCCGACGGTGCGAAAACCCCAAACCCGGACATGTAGCCGGTGGCTTTGCGCCTGTCGGTGTGAGTTTTCGGTGAGAAGCCGTCAAGAATCAGGTAAGTGCATCTCGCATGCGGTTGGGCCTGATTGCACTGACTTCATAGAGCGATCTCCCGTTACGCGCCGTGATCGTTTTCACATGCATGCATGTGACCTGGCGTTTCTTCACAGGCTAGGCACACAATTCACGCTGTCTGTATGTCGCCGTGCGTGGTCCGTAACCGGCCCGCCTTGGAGTGGTCCGGGGGGACCCCGTCGTGTTCGGCCGCCGTTCGCATGCCCGTCGCCGCCTCACCCGTGCGGCGCTGCCGACCGTGGCAGCCGCCCTGCTGGTGGGACTTCTGCCCACCCAGTCGCAGGCGCTGCCACCCGACCCCAGCCCGGGCCAGGACGTCCCCGGGCGAGAGACGGTCGAACTGGAGCACCTGGAGAGCCAAGAGCCCGTCCCGGGCAAGGCGTTCTCCCGAGACCTGGAGAGCCTGCGGGGTGAGATACCCGAAGACCAGCTCCAGGCCTCGGCCGGTACCACGACGGCCCCGTCCAACCTGACCGCACCGGTCAACTTCGGCGCGGCCGCCACCACACCGGCCTCGCTGCGCTCCACCGCCTCGGCTGAGCCGGCCGACATGAGCCAGGCCGGCACCCTGCCGGTCAGCCTCGGCCAGGCCCCCGACCAGCCGGCGCCCACCGGGACCTGGCAGGTCACCATCCCGGACCGCGCCTCCGCGGTCGGCCAGGGCATCGACGGAACCGTGCTCAAGGTGCAGGCCCCGGCCAGCGGAGCGGTACCCGTCTCCGTAAAACTCAACTACTCCACATTCCAGAGCCTCTACGGCGCGGACTGGGCCTCCCGGCTGCGCTTTGTGCAGTTCCCCGAGTGCTACCTCACCACCCCCGACGACGAGGCATGCCAGACCTACGAGGAGCTGGAGACCAGCAACGACACAGTCTCCAAGTCCCTCACCGCCACCGTCGACCCCGCTGCCGACGGCACCGTGACCCCTGCGTCCACGGCAGACCGGCCGGACCACACCCACGGGGTCATCGAGGCCGCCTACCGCTCCTCCGCTCCCGTGACGCCGGCCGCCGCCGGCGGTGACACCGCGGTCGTCGGTGCGATCGACTCCGGCGCCGGAAACGGCGGTTCCTTCACCGCGACCCCGCTCCCCTCCGACGGCAAGTGGGAGGTGGCCGGATCCTCAGGCGCCTTCACCTGGTCCTACCCCCTCAACATCCCCTCACCGCCCGCCGGTCCCGCCCCCAAGGTCTCCTTCGAGTACAGCTCCCAGACCGTGGACGGCCGTACCGCAGTCTCCTCCCCCCAGGCCTCCTGGATCGGTGAGGGCTGGACCTACGACCCGGGATACATCGAGCGCCGGTACCGCAGCTGCAAGGACGACCGCAAGACCCTCGACGCCGGCGCCCCCAACAACACGGCCAAGAAGGACAAGACGTCCGACCTGTGCTGGGTGTCGTACAACGCGGTGATGTCGCTCAACGGCCGCACCACCGAGCTGGTCCGCGCCGCCGGCGCCGACAGCAACCCCGAGACCGACACCGAGACCTACCGCCCGCAGCAGGACGACGGCACCCGGATCGAGCACAGGGTCGGCGGCAGCAACGACGACAACAACGGTGAGTACTGGATCGTCACCACCCGGGACGGCACCAGGTACTACTACGGCCTGGACCAGGTCGGCGGCGGCCACGCCGACACCGACTCCGTCTCCACGGTCCCCGTCTTCGGCAACCACCCCAAGGAACCCTGCCACGCCACCGACTTCGCCGACTCCCGCTGCGGCACCGGTAAGCAGCAGGCATGGCGCTGGGGCCTCGACAAGGTCGTCGACGTGCACGGCAACACCATGGTGGTCTCCTGGAAGCAGGAGACCAACTACTACGCCGTCCGCAAGAAGTTCAAGTCGCCCGAGCAGTACGACCGGTACGCCTACCCGACGGTCATCGAGTACGGCATGCGCAGCGACCTGACCAAGCCTTCGGCAAAGGTCGAGTTCGGCGTCGAACAGCGCTGCCTGAAGTCCGGCACGGCCTGCGACCCGGCCAACTTCGCCAAGACCGACGACCCCGGCGCCTACCGCCCCTGGTGGGACACCCCCGGCAACCTCAACTGCAAATCCACCTCCAAACTGTGCCCGGCGTTCCCCTCCTTCTGGACCCAGCTGCGCCTGGACACGGTCACCACCAAAGCCGCCCGCGCGGGTCAGAGCGGCCTCGGCCCGGTCGACAAGTACACGCTGCACCAGTCCTTCCCCGAGGACTGGTACGACACCGCACCCGGGCTGTGGCTCAACTCCCTCACCCGCACCGGATACGCACCCGGCGACGCCACCGGCACCCTCCAGTCAAAGGACGGCGTCAGCTTCTCCAAGTACACCGTCGGCGCGAACTCACCTCTGAAAGCCCGTCTGAAAGACCGCCAGCTGCCCAATCTGGTCCTGACCGGCAAGAGCGACCAACGCCCCGGCTTCACCCGCCCGCGCATCGGCACCGTCTCCACCGAGTACGGCGGGGACATCGAGATCGAGTACACCGGCGGCTGCCCCAGCGAGCCCGCCGAAGACAAGGGCAAGGCCAACAGCACCTGCTACCCGGTCCGCTGGTCACCCGACGGTGACGAACGCACTCCGAAGAAATCCTGGTTCAACAAGTACGTCGTCGCCTCCGTCACCGAGACCGACAAGGTCACCTCGCACGGAAAGCCCGTAAAGACCACCTACACCTACTCCGGCCCGGCCTGGGCAAAGAGCGACGACGAGTTCACCCGCCCGTCCTTGCGCACCTACAGCGACTGGAAGGGCTACCGGCAGGTAGCAGTCCGTAAGGGCAGCAAGACCACATCCGACGCCGGCGAGGTCAACCCGCAGTCGTACACCGTCACCCGGTACTTCCAAGGCACCGGCGGCGCGGTGAAGGACTCCACCAACACCATCACCCTGCTCACCGACGACGCACCGCAGTACGCGGGCATGACCGCCGAAAACCTCGTCTACGTCGACTCGAACGACAAGACACCCGAACAGCAGGCCCTCACCTTCCCCGAATCCACACAAACCGCATCCCGCGCCCGCGAGAACGAAGACGGCACCGAAGGTGATCCGCTACTCGCCCACCGTGTCGGCGTCAGGCGAACAGACGTCAAGCAGACCGTCGGCGAGAGCTGGCGCACGGTGCGCACCCTGACCACGTCCGACGACACCTACGGCCTGCCGCTCCAGCAGGAGACCGCCGTCGTCAAGCCCGACGGCGACGGCGAGTCGCTCTCCGACCAGACGTGCACCACCACCACGTACGTACACAACACCTCGGTCTGGCTCATCGGCCTGCCCAAGGAACAGCGGGTCACCGGAACCGGCTGCGCCACCCAGGCCACAGCCGACCCCGCCACCGAGCTGACGTCAGCTGTCCGCAACACCTATGACGACCTCGCCTACGGCACCGCACCGACCAAGGGCCTGGTGACCTCCGAGGCCGAGACCGACGGTGCCGGCACCGCGTACTCCTTCGTCGTCAAGACGACGTACGACCCGCTCGGCCGGGTGCGCACGGTCACCGCCCCCGGCACCGGCACGACCGAAACCCAATACACCCCCGGCGACGTGGGCGGCCCGGTCACCACGGTCAAGTCCATCAACGCCAAGGGACACACCACCACCACGACCTACGACCCCGGACGCGGACTCGCCCTGACCGTCACCGACCCCAACGGCCGCGTCACCCGTGACGAGTACGACGCACTGGGCCGCCTGGTGAAGGGCTGGTCCCCCTCCCGTTCGTCCATCGTCGGCGCATCTGCGACCGTGCAGATCTCCTACCAGATGGCGGTGGCAACCCCCGATGAGAACCGCCCGGCCGCGGTCACCGTGCAGACACTCAAGGACGACGGCACCTACGCCCGTCAGATCACCCTCTACGACGGCCTGCAGCGCCAGGTGCAACAGCAGAGCGAAGCCCACGGCCCGGGCCGGATCATCGCCGACACCTTCTACGACGACCACGGCCTCGTCGACGAACAGACCAGCGGCTATCTCGCCAAGGGCGAACCGGCCACCGAACTGTTCGCCCCCAGATCGAAGACGCTGATACCCAGCTCCGTCAAGCACCGCTACGACGGACTGGAACGCGAGGTCCGCGCCGCCACCTACCACGGCGCCAAGTACACATACGCGACGTCCACCACCTACAGGGACGGCAGCACGCTCGTGGACCCGGCGGGCTCCACCACCCCGCGGACCCAGACCTTTTTCGACGCCCTCGGCCGGGTGACCTCGATCAAGCACTACACCAAGGAAGGCTCGACCGCCGGCCGCAGCACCAGCTACGAGTACGACGCACGCGGCAACCGCAGCAAGGTCACCGACCCCGCCGGCAACGTCTGGTCCTACGTCTTCGACGCCCGCGGCCGCGTCACCTCCGCCACCGACCCGGACACCGGCACCACGGACACCTGGTACGACGACGCCGACCGCCCCAACCGCGTCCGCAACGCCCGCAAGCAGGAGGTCTTCACCGAGTACGACCCGCTCGGCCGCCCCCGCTACGTGCGACAGGGATCCGCGACCGCGACCCCCGTCCGCGAGTACACCTACGACGACCTGCCCGGCGGCATCGGCAAACCGACCGCCTCCGTCCGGCACACCTCCGACGGCGACTACGTCAACCGCGTCACCGGATACGACTCCGAGTACCACGTCACCGGCACCGAGACCGTCATCCCGGCGAACTCCCTGACCACAGGACTGTCGGGCACGTACGCCTACACCTACACCTACACACCAACGGGCAATCCACTGTCCGTCACCCTGCCCGCCAAGGGCGGACTGGCGAGCGAAAAGGTCGTCACCCGCTACAACACCGACGGACTTCCCGAGTCGACCTCCGGACTGACCTGGTACACCTCCGACACCACCTACTCGCCCTACGGCGAGGTACTGCGCACCGTCTCCGCCACCCAGCCCTACCGCGTGTGGACGACGAACTTCGTCGACCCCCACACCGGACGGCTCCAGCGCACAGTCACCGACCGCGAGACCGCCGGCCCACACCGGATCACCGACGGCTACTACTCCTACGACGCCTCCGGCACCATCACCTCCCAAGCCCGAGAGCTGGCCGACACGACGGGCGAGACCTGGGACACCCAGTGCTTCACCTACGACGTGCTGGGCGAGCTGGCGCACGCCTGGACGTCGAAGGTCACACCGGCCGGCAACGGCACCGGCTGCAAGGCAGCCAACGGCACCACGTGGGGCCCCCGTGCCGACTACGCCGCCTCCTCGGGCCCGGTCGCGGACGCTCCCGACCAGGCCACCGACACCACCGCCCCCGACACCGCGCTGACCTCCACCCTCGCCGCCGCAGCACCGGACACCGCCACCGTCTCCACCGGCGCGACGGCCTACCGCCAGTCGTTCACCTTCGACTGGCTCGGCAACCGCGCCACCCTGACCGACCACGACACAGCCGACGCAACGAAGAACCTCACCTACACCTACGGCTACGGCAAGACGGGCACCGACGGCAGGACACAGCCCCACACAGCCACGTCGATCACCTCCACGCCCTCCGGCAAGGGCAGCACCTACACCTACGACGCGACCGGCAACACCGAAGCCCGGGACCTTTACAACACCACCCAGGACCTGGTCTGGTCGCCCGAGAACAAGCTGGAATCGATCACCGACACCGGCAAGAAGACGACATACGTCTACGACGCCGACGGCAACCGCCTCCTGGAGAACTCAGCCGCAGGCTCGACCCTCTACCTGGGCGAGACGGAACTGACCACGGACGCGAGCGGAGCCATCACCCGCGCCACGCGCTCCTACGCCCAGGCCGGCGCACCCACCGTCGTGCGCACTACAGCCAACGGTGCCGGCACCGGCCACAAACTCAGCGTCCTGCTCGCCGACCACCTCGGCACCGCCAACACCTCGGTCGACGTGGCCTCCGGCCAAGCCGTCACCCGCCGCGCCTTCAAGCCCTACGGCGAAGTCCGCGGCACCAAGCCGGCTGCCTGGCCCAACAAGCGCAGCTACCTCGGCACCGGCATCGACGACGCGGCCACCGGACTGACCCACATCGGGGCCCGGGAATACGACCAGAACGCCGGCCGGTTCCTGTCCGCCGACCCGGTCATCGACATCACCGACCCGCTGCAGAGCAACGGCTACTCCTACGCCCGCAACAGCCCCATCTCCACGTCCGACCCCGACGGCCTGCGCCCGGTGGGAGTGTGCGATATGGGTACGTGCCCGAACAATACAAAGGAGTGGTTCACTCACGATGACGAGGGTCGCTGGACCCAGCACACCGTCAGTTATACGGAGACGTCCCGCACCGACGGCTCGAGACTGTATTCGTACACGCATACCGACGGGCGCCGTAAAAGGAAGTCCTACGCCACCGTCGGTGACTACGGCACTTACCACGGCATCGCCCCGCTCGGCGGAAACCGTCGCAAGCAGCAGGCCAAGGACCTTTTCAATTTCTTCGTCTTCGATACGGATCAACTGGGCAAGTGCAATGACGACTTCAGTTTGGGTAACTGTGGCCCGCTGGCCCTGGACTTGCCCTGGGGCAAGGCTCTCAAGCTGCTGAAGTACGGCAAGTACGCGGATGAAGCCGCCGACGTACGCAAGCTGCCCGGCTGCAAGTGTTTCCTGGCCGGCACCGATGTCCTCATGGCCAACGGCTCCACCAAGGACATCGAAGACGTCAAGCTCGGCGACAAGGTCCTGGCGACCGATCCCAAGACCGGTGAAACGGCCCCCCGCAAGGTCACCCGACTGATCCGGACCGACGGAGACAAGTATTTCGACGAGCTGTCCATCGCCACGAAGGACGGCATCGAAAAGCTCACCGCCACCCACGAGCACCCCTTCTGGTCCCCCTCCCGGCGCGACTGGGTCCCAGCAGGTGAACTCACCCCAGGCATGACCCTGCGCACCGAAACGGGCGACACGGTCATCGTCACCGGCAACCGCCCCTTCACCCGGCACGCGCGCACGTACAACCTGACGGTCGACGACCTCCACACGTACTATGTGCTGGCGGGCGGTACGCCGGTCCTGGTTCATAATTCTGGAGGCGCGGCATGTAAGGGTCCGATCCCCGATAAGATTCCGCATGATTACTACGATCATCTCGCTATGCAGGGAGCGAAGGCTCCCGGCGCGGGAACCGTGATCATGAGAAATCTTGGCGACACTCCGAGGCTTGAGGCAAACTACGGTCCGGGCGAGTGGGTAAAGATGCAGTCCACCTTGGATGACGCCAACGGAAAAGCCATCCGAACCGTTCACTGGTTCAGAAATCTCGACAATGGGATGAACGTCGAGTATAAGTTCAAGCTCGACTATCCCCAGATGGAGCCGAACGTAAGATGAAGGTGCGGGTAATCGGTAACTCCGGAGAGCGAATCCCTCTGTCCATGCTTGACTCCAAGTGGGGGTTGACCAGGGATGTTTCTTTCCCGCTTGCTATGGGGAAGGAATATGTCGTCTACGCGATTACTGTGGTCAAGGACGCCTTCTGGTACTACCTGCTCGACGAGCATGATCTCCCGTATCCGGTCTGGTATCCGAGTCCTTTGTTTCAGGTATCGGATGGATCAATACCAGCTCATTGGGTCGTGAACTACATCTCTAATGACGCGTCACCGGATCGCACTGG
Source organism: Streptomyces sp. NPDC027672 (assembly GCF_055566335.1). Taxonomy (NCBI): domain Bacteria; kingdom Bacillati; phylum Actinomycetota; class Actinomycetes; order Kitasatosporales; family Streptomycetaceae; genus Streptomyces; species Streptomyces sp. NPDC027672. Next base: position 142,179 of record NZ_JBVHSO010000001.1, on the reverse strand, counting down.
AGCTTCACTGATCACCTTCAAGGAGTGGGCGAATGATCCATTCTTTTATGAAAGGTTGGTCGAAGGTGAGGCGGGGGCTGTGGCCGCTTTCCAGAATGAGCGAAATATACCTTCCTGATGGTTCGTGACGGCAGCCAGGAATCTTGTTGAGGGAATTCAGAAGCCCCGCCAGGTGTCTACTAGCGGGGCTTCTGGGGGGGGGCTTGACGGCAGTAGTTGACGGCAACGTCAGCGGACGGGTGCGGGACACAGCGGCGGTTCGTCGCCTTCATCAGGTCGGCTGACGACATCGGCGGGGTCACGGAGGGCGCGGCCAAGGAGATCGATGGCTTCGCGCTGAAGACGCAGTCGAACGTGGGCGTACAAGGGTGGCCGTCGAATGGCGGAGGTCGTGAAACCGGATCGGCCGCAGGTGGGCGTCGCGGAGCAGGGCGTTGAAGTGCCGGGTGAGGGTGGCGGGCTCGATCGGGTGCCCGTTCGGCCGCGTGAAGACGTGCGTGCCGCCCTGCTACTCCGAGCCCGCTCGGTCTCGCTCCCCGGACTGCCTCTCGCGGTGTGCGCGAAGCGAGGTGACGCAGGAGGCCGGCACGGCGATGCGTCGCTCGGAGCTGATGGTCTTGGTCGGCAGGGTGGCCAGGCCCCGGCTGGTGGTGCGCTGGAGGGTCTGGCGGATGCTGGCCGTGCCGCCGTCGAGGTCTTCCCAGCGCAGGCCGAGGAGTTCGCCCTTGCGGAGGCCGGTGCGCAGAGCGAGCTCGAAGAGCGCGGCGAGCTGGTGCCCCTGGGCAGCGGCGAGGAGCTGGCGGGCCTCGTCGGCGGTGAGGGGGTTGACGCGGCGAGGGCGGGGTGTGCCGGTGCGGACATTGCGGGCGACGTTGCGTGGGATCTCTTCCTCGCGCACGGCGTGCTCTAGGGGGGACTTGAGCACGGAGTGAATGTACGCGAGCGTCAGCGGCGAGAGCTGCTTCCGGCAGTACTTGCCGATGGCGCAGCAGCGCGGGCGGCGACTTGCCTGGGCGTTGGGGTCGCGTCCCGCGGCGATGTCGCGTGCGCAGCACTGGCAGACGGTTCGCAGCTCGTTGAGCCAGGTGCGGATGTCCTTGGCAGTGAGCTTGGCGAGCTTTTTCCGGCCGAGGCCGGGGATGAGGTACTGCTCGACGACGGCGGTGTAGCGGGTGTGGGTGGTCTCGCGGAGCTGGTGGACGGCGACGTTCGCCAGCCAGTACGTCAGGTACGCCGCGAGGCTGCCCTGGGCGGCGATGATGGGTACGCCGCGGTTGCTGGCGGCGATCTTCTCGGTCAGCTTGGTCAGCGCCTCCTTGCGAGAGCCGCCGTAGACGCGGACCCGCCTGCGGGTGTTGCCGGGGGCGAGGACGTATCCGGCGGCTTCCCAGCGGCTGTCCTTGCGTTGGTAGACGGTGCCGTCGCCGTTGGCGCGTACACGGCGGGAGGCGGGTGTCTCGGGGCTTGGTCATCAGGCGGCGGCTTCCTGGTCGGGGCGGGTGCGGATGAAGTCGGTGAGGGCGTGGGTGGGGATGCGGCGGGCACGGCCGAGGGTGATCGAGGTGAGCTGGTGGGTGCGGAGCAGGTCGTAGACGGCTGAGCGGCCGAGCTGGAGGTGGGCCATGACCTGTGGCGCTGTCAGCAGTTCCTCCGGCGTGCTCACCGGCTGGCGGGGCGGGACCGGATCATGTGCGGTCATCAGCAGCCCCCTTCCGCGATGAACCGCCGTGCGACTTCTCTGCGGTGCCAGACGGCGGCGGCGAGGAGTGCGGCGCCGGGGCTGTAGCCGGTGCCGAGGTATGCCAGTGCCCGACGACGAGGGTGGTGTGCGGGTCGCGCTCGGGCAGGCCGGCGTGGGTGCGGGCCTGTTCGGTGCGCCAGGCGCGGCGGGCGGCGCGCAGCGCGCCGAGTGTGGTCGAGTGGGAGCGGGACTTGGTGGAGAAGTGGCCGCGAAGCCGAGCATGTGCGCCCACTTCCACAGCTTGAGGCCGGCGAACTCCGGCAGCCTGCCCAGCTCCCAGCAGGTGCGGATCATCTGCCGCACATGCCCGGCGACCGCGAGGCGGGGCAGGGGCCGAGCCTGTCCGGTTCCGTCGCACGCGGTGCAGGGGAGCGGGGTTCCGTGGGGCAGGAGGGTGGCGCCGCGGCCCTGGCAGGGGCGGCAGAACAGGGCGCGGTCGAGGGTGCCGGAGGCATCGGCGGACGTGGTGGCGTACTTCGCCACGTAGGCGGCCACGGCCTGGTCGGTGAGTTCGGCGTCGGTGCCGAAGGCGGTGATCTCGCGTACGTCGAGCTGTTCACCCCAGGTGAATTCGCGGTCCCCGACCGAATCCGACTCGACCGTGATGCCGGCTCGCACGGCGGCGGCGCGTACGGCGTCGGTGAGCACGGCGACGGTGGCGTACGTGGGCGGGGGCTGGGTGTTGCCGTCGGGGCCGTCGAGCCGGATGAGGGAGTGGAAGTGGACCAGGCCGCGCTTCTGGTACTCGGCGACCTTGGCGAAGGAAACCCGCAGAACCGTGCGGGCGGCCTTCTGCGTCAGGCCGAGGCGGACGGCGATCTCGCGGCGCAGGTAGGTGGTGAAGCGGGCCCACAAGGCTCCGGCGTGGGCGTTGAACAGGACCGCGCCCGCGTAGTCGTACGTCGCCGGATTGAGCGGCGTACCGAGCAGCGGGTCCGTGGGTTCATGACGGGTGCCGCAGCGGGAGGCCCGGACGTCGCCGCTGGGAGTGGTGGGGCAGTTGTGGACGGGGCCGAGGGAGGGGGCGGTGAGGGTGGCGAAGATGCGGGGGTGGGTGCGGACGGTGTCGGGGACGTTCTTGCCGCCGGACAGGCCGGCGCGGATGAGGTGGTAGGTGTCGGCGGCGTAGAGGCGGGAGCAGGCCGGGCAGCGGGAGGCGCGGCGGTTGCCGCACGCGGTGAGCAGGCTGCCCGTGGGCTCGTCCGAGGAGGTGTAGGAGCGCAGTACCTCGCCCGTTGTGGTGTCGACGGTGGTGGTGTGGCCGGTCAGGCGGACGGGTTCGGTGCAGCCGCCGAGGTGTTCGATCTGCTGCTGGGTGCGCAGGCCGAGGAGTTCCCCCTAGCGATGTTCGCGATCCCGCCGCCCCGTGGACGCACCCGAGCCGGCGGCGGCAACGGCCTTGCCGGCTCCCGCAAGCCGTCCGGAACGATCCATCCCCACCATCCACTCCCCATGCCCAGCGCAACGGCCGACTGACCATGTAGACACGGTCCCAAGCCTTCCTCTCCGGTCCGGCCTGGTTCTCATCAGGCCCTACTCGGCGCTCCGTCCGGTGGTCGTGTCCTCGACTGCCGTCCAGAAGGCGGTGGTGATCCCGGCCAGGAAGCGCCGGCCGGGCTCGCTCGCGTTCCGGCTGCCGCCGCCCCAGCCGAGGGTGGCGGCCATGCGTCCCTGGTAGTCCTGGTGCAGCTCCCGCAGGGCCCGTTCCACCCGGTCCTGGTCCAGGGGTACGAGCCGGGTCACCGGCCGTACGTACGCCTGCCAGCGGGTCGTCACCGCGCCGCGCAGCAGTTCGGCGAGCTGTGCCGCGCGGCCGGTGGCGGTGGTGAAGTCGCGCGGGGCGAGGTCCAGGACGCGGGCGAGCGCCGCCGACTGCCGCTCGGTGCCCCGCCACTGCCCGCTCTCCTCCGCCCGCAGATAGGCGCGCAGGTCCATGCCGACGGCGTGGGCGATGTCCTCCGGGGCCGCGGAGCGGGCGACGCGGTGCTCGCGCAGTGTCCGCGGCCGGCCGATCAGTTCGCCCGGCGAACACCACAACACGGCTGCTAGCGCGGTGAGTTCGGGTCCGCTGGGCACGGCGGTGCCGCGCTCCCAGGCGATCACGTGACCGGCGGTGACGTACGGCAGCCCGTACGCGGCACGCATCCCGTAGGCGACGTGCTCGGGCCCCATGCCGAGCGCGGCACGGAGTCTGCGGGCGGCCGGGGCGTCGAACGGGGGAGCCGGCGGGCCGGGCTGGGCTGAGGGAGGGCGCACTCCGCACACCGTAGGGGCGCTCCGGGCCGCTGACCACGGTCGGTTCCGCCGAGATCACCGGTCGTAGGAACGTACGGGCCGGATACGTCTGATTGCCCGGCACTCGGTGTCACCAAGGCGGGACCTGCCAGGCCCCCGCCGCCCTCACCGTCCCCGCGTGACCCACCGGTACACCAGCTCGGGCCGTCCCACCTGTCCGTACAGCGGGCTCCGGGCGGCTCGGTCCGCCTCCACCAGGTGCTCCAGATAGCGTCGGGCGGTGATCCGGGAGATGCCCACCGTCTCGGCCACCCCGGCCGCCGTCAGCCCCTCCGGCGCCCCGCGCAGCGCGCCCGTGACCCGCTCCAGCGTCGGCCCGCTCAGCCCCTTGGGCAGTGCCGCCGGCGACGGCGCGCGGAGCACCGCCAGCGCCCGGTCCACCTCGTCCTGGCCGCTCGCCTCGCCCGCCGCCGCCCGGAACTCGGCGTACCGGACCAGCCGGTCCCGCAGCGTCGCGAACGTGAACGGTTTCAGCACGTACTGGACCACGCCCAGCGAGACACCCTCCCGCACCACCGCCAGGTCCCGGGCCGAGGTCACCGCTATCACGTCGGCGTGGTGCCCGGCCGCCCGCAGCGACCGGACCAGTTGCAGCCCGTGCACGTCCGGGAGGTGCAGGTCCAGCAGCAGCAGGTCCACCGGCGTGCGTTCCAGGAGCCGCCGGGCCTCCGCGCCCGTGTGCGCCTTCCCGGTCGCGACGAATCCCGGCACCCGTCCGACGTAGAGCGCGTGCGCGTCGGCGGCCACCGGGTCGTCCTCCACCACGAGGACCCGGACGGGCGGGCGTGCGTCCGTCATCGGCCGCCGCCCAGGGACACCCGCAACGGCAGCCGCGCCTCGAACACCGCTCCGCCCTCGCCGTCCTGGCCGGACCCCGTCACCGTCAGGGTGCCCTCGTGGCGGGTCACCGCCTGCCGGACCAGGGCCAGCCCGAGTCCCCGCCCGCCGGGCCCGGCCGGCTTGGTGGAGAACCCGCGCTGGAAGACCAGGCCGGCGCGGGCGGGGTCGACACCGGGTCCGGTGTCGGCCACCCGGAGCACCAGGGCGCCGTCCGCGGCGTACGCCGTGACCGTCACCCGCGCCCGGGCGCTGCCCTGCGCCGCGTCCACCGCGTTGTCGATCAGGTTGCCGAGGATGGTGACCAGGTCCCGGGCCGGCAGCTCGGCCGGGAGCAGCCCGTCGTCCAGCCGGCTGTCCGGCGACACCACCAGCTCCACGCCCCGCTCGTGCGCCTGGGCGGTCTTGCCCAGCAGCAGCGCGGCCAGCACCGGTTCGCCCACCGCCGCCACCACCTGGTCGGTGAGGGCCTGCGCCAGCTCCAGCTCGGCCGTGGCGAACTCCACCGCCTCCCCGGCCCGGTCCAGCTCGATCAGCGAGACCACCGTGTGGAGGCGGTTCGCTGCCTCGTGCGCCTGCGAGCGCAGCGCCTGGGTGAAGCCCCGCTCGGAGTCCAGCTCGCCCATCAGGGACTGGAGTTCGGTGACATCCCGGAGGGTCACGACCGTACCCCTGCGCTCGCCCCCCGACACCGGCGAGGTGTTCACCACGAGCACCCGCTCCGCCGTCAGGTGCACCTCGTCCACCCGGGGCTCGGCGGACAGCAGCGCGCCCGTCAGCGGGGCCGGCAGGCCCAGGTCCGCCACCGAGCGGCCGACCGCCTCCTCCCGTGGGCCCACGCCCAGCAGCTCCCGGCCGCCGTCGTTGATCAGCGCCACCCGGTACTGGCCGTCCAGCATCAGCAGCCCCTCCCGGACCGCGTGCAGCGTCGCCTGGTGGTAGTCGTGCATCCGGCTCAGCTCGGCGGCGTTCATGCCGTGGGTGTGGCGGCGCAGCCGGGCGTTGATCACATAGGTGCCGACCGCGCCCAGCAGCAGCGCCCCGCCGGCCACCCCGAGCAGGGCCGCGACCTGGTCCCGGACCCGGGCGCTGATCGTCTCCACCGTGATGCCGGCGCTCACCAGGGCGACGACCCGGCCGCCGTCCGTCACCGGCGTCACCGCGCGGACGGACGGGCCGAGCGTGCCGGTGTAGGTCTCGGTGAAGGTGCGGCCGTGCCGGGCGGGCTCGATGGTGCCGAGGAAGCGCCTGCCGATCTGGTCGCGGTCGGGGTGGGTCCAGCGGATGCCGGACGGGCTCATGATCGTCACGAAGCCGACGTTGGCGTCCCGGGTGACCCGCAGGGCGTACGGCTCCAGCCGGGCCGTGGGGTCCGGGCCGCGGACCGCCGCGCGGACCGAGGGCGCGTCGGCGACGGAGCGGGCCACCGCCGTGGCCTGCCGGGCGGCGGAGTCCTCGGCCTGCCGCCGGTCGCTGACGTAGGTGAACAGCGCGTACCCGGCCACGACCACCGCGATCAGCACGGCCTGCATGGCGAATAGCTGGCCCGCCAGGCTGCGGGGGCGCGGGAGGGTGGGCAGACGCATGCCAGCAGTGTGCCTCTCCGGCCGATCGTGAACTAAATGAACGGAAGGGTGACCGCTCTCACAGGCCGGGAGATAGTCACGGCGTTCCCCAACAACGCCCGGACGTGAGCCGCACGCCGGTTGTTCGCCGACGAAGACGTCAAGGAGGGCAGTCGTGGCCGCCAGCACCGCCGATACGGCACCTGCCGCACCCCGTGGGAAGCGGGACCGGACCCATTACCTGTACATCGCCGTCATCGCGGCGGTCGCGCTCGGTATCGCCGTGGGCCTGATCTGGCCCGGCGCGGCGGTGGAGCTGAAACCGCTGGGCACCGGATTCGTGAACCTGATCAAGATGATGATCTCGCCGATCATCTTCTGCACGATCGTGCTCGGCATCGGTTCGGTGCGCAAGGCCGCCAAGGTGGGCGCGGTCGGCGGGATCGCGCTCGGCTACTTCCTGGTGATGTCGCTCGTCGCGCTCGCCATCGGTCTCGTGGTCGGCAACGTGCTGCACCCCGGGGACGGGCTGCACCTGACCGACGCGCTCAAGCAGAGCGGGCACGCCCAGGTGGAGAGCGACGCGCTGCCGCCGGTGGACTTCGTGCTGTCGATCATCCCGACCACGTTCGTGTCCGCGTTCACCCAGGGCCAGGTGCTCCAGACGCTGCTGGTGGCGCTGCTCGCCGGCTTCGCGCTCCAGGCGATGGGCACGGCCGGGCAGCCGGTGCTGCGCGGCATCGAGCACGTCCAGCGGCTCGTCTTCCGCATCCTGTCCATGGTGATGTGGGCGGCGCCGGTCGGCGCGTTCGGCGCGATCGCGGCCGTGGTCGGCTCCGCCGGCGTCGACGCGCTCAAGAGCCTGGCCGTGCTGATGCTCGGCTTCTACGTCACCTGTGTCCTGTTCGTCTTCGTGGTGCTCGGCACGGTCCTGCGGATCGTCGCGGGACTGAACGTGTTCTCCCTGTTCAAGTACCTCGCCCGCGAGTTCCTGCTGATCCTGTCCACCTCCTCGTCGGAGTCGGCGCTGCCGCGACTGATCGCGAAGATGGAGCACCTGGGCGTCAGCCGGCCGGTGGTCGGGATCACCGTGCCGACCGGTTACTCGTTCAACCTCGACGGCACGATGATCTACATGACGATGGCGTCGCTGTACATCGCGGACGCGCTGGGCACGCCGATGTCGGTCGGCGAGCAGATCCCGCTGCTGCTGTTCCTGCTGCTGGCGTCCAAGGGCGCGGCCGGGGTCAGCGGCGCCGGGCTCGCCACCCTGGCCGGCGGGCTCCAGTCGCACAAGCCGGCGCTGGTCGACGGCGTCGGGCTGATCGTCGGCATCGACCGGTTCATGAGCGAGGCACGGGCGCTGACGAACTTCGCGGGCAACGCGGTGGCGACGGTGCTGATCGGCACGTGGACCAAGGAGATCGACACGGCGCGGGTACGGCGGGTGCTGGCCGGCGAGCTGCCGTTCGACGAGACGACGCTGCTGGACGAGGGCGCCTCCGCGCCGGGCGAGGGGCCCGGGGCCCGGGAGGACCGGCTGGTCAAGGCCTGAGCGCCCGCCGCGCCCCCGGACGGGGCGCCCCCTCTGCTCCGGACGTCCGGCCCCGCCTGAACCGGGGCCGGGCGTCCGGGTCTGTCTAGTCCGGGCCGGGCGTCCGGGTCTGTGTGAACCGGGGCCGGGCGTCCGGGTCTGCATGAACCGGGGCCGGGTGTCTGGGTCCGTCTAGACCGGGGCCGGATGTCCGGGTCCGTCTAGACCGGGGCCGGGTGCCCGGGTCCGTCTAGACCGGGGCCGGGCGTCCGGGTCCGTCTCTGAAGCGGGGCCGGGCGTCCGGGTCTGTCAGAGCCGGGGCCGGGCGTCCGGGTCCGTCTCTCTCACGCCACCTCGGCCGCCACCTCGGCCACCAGTTCGGCGGCCCGCGCGGCCGGCACGCCCGCCGCGGTCAGTACGGCGACCGTGGCCGAGCGGCCCGCCTCCCGCGCCGCCAGCAGTCCGTCGTTCACCGCCTCCATCAGGGCGAACAGCATCTGCTCGTGGACGTACGCCAGGGCCGGCGCGGGCAGCGGGGAGCGGAAGACGCCCGCGTCCAGGCCGTGCTGGAGCAGGGCCACCTTGGCCTCGCGCAGCGGTGCGAGGCGTTCGCGGATGCCCTGGACGGTGACCGTCCGCTGGGCCAGCGCGATCAGCAGCCGGTAGCGGTCGGCGGTCTGCCAGATCGCCAGCACCGACCGGGCCACCGCCTCCGCCGGGTCCCGCACGCCCGCCCGGCCCTGCGCGTCCGCGTCCGCCAGTGCCTGCACCGCCTCGTCCACGAGCGTGCTGATCAGCGCCTCGCGGCTGGGGAAGTGGCCGTACACCGTCCGGCGCACGACCCCGGCCGCGCGCGCGATCTGGTCCATGGACGCGTCGGGATCGCGCAGCAGCTCCGCGAGGGCGACGTCGAGGATGCGGCGCCGGTTGGCGTCGGCGCGGCTGCTGTTACCCGTGGTCATGGCGGACATTCTGCCTCCCCGCCCCCGTCCCGAGTCGACTTGCACAGGGTTGTGCAACGACGTACATTGCACATAGTTGTGCATTTGCACGCCACTGTGCAAGTCCGTCGCGTACCCGAGGAAGGCGACCCCTGCCATGCGACTCGTCATGACCGAACCGGTCGAAAGGATGGAGCGGCCCTACGCCCGGCGGTGGTGGGCCCTGCTGGTGCTCTGCCTCAGCCTGCTGATCATCGTGATGGCGAACACCGCCCTCACCGTCGCCGCGCCCGACATGACGCGGGACCTCGGGCTCTCCAGCGCCGACCTGCAGTGGGTGATCGACGGCTACACCGTGCCCTACGCGGCGCTGATGCTGCTGCTCGGCGCGATAGGCGACAAGTACAGCCGGCGCGGGGCGCTCGTCCTCGGGCTCGTCGTCTTCGGCGCGGGCGCCGTCTTCGGCTACCTCGCGGACAGCGCGGCCACCGTCATCGCGGCCCGCGCCGTGATGGGCGTCGGCGCGGCCCTGATCATGCCGGCCACGCTGTCGCTGCTCGCCGCGACCTTCCCGCGCGGTGAGCGGGCCAAGGCCATCACCCTGTGGACCGCCACCGCCGGACTCGCCATCGCCGCCGGCCCGGTGGTCGCCGGCGCCCTGCTGCGCGACCACGGCTGGTCCTCGACCTTCCTGATCAACGTGCCCATCGCGGCCGTCGCGCTGGTCGCCGCCCTGGTCCTGGTGCCGCCGTCCAAGGCGGGCCACCACGACCGCATCGACTACGTCGGCGGTGCGCTGTCGGTGATCTGGACCGGCGCGCTCGTCTACATGATCATCCAGGGCCCGCACTTCGGCTGGGGCGCCAAGGCCGTCGGCGCGGCCGTCGTCGCCGGGGCCGGACTGGTCGCCTTCGTGCTGTGGGAGCTGCGCCACCCGCGCCCGATCCTGGACGTGCGCCGCTTCACCGCCCGCCGGTTCGCGGGCTCCAACCTCGCCGTCGCGCTGTTCTTCCTCGCCGTCTTCGGCGCCTTCTACTACCTCACCCAGCACCTCCAGTTCGTCCTCGGCTACGACGCCCTGGAGACCGGTGTGCGCATGCTGCCGCTGGCCGGCGCGGTCTTCGTCGGCTCGGCCCTGACCGGCTGGCTCACCCCGCGGGTCGGCATGAAGTGGACCGTCAGCGCCGGCATGGTCGGCGGCACGGTCGCCCTCGCCCTGCTCACCCGGGTGGACGCGCACTCGGGCTACGGCGACTTCGTGGCGCCCCTGATCATCCTGGGCCTCGCCATCGGTCTGGCCCTCTCGCCCTGCACCGACGCCATCATGGGCGCGTTCCCGGAGTCCGAGCTGGGTGTCGGCGGCGCCGTCAACGACACCTCGCTGGAGCTGGGCGGCTCGCTCGGCATCGCGATCCTCGGCTCCCTGCTCGCCACCTCCTACGGCGACCACCTCGCCGACGCCACCGCGGGCAGCAGGTTGCCGGCGGGCGCCCTGGACACCGCGCAGGACTCGGTGGGCGCCGGGTACGCCGTCGCGCAGGGCATCGGCGAGAAGGCCCACCAGGCCGCCGCGCGGGCCCAGCAGGCGACCGACCCGCAGCAGGCCGCACAGCTCAAGCAGCAGGCCGGCGACCTGGCCGCCGGGGCCCGGCAGATGGCCGACGCGGTCGGCTCCGCCTTCTCCGACGCGGTCGCCCACACCAGCCTGGTCGGCGCGGTGATCCTCGGCGTCGGCACGGTCCTGGTGGCGGTGCTGCTGCCGCGCCGGGAGGCCGCCGGGACGCCCACGCCGGCCGGTGACGCCGGCGACAAGGACCTGGCGGACAGCGCGGCCCGCTGACGCCGGGCCCCGCGGCCCCACACGAAAAAATCCCCCGGGCAATTGCGCTCGGGGGATTTCGCTGCGTATATTCGATGATTCGCGACTTGCTATTCGGTGAGCCGCGGAAGTTCAGTGACCACAGTATATGCGGGCGGGAGCGGAATTGTCAAACGCGGATCTGTCGAACAGTGAATTTCCGGACGATGAATTGCGCGGTGAGCAGGAATTCGTCGACGGACTGTACGCGCGCGTGGACGTGCTGCGCGGCGAGGCCGAGAGCGGTGTCGCGGACGCGCTCGCCCAGGGCGACAAGCCCATGCAGGCCCGGCTGGAGCGGGACATCCTGGTCGCCGAGCGCTCCGGGCTGCTCGCCGCGCTGAACGCCGTGGACGGCTCGCTCTGCTTCGGCCGGATCGACCTCGCCGACGGCACGAAACACCACATCGGCCGCATCGGGCTGCGCGAGGACGACGCCGAGCGCACCCCCGTCCTGATCGACTGGCGGGCCGACGTCGCCCGCCCCTTCTACCTGGCCACCGGCCACACCCCGATGGGCCTGCGCCGCCGCCGGCACATCGCCTCCGAGGGCCGGACCGTCACCTCCCTGCACGACGAGATCCTGGACCTCGGCGACGCCACCCGCACCGGCCACGAGGACCGCAACGGCGACGCCGTGCTGCTGGCCGCGCTGAACTCGGCGCGCACCGGCCGGATGAGCGACATCGTGCAGACCATCCAGGCCGAGCAGGACCGGATCATCCGGGCACCGCACCGCGGGGTGCTGGTCGTGGAGGGCGGCCCCGGCACCGGCAAGACCGCGGTGGCCCTGCACCGGGCGGCGTACCTGCTCTACGAGCACCGGGAGCTGCTGGCCCGCCGCGCGGTCCTCATCGTCGGCCCCAACCCCGCCTTCCTCGGCTACATCGGCGAGGTGCTGCCCTCCCTCGGCGAGACCGGCGTGCTGCTGGCCACCGTCGGCGAGCTGTTCCCCGGCGTGAAGGCCACCGCGGCCGACAGCCCCGCGGCCGCCGCCGTCAAGGGCCGGGCGGAGATGGCCGACGTGCTGGCCGCCGTCGTCCGCGACCGGCAGGCCCTGCCCGACCCGGTGATCGCCATCGAGCACGACCGCGAGGTGCTCATGCTGGACGACGGCCTGGTGAGCGTCGCCCGCGAGCGCACCCGCGCCGCCCGGCTGCCGCACAACGCGGCCCGCGAGCACTTCGAGGGGCACATCCTCAACACGCTCACCGAGCTGTACGCCGAGCGCGTGGGCACCGACCCGTACGACGGCAGCAGCCTGCTGGACGCGGCCGACCTCACCCAGATCCGCGACGAACTCGCCGAGAACCCCGAGGTCTGGGCCGCCGTCGACCGGCTGTGGCCCCGGATCACCCCGCGGCGGCTCGTCGCCGACTTCCTCGCCGAGCCCGACGGCTATCTGCCGCCCGAGGACGCCGACGCCGTCCGCCGCCCGGTGACCCGCGCCTGGACCGTCGCCGACGTGCCCCTGCTGGACGAGGCGGCCGAACTGCTCGGCGAGGACGACCGCCTGGCCCGCGCCCACGCCGAACGCGAGCGCGAGACCCAGGTGGCCTACGCGCAGGGCGTGCTCGACGTGTCGTACGCGTCCCGGACGTACGAGTTCGAGGACAAGGAGGACAGCGACCCCGAGTCGAGCGAGGTGCTGTCCGCGCACGACATCATCGACGCCGAACGGTTCGCCGAGCGGCACGAGGAGGCGGACCACCGCAGCGCCGCCGAGCGGGCCGCCGCCGACCGCACCTGGGCGTTCGGGCACATCATCGTGGACGAGGCGCAGGAGCTGTCGCCGATGGCCTGGCGGCTGCTGATGCGGCGCAGCCCGACCCGCTCGATGACCCTGGTCGGCGACCCCGCGCAGACCGCGGAGGCGGCCGGTGTCGGCTCCTGGGCACGGATCCTCGCGCCGTACGTCGAGGACCGCTGGGAGCACACCCGCCTCGGCGTCAACTACCGCACCCCGGCCGAGATCATGGACCTCGCGGCGGCCGTGGTCCGCGCCGGCCACCCGGACTTCGAGCCGCCCAGCTCCGTCCGCTCCACCGGCGAACGCCCCTGGGTGCGGCGGGTGGGCGGCGACCTGCCCGGCGCGGTCGCCGAGGCGGTCGCCGAACTCACCCCGGCCGAGGGCAGGCTGGCCGTCATCGCCCCGCGCGACCTGCACCGTCCGCTGGCCGCCCGGCTGGACGGCGTCACGGCCGGCGCGGAGCCGGACCTGACGCGTACGGTCGTGCTGCTCGACCCGCGCCAGGCCAAGGGGCTCGAATTCGACTCCGTCCTGGTGGTGGAGCCGGCCGCCTACGGCACGAGCGACCTGTACGTGGCCCTGACCCGCGCCACCCAGCGCCTCGGCGTCCTGCACACCGGCACGCTCCCGGACGGGCTCAGGCAGGCCGCAGCCACACCGTAGCCAGTGGGGGCAGGGTCAGCCGGAGGCTCGCGGGGCGGCCGTGGGCGCCCTGCGGCTCCGGCTTGACCGCGTCCGGGCCGGTCATCCCGCCGCCGCCGTACCCTCCGGCGTCGGTGTTCAGCACCTCCACCCAGGCCGGCACGTCGTCCGGCACGCCGATCCGGTAGTCGTGGCGGACCACCGGCGCCAGGTGGGAGACCGCGAGCAGCGGGGTGCCGTCGGCGGCGCGGCGCAGGAACGCGAAGACGTTGTCGTCCGCCGCGTCCCCGGCGATCCACTCGAAGCCCGCCGGGTCGGTGTCCCGCTGCCACAGCGCCGGCGTCGCCCGGTACACCGCGTTCAGGTCCCGCACCAGGTCCCGCACGCCCCGGTGGTCCGCCTCCGCGCCGTACGCCGGGTCGAGCAGCCACCAGTCCGGGCCGCGCGCCTCGGACCACTCGGCGCCCTGCGCGAACTCCTGCCCCATGAACAGCAGTTGCTTGCCCGGGTGGGCCCACATGAAGGCCAGGTAGGCGCGCAGATTGGCGCGCTGCTGCCACCAGTCGCCGGGCATCTTCGACACCAGCGAGCCCTTGCCGTGCACCACCTCGTCGTGCGAGATCGGCAGCACGTAGTTCTCGCTGTAGGCGTACACCATCGAGAACGTCATCTCGTGGTGGTGGTAGCCGCGGTGCACGGGGTCGTGGCTCATGTACCGCAGCGAGTCGTGCATCCAGCCCATGTTCCACTTCAGGCCGAAGCCGAGCCCGCCGAAGCCGCTCGGGCCGGACTGGTGGGTGGGGCGGGTGACGCCGTCCCAGGCGGTGGACTCCTCGGCGATGGTCACCACGCCGGGGCAGCGCCGGTAGACGGTGGCGTTCATCTCCTGGAGGAAGGCCACCGCGGCCAGGTTCTCCCGGCCGCCGTGCTCGTTCGGCGTCCACTGGCCCGGCTCGCGCGAGTAGTCGAGGTAGAGCATCGAGGCGACCGCGTCCACCCGCAGCCCGTCGATGTGGAACTCCTCGCACCAGTACACGGCGTTCGCCACCAGGAAGTTGCGCACCTCGCGGCGGCCGAAGTCGAACTCCAGCGTGCCCCAGTCGGGATGGGCGGCCCGCTGCGGATCGGCCGGTTCGTACAGCGGCTGCCCGTCGAAGGCGGCCAGCGCCCACTCGTCGCGCGGGAAGTGCGCCGGCACCCAGTCCATCAGCACCCCGACGCCGGCCTGGTGCAGCCGGTCCACCAGGTACTTGAAGTCGTCCGGGGTGCCGAGCCGGGCCGTCGGGGCGTAGAACCCGGTGACCTGGTAGCCCCACGAGCCGCCGAACGGATGCTCGGCGACCGGCATCAGCTCCACGTGCGTGAAGCCCAGGTCCCGTACGTAGGAGGGGAGTTCCTCCGCCAGCTCGCGGTAGGTCGCGCCGGGCCGCCAGGAGGGCAGGTGCACCTCGTAGACGGAGAAGGGCGCCTCGTGCACCGGGGTGTCCGCGCGGTGGGCCAGCCACTCGGCGTCGTCCCACTCGTAGTGCGAGGCGTGCACGACCGAGGAGGTGGCGGGCGGCACCTCGGTACGGCGGGCCAGCGGGTCGGCGCGCAGGGTGCGCGAGCCGTCCGGGCGGGTGATCTCGAACTTGTACAGCTCGCCCTCGCCGAGCCCCGGCACGAACAGCTCCCAGACCCCGGTGCCGCCCAGCGAGCGCATCGGGAAACCGCTGCCGTCCCAGAAGTTGAAGCCGCCGGTGACCCGGACGCCCCGCGCGTTCGGCGCCCACACCGCGAACCGGGTGCCGGTGACGCCCTGGTGGGTGGTGACGTGCGCGCCCAGCGCCCGCCACAGCTCCTCGTGCCGGCCCTCGCCGATCAGGTGCAGGTCCAGGTCGCCGAGGGTGGGCAGGAAGCGGTAGGCGTCCTCGGTCTCCAGCTCCGTGCCGTCGTACGTCACCAGCAGCCGGTAGACGGGGACCTCGGCGAGCGGCAGCAGCCCGGAGAAGAAGCCGTCACCGTCGTCGTGCAGCCGGGCGCGCTCCTCGCCGCAGACCACGGTGACCGCCCGGGCGTACGGCCGGAAGGCGCGGAAGGCGACGCCGCCGGGGACCGGATGGGCGCCGAGGACGGCGTGCGGATCGTGGTGGGTGCCGTGCAGCAGCCGCTCACGGTCGCCCGCGTCCAGGGCGGGCGACACGGCGGCCTCCAGCGCGGGCGGCACCGGCTGCGCGGGCACCTGCGCGGCCCGCGCCCCCCGGTCCGTGGTCTCCCCGGCCGCCTGCTCCCGGGCCGCCCCGGTGCCGGCCGGGCTGCGGCCGGCCCTCTTCGCGGCCCCGGGCGTGCCGGGCGTGTTCCTGGCGGCTGGCTTCTTGGACGTCACGAGCGCATCTCCCGGGCGAGTTCGGGTCAGGTCGGGTCGGACGCGGCGAGGCGGCGGACCGCCGACAGCGGTACGGGCAGCCAGTCCGGGCGGTGCCGGGCCTCGTAGACGACCTCGTAGACCGCCTTGTCGGTCTCGTAGGCCCGCAGCAGCACCGGGTCGGTGCGCGGATCGAGGCCGGAGGCGTCCGCGTAGCCGGAGCAGTAGGCCGCCCGGCAGGCGTGCGCCCAGTCCAGGGCGGGCCGGCCGGCCGAGTGGGCCGCGTAGTCGAAGGAGCGGAGCATGCCCGCGATGTCCCGCACCGGCGGCTGCGGCATCCGCCGCTCGGCCAGCGGCCGGGCCGGCTCGCCCTCGAAGTCGATCAGGGACCAGTCGCCGGACGGCGAGCGCAGGCACTGCCCCAGGTGCAGATCGCCGTGCACCCGCTGGGCGGTCCAGGTGCGGCCCTCGGCGGCGAGCGAGGACAGCGCCGAGTAGGCCGAACGCAGCCCGTCCTCGTACGGTCTGAGCGCCGGCACCGCCTGCACGGCCGCCGCCAGCCGCTCGGTCATGCCGTCGACCAGCGACTCCAACTGGCTGTGGCCGAGGGTGACCGTGGGCAGGGCGCGGGCGAGCGCGGTGTGCACCTCGGCGGTGGCCCGGCCCAGCGCGCGGGCCTCGGCGGTGAAGTCCTCGCCCTTGGCCAGCTCGCGCAGCGCCAGCTCCCAGCCGTCGCCGGCCCCGCTGACGTAGGGCTGGAGCACGGCCAGCACATAGGGCTCCCCGGCCGGCTCGGCGCGCAGCCAGCCGGCCGGCGCGGGCACCCGGGGGCAGCCCGCGCGGGCCAGGGCGAGCGGCAGCTCCAGATCGGGGTTGACACCGGGCAGCACCCGGCGCAGCAGCTTGAGGATAAACGTATCTCCATAGACGACCGAGGAGTTGGACTGCTCGCCGGTCATCAGCCGGGCCACGAGTCCCGGCCGGATCTCCTGCCCCGGGCCGCGCTCGAAGCGCAGCACACCGATCCGGGTCCGGTCGCGCAGGGCCTCCAGCAGCAGTTCGGCGGGCCGGGGGTCGAACAGGGCGTCGTACACCGTCTGGCCCGCGAGCGGGCCCTCGTCGACGTGACCGATCAGCGCGGGCGCCAGCCGGGGCGGCAGCGCCTCGCGCGCGCCTATGAGGAGCTGGTAGCAGTCGCCCGGGTGCGGCTCCCCGCCCGGGGCGTCCGGCTGGTGCACGCGCAGCAGCAGGTGGTACAGGCTCAGCCGCCCGCCCGACGGCAGCAGTTCCGTGACGGCCACCGGGGTGAAGCCGGTGACCGGGCGGCCCTTGCCCGCGAACCAGCGCTGCCGGGGCAGCCAGGCGCGCAGCAGGGGGTCGAGGGAGGCCAGGAGTGATCCGGTGGTGCCGGAGGTGGTGACCGTTCCCGCCATGGGCGTCACGTCCTTTGCCCGGAGGTCGTCGAGGGGTGTTCCTCTCACGTGCCCCCGGTGGGGCGGCGGAAACCGCCCCACCGGGCCTGGGCTACGCGCCCTCGCGGCGCAGCCGGAACCAGTAGAAGCCGTGCCCCGCGAGGGTGAGCAGGTACGGCAGTTCGCCGATGGCCGGGAACCGCACCCCGCCGAACAGCTCGACCGGATGCCGTCCGCCGAACCGGCTGAGGTCCAGCTCCGTGGGCTGGGCGAAGCGGGAGAAGTTGTGCACGCACAGCACGAGGTCGTCCTCGTACTCCCGCAGGAAGGCGAGGACCGCCGGGTTCGACGACGGCAGCTCGGTGTAGGAGCCGAGTCCGAAGGCGAGGTTCTGCTTGCGGATCTCGATCATGCGGCGGGTCCAGTGCAGCAGGCTGGACGGCGAGGACATGGAGGCCTCGACGTTGGTGACCTGGTAGCCGTGGACCGGATCCATGATGGTCGGCAGGAACAGGCGTCCCGGGTCGCAGGACGAGAATCCGGCGTTCCGGTCGGGTGTCCACTGCATCGGGGTGCGGACGGCGTCGCGGTCGCCGAGCCAGATGTTGTCGCCCATGCCGATCTCGTCGCCGTAGTACAGGATCGGCGAGCCGGGCAGGGACAGCAGCAGGGCCGTGAACAGCTCGATCTGGTTGCGGTCGTTGTCGAGCAGGGGTGCCA
This sequence comes from Streptomyces sp. NPDC027672, assembly GCF_055566335.1. NCBI lineage: Bacteria > Bacillati > Actinomycetota > Actinomycetes > Kitasatosporales > Streptomycetaceae > Streptomyces > Streptomyces sp. NPDC027672. The sequence continues at coordinate 124,540 of NZ_JBVHSO010000001.1, read as the reverse complement.
GGCGCCGGCGGATGCCGATGTTGGCGCGCATCCGCGGGTCCTTGGCGTACTCGGCCCACATGTAGTCGCGTTCCTCGTCGGTGACCATCTCCAGGGTCAGCTCGTCGTGGTTGCGCAGGAAGATGCCCCACTGGCAACTGGACGGGATCGCGGGCGTCTTGGCCAGGATCTCGGAGACCGGGTAGCGCGACTCGCGTCGTACGGCCATGAAGATGCGCGGCATCACGGGGAAGTGGAACGCCATGTGGCACTCGTCGCCGCCCGCGCTGTAGTCGCCGAAGTAGTCGACCACGTCCTCGGGCCACTGGTTGGCCTCGGCCAGCAGCACCTTGTCGGGGTACTGGGCGTCGATCTCCCGGCGGACCCGCTTGAGGAAGTCGTGGGTGGCGGGCAGGTTCTCGCAGTTGGTGCCCTCCTCCTGGTACAGGTACGGCACCGCGTCCAGCCGGAACCCGTCGATGCCGAGGTCCAGCCAGAACTTCAGCGCGGAGATCATCTCCTCCTGCACGGCCGGGTTCTCGTAGTTGAGGTCCGGCTGGTGCGAGAAGAAGCGGTGCCAGTAGTACTGCTTGCGTACCGGGTCGTACGTCCAGTTGGAGGCCTCGGTGTCGACGAAGATGATCCGCGCGTCCTGGAACTGCTTGTCGTCGTCGGCCCAGACGTAGTAGTCGCCGTACGGCCCGTCCGGATTCCGCCTCGACTCCTGGAACCACGGGTGCTGGTCGCTGGTGTGGTTCATCACGAAGTCGATGATCACGCGCATGCCGCGCTGGTGGGCGGCGTCCACGAACTCCACGAAGTCGGCGAGGTCGCCGAACTCGGGCAGGACGGCGGTGTAGTCCGAGACGTCGTATCCGCCGTCTCTGAGCGGTGACTTGAAGAACGGCGGCAGCCAGAGGCAGTCCACGCCGAGCCATTGCAGGTAGTCCAGCTTGGCGGTCAGGCCCTTCAGGTCGCCGACGCCGTCGCCGTTGCTGTCCTGGAAGGAGCGGACCAGGACCTCGTAGAAGACGGCTCGTTTGAACCAGTCGGGGTCCCGGTCCTTGGCGGGGGTGTCCTCGAAGGTGTCCTGAACCGGCTCGTTGACGATCATGTTGTGGGTGACCCTCCGGTCTGCGGGGTGGACGGTCGCAGGACGGTGAAGACGTGCGCGGGCGTGTGACCCGGTTCGAGGCGCACGTAGTTGGTCCTGCCCCAGTGGTAGGTCTCGCCGGTCAGCTCGTCGCGGACCGGCACCGACTCGTGCCAGTCCAGGCCGAGTTGCGGCATGTCCAACGAGACCGTGGCCTCCTGGGTGCTGTGCGGGTCGAGGTTGGCGACCACCAGGACCGTGTTCGGTCCGCTCCGCTTCGAGTAGGCGATCACCGCGTCCTGGTCGGCGTGGTGGAAGTGCAGGTTCCGCAGCCGGTGCAGGGCCGGGTTCTGCCGTCGGATGGTGTTGAGGCGGGTGAGCAGGGGGGCGAGGGTGCGGCCCTCGCGTGCGGCGGCTTCCCAGTCGCGGGGTTTGAGCTGGTACTTCTCCGAGTCGAGGTATTCCTCGGAGCCGTCCCTGAGCGGGGTGTTCTCGCACAGTTCGTAGCCGCTGTAGATGCCCCAGGAGGGGGAGAGGGTGGCGGCCAGGACGGCGCGGACCTCGAAGGCGGGCCGGCCGCCGTGCTGGAGGTAGGCGTGCAGGATGTCGGGGGTGCTGGGGAAGAAGTTCGGCCGCATGTAGGCCGCCGCCTCGCCCGACAGCTCGGTGAGGTACTCGGTCAGCTCTTCCTTGCCGGTGCGCCAGGTGAAGTAGGTGTAGGACTGCTGGAAGCCGATCTGGGCCAGGGTGTGCATCATCGCGGGCCGGGTGAAGGCCTCGGCGAGGAAGATGACGTCCGGGTCGGCGCTGTTGATCTCCCCGATGACGCGTTCCCAGAAGACGACGGGTTTGGTGTGCGGGTTGTCCACGCGGAAGATCCGCACGCCGTGGTCCATCCAGTGCCGCAGGATCCGGACCGTCTCGGCGACCAGGCCGTCCAGGTCGGCGTCGAAGGCGAGGGGGTAGATGTCCTGGTACTTCTTCGGCGGGTTCTCGGCGTAGGCGATCGTGCCGTCGGGGCGGTGGTGGAACCACTCGGGGTGTTTCTCCACCCAGGGGTGGTCGGGGGAGCACTGCAGGGCGAAGTCGAGCGCGATCTCCAGACCCTGCTTGTGTGCTTCGGCGACGAAGAAGTCGAAGTCGTCCAGGGTGCCCAGATCGGGGTGGACGGCGTCGTGGCCGCCTTCGGGGGAGCCGATGGCCCAGGGCACGCCGACGTCGTCGGGGCCGGCGGTCAGGGCGTTGTTGCGGCCCTTGCGGAAGGTGGTGCCGATGGGATGGATCGGCGGCAGGTAGACGACGTCGAAGCCCATCTCGGCGATCGGCCGCAGCCGGCGGGCGGCGGTGCGGAACGTGCCGTGCGGGCGCTCGGCGGTGCCCTCGGAGCGGGGGAAGAACTCGTACCACGAGCCGTACAGCGCGCGTTCGCGTTCCACCAGCAGCGGCATCGGATCGGACGCGGTGACCAGCTCCCGCAGCGGATGACGGGCCAGCACCGCCTCCACCCGCGGGGACAGGGCCTCCGCCAGGCGCCAGGCGGCCGGCCGGCCGGTGTCGCGCAGCGCCGCCACCGCGTCCAGGACCGGCTGCCGGTCCGCATCCGGGACCCCGGCGGCGGCCCGCTCGTACAGCAGCGCGCCCTCCGTCAGGACCAGCTCGCTGTCGATGCCGGCCGGGATCTTGATCCGGGCGTGGTGCCGCCAGGTGGCGAGCGGGTCCGACCACGCCTCCACCGTGTAGGTCCAGCGGCCGGGTTCGCCCGCCGTGACGGTCGCGCCCCAGCGGTCGGTGCCCGGCGCGAGTTCCCGCATCGGCGTCCAGGGGCCGGGCCGGCCCGCCGGGTCCCGCAGCACCACGTTGGCCGCGACGGCGTCATGGCCCTCCCGGAACACGGTGGCGGACACCTCGAAGGACTCGCCGGTCACGGCCTTGGCGGGCCGGCGGCCGTGCTGGACCACGGGGCGGACGTCGAGCACGGGGATGCGGCCCACCGCGGTGGCCGCCCGCGCGGTGGGCCGTTCCCCGGCGGCCGGCGAAGCGGCCGCGCCGGGGGGCGTTACTCCTTTCCTGCCCGTCGTCTTCTTTCCTGCTGCCTTGGTCTTGCCGGGTGTCGGGGGTGGTGACGAGTGGTGCCTGGCGGGCATGACCGCTCCTGTCCGCTTCAACGGTGGTGTGGGCGGAGGGTGTGGGGAGGTGGGTCCTGCGGTGGTGCAGTGGTGCGCGTGCGGGATGTGTACCGGAGGAGCCTTCCCACCCGGTTCGGGTGGGCAATCCGGCACTGTGTTAACTACTCACGCGTACGTCCCTCCACAAGACCCTCCTCCTTCCGGGTGCCCGGCGACCGGGTCTTGACGCACCCCGACACCCCAGGCCGGTACGTCCCCACCGACCGCGCGGTAACCACTACCGTCGAAGGCGACGACGAGACGCACGACCGGACCACGTGCGTCTCACCCCGTAACGCGTCCGAGGTGGAATGTGAAGGCGATCCGTCGGTTCACCGTCCGTCCCGTTCTCCCCGACCCCCTCCGGCCGCTGAGCGACCTGGCGCGCAACCTGCGCTGGTCCTGGCATGCGGAGACGCGCGACCTGTTCCAGTCCGTCGACCCCGAGGCGTGGGCCGCGGCCGGCGCCGACCCGGTGCGGCTGCTGGGCAGCGTGCGGCCCGACCGGCTGGCCGAACTGGCCGGTGACCGGAGGTTCCTGCGCCGGCTCACCGCCGTCGCCGACGACCTCGACGACTATCTCTCCGGCGACCGCTGGTACCAGGAACAGGCCGACGGCCTGCCCGGTGCCGTCGCCTATTTCTCCCCGGAGTTCGGCATCACGGCCGCGCTCCCGCAGTACTCCGGCGGCCTCGGTATCCTCGCCGGCGACCATCTGAAGGCGGCCAGCGACCTGGGGGTGCCGCTGATCGGCGTGGGACTGCTGTACCGGCACGGGTACTTCCGGCAGACCCTCTCCCGGGACGGCTGGCAGCAGGAGCACTACCCGGTGCTGGACCCCAACGAGCTGCCCCTCACCCAGCTCGAGGAGGCTGACGGCACCCTCGCCCAGGTCTCGCTGGCGCTGCCCGGCGGCAAGGCGCTGCACGCCCGGATCTGGCTGGCGCAGGTCGGCCGGGTGCCGCTGCTGCTGCTCGACTCGGACGTGGAGGAGAACGACCTCGGCGAACGCGGGGTCACCGACCGGCTCTACGGCGGCGGCAGCGAGCACCGGCTGCTCCAGGAGATGCTGCTCGGCATAGGGGGTGTGCGGGCGGTGCGGACGTACTGCCGGCTCACCGGGCACCCGGTGCCCGAGGTGTTCCACACCAACGAGGGCCACGCCGGGTTCCTCGGCCTGGAGCGGATCGCCGAACTGTGCGCGGAAGGGCTGGACTTCGACGCGGCGCTGGAGGCCGTGCGGTCCGGGACGGTGTTCACCACGCACACCCCGGTCCCGGCCGGCATCGACCGCTTCGACCGGGAGCTGATCGCCCGGCACTTCGCCCCGGACGCCGAACTGCCCGGCATCGACGTGCAGCGCGTGCTGGAACTGGGCCGGGAGACCTACCCGGGCGGTGAGCCGAACCTGTTCAACATGGCCGTGATGGGACTGCGGCTGGCCCAGCGCGCCAACGGCGTCTCACTGCTGCACGGCCAGGTCAGCCGGGAGATGTTCGCGGGGCTCTGGCCGGGATTCGACGCCGAGGAGGTGCCGATCACCTCCGTGACCAACGGGGTGCACGCGCCGACCTGGGTGGCGCCGGAGGTGCTGCGGCTCGGGGCCCGGCAGGTCGGCGCCCAGCGGGCCGAGGACGCGCTGACCGTCGGCGGCTCCGAGCGCTGGGACTCGGTCGCGGACATCCCGGACGAGGACGTCTGGGAGCTGCGCCGCACCCTGCGCGAGCGGCTGGTGCTGGAGGTGCGCGAGCGGCTGCGCGCGTCCTGGCGGCAACGCGGTGCCGGGGACGCCGAGTTGGGCTGGATCGAGGGCGTGCTCGATCCGGACGTGCTGACCATCGGGTTCGCGCGCCGGGTGCCGTCGTACAAGCGGCTGACGCTGATGCTGCGCGACCCCGACCGGCTGACCGAGCTGCTGCTGCACCCCGAGCACCCGGTGCAGATCGTGGTCGCGGGCAAGGCGCACCCGGCGGACGACGGCGGCAAGCGGCTGGTGCAGGAGCTGGTCCGGTTCACGGACGACCCGCGGGTCAGGCACCGGATCGTCTTCCTGCCCGACTACGGCATGGCGATGGCGCAGAAGCTCTACCCGGGCTGTGACGTCTGGCTGAACAACCCGCTGCGGCCGCTGGAGGCGTGCGGCACCAGCGGGATGAAGGCGGCGCTCAACGGCTGCCTCAACCTCTCCGTGCTGGACGGCTGGTGGGACGAGTGGTTCCGGCCGGACTTCGGCTGGGCCATCCCCACGGCCGACGGCGCCGGCACCGATCCCGACCGCCGGGACGACATCGAGGCGGCGGCCCTGTACGACCTGCTCGAACAGCGGATCGCGCCGCGTTTCTACGAGCGCGGGCGGGCCGGGCTGCCGGACCGCTGGATCGAGATGGTCCGCCAGACCCTGTCCCTGCTCGGCCCGAAGGTGCTGGCCGGCCGCATGGTCCGCGAGTACGTCGACCGGCTCTACGCGCCCGCCGCCCGCGCGCACCGGGCGCTGACCCCGGACACCGCCCGGGACCTGGCCGGGTGGAAGGCGCGGGTGCGGGCCGCCTGGCCGGCGGTGAGCGTCGACCACGTGGAGACGACCGGGACGACCGCGGCGACGGCCACGGCGGAGCTGGGCGCCACCGTGGGGCTGCGGGTCCGGGTGGCGCTCGGCGAACTGACCCCGGACGACGTGGAGGTGCAGGCGGTGTCCGGCCGGGTGGACGCGGAGGACCGCATCACCGACGCCACGGTGGTGCCGCTGAAACCGGCCGGCCCGCCCGACCTGGAGGGCCGCGTGCTGTACGAGGGCCCGCTCTCCCTGGACCGCACCGGCCCCTACGGCTACACGGTCCGCATCCTGCCCACCCACCGCCTGCTCGCCTCCCCGGCGGAGCCGGGTCTGGTCACGGTGCCGTCGCAGGAGGTGGTGGAGGGGGCGGGGATGGTGCTGCGGTGAGCCTCAGTCCTCGGACCCCCGGGTGGCCAGTTCCCTGAGCACCTTGCCGCACCGGCGGGCGTAGGCGTGCTGGAGGCCGCGGGTGGCCGGGCCGCCGGCCCGGGCGTACCACTTCGCCGCCTTGCTGAACGCGGCGACCGTGAGCCAGACGGTGCCGTCGCCGGTGCGGTCCACCACGAAGGCCTCCTCGCCGCACTCGGGGTGGCCTTCGAGGGTGCCGTAGGCCCAGCCGGCGCGGCGGGGTTCCTCCGCCGTCCAGATGATGCGGCAGGGGGCCTTGACGAGGCCGGCCAGGGTGACGGTGATGTCGACCCCGGGGGCCGCGCGGTCGGCGCCGGCGTCGATGCCGACGCCCAGGGCCCGGTGCATCTCCCAGGTCAGGACCGCCTCGGCGGCCCGCCGGAACACCGCCGCTCCCTCGCCGAGACGGGTGCGGACGAGCAGGGGGTGGAAGCCGGGCGGACAGAAGGCCAGGTCGTCGCGGGTCGCGCCGACCGGCTCGTAGGTGAAGGGCGCCGAGGACATGGGTCACAAGGGTAGGGCGGCACCCGGGACCGGTCGGTCCCGGGTGCCGCCCTCGGCCGGAAAGGGGTGCGACTAGCTGACGTTGACCGCCGACCAGGCCGCCGCCACCGCGTTGTACTCGGCGCTGGACGAGCCGTACAGCGCGGACGCCGCGTTCAGGGTCGCCGTGCGGGCGGCCTTGTAGTTGGTCGTCGACGTCATGTACGTGGTGAGCGCCTTGTACCAGATCTGCAGCGCCTTGGCGCGGCCGATGCCGGTGACCGTGGAGCCGTTGTACGTCGGCGAGTTGTAGGTCACACCGTTGATCGTCTTCGAACCGCTGCCCTCCGCCAGGAGGTAGAAGAAGTGGTTCGCGACGCCGGACGAGTAGTGCACGTCCTTGCCGCCGACGGAGGAGGACCAGTAGTCCGACGAGCCGCCGTCCTTGCTGGGCTTGTCCATGTAGCGCAGCGGGGTGCCGTCGCCGTTGATGTCGATCTTCTCGCCGATGAGGTAGTCACCGGGGTCGCTGGCGTTGTTCGCGTAGAACTCCACGCCGGTGCCGAAGATGTCGGAGGTGGCCTCGTTCAGGCCGCCGGACTCGCCGGAGTAGTTCAGGCCCGCGGTGTTCGAGGTGACGCCGTGGCTCATCTCGTGGCCGGCCACGTCCAGCGAGGTCAGCGGGTCCGCGTTGCCGGAGCCGTCGCCGTAGGTCATGCAGAAGCAGCTGTCGTCCCAGAACGCGTTGACGTACGCGTTGCCGTAGTGGACGCGGGAGTAGGCGCCGACACCGTTGTTCTTGATGCCGTTGCGGCCGAAGGTGTTCTTGTAGAAGTCCCAGGTCACGCCCGCGCCGTAGGCGGCGTCGGCGGCCGCGGTCTGGTCGGAGGAGGAGGTGGAGGCGGTACCGGTGCCGAAGACGTTGGTGGAGCTGGCCACCAGGGTGCCCGTGCCGGACGTCTTGCGGGCCAGGTTGTACGTCTTGTGGCTGCCCCGCGCGCTGTCGGTGAGCTGGTACGTCGAGCCCGACTGCACCGAGTTGAGGGTGACCGTGCCGGAGTACAGCGTCTTGCCGGTCGCGTTCTCGATGCCCTGGTACTCGTAGAGCTTCTTGCCGGTGGCCGCGTCGGTGATGACGTGCAGCTGGTTCGGGGTGCCGTCGTCCTGGAGGCCGCCGACGACGGTCTCGTAGGCGAGGACGGGCTTGCCGGAGCCGGCCCAGATGACCTTGCGGGCGCCGTCCGCGGTGGTCTTCGCGGAGCCGAGGGTCTTGGCGGCGGAGACCGCCTGCTGCCGGGCGTGGGCGACGCTGACCTGCGGCTTGAGCGAGGCCACCTTGACGGCCTGCTTGGTCGCCTTGGTGACGCCCTCGGTCTTGCCGGACTTGGCGGTGTGGACGATCAGGTCGCCGCCGAGCACCGGGAGGCCCGCGTAGGTGCGCTCGTAGCGGGTGTGGACGGTGCCGTCGACGTCCTTGACGACGTCCTTGACGACCAGCTTCTCCTTGGCGCCGAGGCCGATGCTCCGCGCGGTGTCGGCCGCGCCGGCCTGGGCCTTCTGTATCAGGGTGGTGCGGGCCGCGGCGGACAGCGTGGTCGGGGCGGCGGCCAGGGGCTTCGCCGCGGCGCCGGCCGGGGTCTGGGCGCTGGCGCTGGTGGTCACACCGGTGGCGAGGAGGGCTCCGGCGGCGACAGCGGTGGCGATGGCCAGCATGCTGCGCTTGTGACGCGTGTAGAGGGGGCTCACGCAAGCTCCTTCGTGGGGGAGTCCGGTCAGCGTGGGGTCACTGGCCGGAGTGTGTGGCGTGGGTGCTGCGGCGGGTGGAGAGAGAGTGACATCAGGGCCGCGTACATGTCATGACCCTGAAGTGATGTTGGCTGGAAATCGACGTTCAGGTGAATGTTTCACCGGGATGAACGGGCGTTGCCCGAAGGTGTCGAGCCCCCGGGCAGCGCCGTGATCACCGGCCTGACGAGGCGTTGCTTACGGGAACGTCAGCTTCCAGCCGTTGATCGTTCCCGTGTCGTAGGTGGCCTGATCCTGTACGCGCAGCTTCCAGGTGCCGTTGGCCGGTTCCGCCGAGGCGTTGACCGTGTAGGTCTCGGACACGTTGTCCGCCGAGTCCGAGGAGCTGGCGTTCTTCAGCCGGTAGGCGGTGCCCGAGGGGCCGACGAGGTCGATCACCAGGTCGCCCCGCCAGGTGTGCGCGATGTCCACGCCCACCTGGAGCGCGGCCGGCGCGTTCCCGGTCCGCCCGGAGACGGCGATGTCGGAGGTGACGGCCGGTCCGTTGTCCGGGATGGCCACCGGCGTGGTGCTCTCGTACGACGTGCCGCCGCCGCCCCCGCCACCGGAGCGGGAGCCGACCGCGATGCCCGCCCAGGCGTCCTGCACCGCCTTGTACTCCGCGCTCGTGGTGCCGTACAGCTCGCCGGCCGCCGCGAGGGTGCCGGTGCGGGCGCCCGCGTAGTTGGTGGTGGACGTCCACTTGGTGGTCAGGGCCCGGTACCAGATCTGCAGCGCCTTGTCCCGGCCGATGCCGGTGACCGGAAGCCCGTCCGCGGTGGGCGAGTTGTAGCTGACGCCGTTCACGACCTTGGCGCCGCTGCCCTCGCTCAGCAGGTAGAAGAAGTGGTTCGCCGGGCCCGACGAGTAGTGCACGTCGACGCCGCCGATGCCCGAGTACCAGTTGTCCTTGGACGCGCCGTCCTTGCTGGGCTTGTCCATGTAGCGCAGCGGGGTGCCGTTGCCGTTGATGTCGATCTTCTCGCCGACGAGGTAGTCACCGGGATCGGTGGTGTTGTTCGCGGAGAACTCCACACCCGCGGCCATGATGTCGCTGGTCGCCTCGTTCAGACCGCCGGACTCACCGCTGTAGTTGAGGTTCGCGGTGGCCGAGGTGACCCCGTGGCTCATCTCGTGGCCGGCCACGTCCAGCGAGGTCAGCGGCTTGGTGTTGCCGGTGCCGTCGCCGTAGGTCATGCAGAAGCAGCTGTCGTCCCAGAAGGCGTTGACGTACGCGTTGCCGTAGTGGACGCGGGAGTAGGCGCCGACGCCGTTGTTCTTGATGCCGGTGCGGCCGAAGGCGGACTTGTAGAAGTCCCAGGTGAGCGCCGCGCCGTAGTGGGCGTCCGCGCCCGCGGTGGCGGCGTTCGACGCGGTCCCGTTGCCCCAGGTGTCCGAGGCCTGCGAGAACAGGGTGCCGGTGCCGGAGGTGCCCCGGTTCAGGTTGTACGTCTTGTGGCCGCCGCGCGCCCCGTCGGTGAGCGTGTACGCCGAGCCCGACTGGGTCGTGGTCAGCGCGACCTGGCCGCTGTACTGGGTGTTGCCGGTGCCGGTCTCGATGCCCTGGTACTCGTGCAGCTTCTTGCCGGTGGCCGCGTCGGTGACGACGTGCAGCCGGTTCGGCGTGCCGTCCTCCTGGAGCCCGCCGACCACGGTCTCGTAGGCCAGCGCGGGCTTGCCGGTGGCCGCCCAGATCACCTTGCGGACGCTGTCCGCGGCCGTCCGGGTCCCGCCGAGCGCCTCCGCCCGCCGCACGGCCTGCCGCTCGGCCGCGGCCGCGGGGACGGCCGGGGTGAGCCCGGGGACCTTCAGCGTGGCGTTCGTGGCCCGGACCACCTCCATGGTCTTGCCGGACCGCGCGGTGGTCACGACCAGGTCGCCGCCGAGCACCGGCAGCCCCGCGTACGTCCGCTCGTACCGGGTGTGCAGCGTGCCGTCGCCGTCCTTGACCACGTCCTTGACGACCAGCTTCTCCTGGCCGCCCAGGCCGATCGCCCGGGCCGCGGCGGCCTTGCCGGCGTCGGCGTCCCGCATCAGCTCGGCCCGCTGCGAGGGGCTGAGCCGGAGCGCCGCGTGGGCGGAGCCGGTCTGCCCGGCCCGCGGCTGGGCCGGGGCGGCGGTGGCCGCGCCCGCCTGGACGGCGGCGGCGATCAGGGCGGTGACGCCCGCGAGGGCGACGACGGCGGTGCGGCGGTGCGCCGGGTGGCGCCGGGCTGCGTGGGGGGTGCGTCCGCGAGAGGAACTGCTTCTCAACACTGACTCCTTCTGCATGACCGCGGGTCGCGCGGCCAGGGGAGACCGGACGGTGGGTTCGGGCGTCCGGGCAGAACAGGGCGTTACGCGGAACCAGGTGCGCGCGCTCGACCGGCCCGCACAGGTGTGCGGAAGCTGTGGGGTCGCTGTGAGTCGGCCTGGGAAGAGTGGCAGGGGATCTCCCGGTCTGTCAGGACCGCGTCAGAAAGTTGGCCGGAAACGGTTCGTTGACCGGATGTTCGGGTTCGGTATGCGAACTGTTGGTATGCGACAGCCTGTTGAACGGGGTCCGGCCAAAACTCGGTGGGCGATGCGGGCGGCGGTCCGTACGCTCCGGACTGATGTCCACGACACCCGCGACCGCCGACCGTTCCGCCGACCGGTCCGCCGTCCGCACCCTGCTGCGGCTGTGGCCGTACGTCCGCCCCGTCCGCGCGCGGCTGTTCACCGCCGCGTTCGTCGCGATCGTCGCCTCCTGTACCGGACTGGTCATCCCGCTCGTGCTGAAGTGGCTGGTCGACGGGCCGGTCGCCGACCGGGACCCGGCGGGCATCCGGCTCGGCGCGCTGTACCTGCTCCTGCTCGGCCTCGCCGAGGCGGTCCTGTTCGGCGTCCGGCGCTGGCTCGTGGCCCGGCCGCTGTCGCACGTGGAGGCGGAGATGCGGGCCGCCCTCTACCGCCGGCTGCAGCGCCTGCCGGTCGCCTTCCACGACCGCTGGGCCTCCGGGCAACTGCTCTCGCGCGCCACCACCGACCTGATGCTGCTGCGCATGTTCCTCGCCTTCCCGCTGACCTTCCTGCTGGTCAACGCGGTGACGATCCTCGTCGGCCTGGTCATCATGCTGATGCAGGACTGGCTGCTGGGACTGGTCGTCCTCGGGCCCGCCCTGCCCGTGCTGTGGACCTGCGTGGTCTTCGAGGGGCGGTACGCGCGGGTGGCGCGGCGCGCCCAGGACCAGGTCGGGGACCTGACGACGGTGGTCGAGGAGAGTGTGCTCGGCATCCGGGTCGTCAAGGGCTTCGGCCGCCACCGCAGCCAGGAGCGCGCGTTCCGCGCGCTGTCGGCCCGGCTCCGCGGCACCGAACTGCGCAAGGCGCGGCTGCTGGCCGTCATCTGGGGCGTCATCGTGGGCCTGCCCGAGATCGCGATCGGGGCGGCGCTGGTGCTGGGCACGGTCCGGGTGGCCGACGGCGGCCTGTCCGCGGGCACGCTGGTCGCCTTCCTCAGCACCGCGCTCGCGCTGCGCTGGCCGGTCGACTCCATCGGGTTCCTGCTGGCGATGAGCCAGGAGGCGGCGACCGCCACGGAACGCTACTTCGAGGTGATGGACGAACCCCCGGAGGACACGACGGCCCTGACGCCGGCGGCCCCGGCCCCGGCGGACCAGGCGGCCCCGGCGGATCAGGGCCCGGCCCCGGCGGCCCCGGCCACGGCGGGAGGCGGGGGCGGCAAGGGGCTGCGGTTCGAGGGTGTCTCGTTCCGGTACCCCGACGCGCCCGCCGGCTCGCCGCCCCTCCTCGCCCGGATCGACCTGCACATCCGCCCCGGCGAGTCCATGGCCCTGGTCGGCGCCACCGGCAGCGGCAAGACCACCCTCACCGCCCTCGTCCCCCGGCTGTACGAGGTCACCTCCGGCCGGATCACGCTCGACGGCGTGGACATCCGGGCGATGTCCCGCGCGGAGCTGCGCACCCGGGTCGCCGTGGCCTTCGAGGAACCCACGCTCTTCTCCGCCGGTGTCGGCGAGAACGTGCTCATGGGCGCGCCCGAAGGCGCCGGGAAGGAGGAGCTGGACCGGGCCCTCGCCATCGCCCAGGCCGGCTTCGCGCACGCCCTCCCGCACGGCACCGACACCCGCGTGGGCGAGCAGGGCCTCAGCCTCTCCGGCGGCCAGCGCCAGCGTCTCGCGCTGGCCCGCGCGGTGGTCGGCCGGCCCGCCTTCCTGGTGCTGGACGACCCGCTGTCCGCCCTGGACGTGCACACGGAGGCCGCCGTGGAGGCGGCGCTGCGGCAGGTCCTCGCCGACACCACCGCGCTGATCGTGGCGCACCGCCCGTCCACGGTGCTGCTCGCCGACCGGGTCGCCCTGCTGTCGGGCGGCCGGATCGCGGCCGTCGGCACCCACCAGCGGCTGCTGCGCGAGAACGCCGAGTACGCCCATCTGATGTCCGGGGAAGAGGAGGACTCCCGTTGACCAGTACGACCGCCTCCACTCCCGCGGTGTCCGACGACGACGGACCCGGCCGCTCCCGGCAGCCGGACGGCCCGGTCGGCACCGGCGGTCCGGACGGCACGGGTGGCCCGGACGGCACCGGCGGCGCGGACGACTCCTTCGAGCAGGACGTCCTGCCCGCGCCGCCCGGCGCCACCGCCGCCCTGCTGCGCTCGCTGCTCGCGCCCATGAAGGCCCGGGTCGCGCTCACCTCCGTCCTGCTGCTGGTCCAGCAGGCGGCGGCGCAGGCCGGCCCGCTGCTGGTGGCCTACGCCATCGACACCGCCGTACCCGCGGTCCGGGACGACCGGCACGGCCCGCTGATCGCGGTCGCCGTCGGCTACCTGCTGTGCGCCCTCGCCTCCGGCGGGCTCCAGTCCGCCTTCGTCGAGACCTCCGCGCGGGTCAGCCAGGACGTGCTGCTGGACCTGCGGGGCCGGATCTTCCGCCACGCGCAGGCGCTGAGCATCGACTTCCACGAGCGGTACACCTCCGGGCGGCTGATCTCCCGGTCCACCACGGACGTCGAGTCGCTGCGCGAACTCCTCGACGACGGGCTCCACGAACTGGTGTCCGTCATCCTGTCCTTCGTCTACATCTCGGCCATGCTGCTCTGGCTGGACCCCGGCCTCGGCGGGCTCGCGGTCGCCTCCCTCGTCCCGCTGTACCTGCTCGTCCGGCTCTACCAGCGGCGCGCGGGACGGGTGTACGGGGTGCGGTCCACGGCGATCGCCGCGGTGATCGTGAAGTTCGTGGAGACGGTGAACGGCATCCGGCCGGTGCGCGCCTTCCGCCGGGAGGCCGCCAACGACGCCGGTTTCGCGGTGCTCAACACCCGCCACGAACGCAGCAACGGCGACGCGCTGCTGGAGATGGCCCGCTATGTGACCGGCTCCCGGCTGGTGGCCAACACGGCGGTCGCGGCGATCGTGCTCTGGGGCGCCCACCGGGTGGCGGACGGCTCGCTGGAGCTGGGCGTGCTGGCGGCGGCGGTGCTGTATCTGCGCCGGCTGTACGACCCGATCGACCGGCTCGGCATGTTCCTGAACTCCTACCAGTCGGCCGCCGCCTCCCTGGAGAAGATCGCCGGGCTGCTGGCCCAGGAGCCGTCCGTGCCGGAACCGGCCGTCCCGCGCGGACTCCCGCCCGCCCGGCCCGGCTTCCCCGGCCGCGAGGTCGTCTTCGACGGCGTCCGGTTCGGCTACCGCACCGGCGGCGAGGTGCTGCCCCGCTTCGACCTCACGCTGCCCGCCGGACAGACGGTCGCGGTCGTCGGCTCCACCGGCGCGGGCAAGTCCACCCTGGCCAAGCTGCTCGCCCGGTTCTACGACCCCTCCGCCGGGCGCGTGCTGCTCGACGGCGTGGACCTGCGCGAGCTGTCGACGCCCGAACTGCGGCGCGGGGTCGTCATGGTGACGCAGGAGGCGTTCCTGTTCTCCGGCACGGTCGCCGACAACATCGCCATCGGCCGGCCCGACGCCACCCGGGAGGAGATCGAGCGGGCCGCGAAGGCGATCGGCGCGCACGAGTTCATCAGCGCGCTGCCCGACGGCTACGACACCGACGTACGCAAGCGCGGCGGCCGCGTCTCCGCCGGGCAGCGCCAGCTTGTCGCGTTCGCCCGGGCCCTGCTCGCCGACCCGGCGGTGCTGATCCTGGACGAGGCGACCAGCTCGCTGGACGTGCCGGGCGAGCGGGCGGTGCAGCGGGCGATGTCGACGGTGCTGCGGGGCCGCACCGCCGTGGTGATCGCCCACCGGCTGTCCACGGTGGAGATCGCGGACCGGGTGCTGGTGATGGAGCACGGCCGCGTCGTCGAGGACGGCCGCCCGGCCGACCTCATCGCCGCGACCGGCCGGTTCGCGGACCTCCACCAGGCGTGGCGGGACAGCCTGGCCTGACCGCCCGGCCGCCTTATCCTCCGGCCCTATCCCGGGTACGGCAGCAGGCCGCTCGCGATCTTCTCCCAGGCCGCCTTCAGCTCGGCCAGCAGTTCGGGCCGGTCCTGGGCGAGGTCGGCCTGTTCGCGCAGGTCGGCGGCGAGGTGGTAGAGGTGGTCGGTGCCGGCGGCGTCCTGGTAGTACTTCCAGCCGCCGCGGCGCAGCGCCCGGTTGGCCCGCACCCGCCAGAACAGGTCGCGTTCGGGGAGCCGTTCGCCGCGCAGCAGGTAGCCGGCGAGGCTGGTGCCGTCCAGCGGGTAGGCGGGGTCGGGGCGGGCGCCGCCGAGTTCCAGCAGGGTCGCGGTCCAGTCGGGGGAGAAGTTCGGTTCGTGGCTGACCTGGCGGCCGTCGATCCGGGCCGGCCAGCGCACCAGGGTGGGCACCCGGATGCCGCCCTCCTGGAGGACGAACTTCTCGCCGCTCAGCGGCCACTGGTAGGACCAGCGCTCGCCGCCGTTGTCGCTGGCGAACAGCACCAGGGTGTTCTCCTCCTGCCCGGAGCGGCGCAGCGCGTCCAGCACCTCCCCGACGGCCGCGTCCAGGCTCTGCACCATCTCGGTGTACTTGGCGACCGAGCCGCCGTCGTAGTGGTTGAGGGCCGCGGTGACCTGCGCGGGTGTGCGCGCGGCGCGGATCCTGTCGGCGATCTCGGCGCCGGTCTCCTCGTCGCCCTCGGCGAGCCAGGGCCAGTGCGGGGTGGTGAAGTTGAGGTTGAGCAGCCAGGGCCGGGTGTGCTTGCGACCGACGTACTCCACGGCCCGCTCGGTCAGCACGGTCGTGTAGTAGCGCAGGTCGCGGTACTCGGCGTCGCCCTCGTACAGGTCGTAGGTGCCGAGCTGGCCCAGCTTGGAGAAGTACTCCAGCACACCGCCGAAGTTGCCGAAGAACTCGTCCCAGCCGGACTTGGTGGGGCTGTAGTCGGGCAGCCAGCCGCAGTGCCACTTGCCGATGAGGGCCGTGTCGTAGCCGGACTTCTTCAGCAGCGAGGCGAGGGTCGGGTGGCTCGGGTCCAGGCCCTGGGAGGTGTTCGCCACGGGCTCGGCGAGGCCGCCCTTGGTACGGCCCGGGTAGCGGCCGGTGTAGAGGCTGAACCGGGTCGGCGAGCAGGTCGCCGAGCCGGAGTAGGCGTCGGTGAACCGCACGCCCTGCCGGGCCAGCCGGTCCAGGTTCGGCGTCTTGATGTGCGGTGCGCCGTAGGAGGAGAGGTCGGCCCAGCCGAGGTCGTCACCGAGGATGACCAGGAAGTTGGGGCGGCGGCCCGGGGAGGCGCCGGTGCGGGCCCGGAAGGGCTGTTCGGCGGGGGCGGCCTGGGCGGCGGTCGCGGGGCCGGCGACGGTGGAGACCGCGCCGCCGCCGAGCAGACCGCCGAACGTGCGGCGGGATATGTCGGACATGCGAGATCCTCGAAACGGCCGTGTCCCGGGGCGGGGCACGGCGAGGTGAAGGAGGGGAGAAGAGGCAGCAGAGGCAGCAGAGCAGAGGGAGCGGGGGCGCGGCTCAGCGACACAGGGCGCTGGACTGCCGGCACAGATCCACGTGCCGCCGCGCCACGAGCGCGAGGTGCGCGCGTGCGTGTTCCGTGGCAGGCCTCATGATCACAGGACGGTGCCAGCCGGCCGTGCGCGCCGTCAAGACGCTGTCCGCCAGGCGGGATCACGGCACGCCCAGTTCGAACAGGGCGTAGCCGGCGTACGAGCCGGAGGCCAGGGCCGCGATGCCCAGCAGGGTGCACTGCACCGGCAGGCTCAGCCGGCGCATGGCGACCGCGAGCGGCAGGAACAGCGGGAAGCACGGCAGCAGATAGCGGGAGATGTTGGCGACGATCTGCTGGCTGCCGAGGACCAGGGCGAGCGTGAGGACGGTGTACAGCACCAGCACGGCCGGCGGGCGCAGCCGCAGCAGCAGCGGCAGCAGCGCGCAGGCGAGCAGGATGACCCCGACCGAGATGACGTCCGCGAAGGGGTAGGCGAAGAGGTAGTCGAACTTGCCCACGGGCACGGACGTCAGCACGTCCAGGGTCTGTGCGCCGTAGTCGAAGCTGTGCGCCCAGGCCCCCGACTGGAGCTTGAAGTAGCCGCCCGGGTCGCCCATGCGGTCGCCGACCCAGAGCAGGTAGCCGAGCAGTCCGAGCGGTGCGATCGCCATGGCCAGCACCGGGCGCAGCACCCCGTCCTCGCGGCGGCGCAGGGCGAGCAGCGCGGCCACGGCGAGCGCGGCGATCAGCGCGCCGGCCGTGGGCCGGTTGAGGCCGGCCGCGAAGGCGAGCACCCCGGCGGTGAGCCAGCGGCGGGTCAGGACGGCGTGGCAGGCCCAGGCGGCCAGGGCCACGTAGAGCGAGTCGGAGTAGACCGCCCACTCCACGCCCGAGCCCGGCCACACCGCCCACAGCCCGGCCGCCGCGAACCCGGCCCGCCGGCCGCCGAACCGCTCGGCGACGGCGTAGACGCCCAGGGCGGCGGCGAAGGAGGCGACGACCGAGACCAGCAGCCCGGCGCCGTACGAGCCGAGGCCGGTGACCGCCGAGGCTAGCCGGATCAGGGCCGGGTAGAGCGGGAAGAACGCCGCCGAGTTGCCCTCCAGCGTGATCAGGCCGGTGGCGCCCGGGACCGGGACCAGCTTCGGGTCGTAGCCGTGCAGCGCGATCTGCTGGTACCACCAGCCGTCCCAGGTGGCCAGCACGTCCCAGGCGTGCGCGCCGCCGCCGAACCGCGGGTGCTTGGCGCGGTAGTCCCCGGTGGCGGACAGCAGGTACATGAAGGAGCAGAAGCCGGCCAGTTTCAGCGTGCCGAACACGGCGAGGACCGGTCCGTGCCGGCGGGCGGCGGCCCGTGCCCGGGAGCCGGGCGCGGGCGGGGCGGCCGGGGGCCGTATGCCGGGCAGTGTCGCGGTCACCGGACCACCGGGCCCGGGCGGCGGCGGGCCAGGGTGCGCCGCATCCGGACGATCCCGCGCAGGTCCGCGAGCGCCGTGGCCAGCAGGTCGACGCTGCTGTCCGGGTCGTCGACCCAGTCCACCGGCACCTCGTGGATGCGCAGGCCCGCCCGCTCGGCGAGCACCAGCAGCTCGGTGTCGAAGAACCACTCCCCGTCCCGCACCAGCGGCAGCAGCCGCTCGGCGGTCTCACGCCGTACCGCCTTGAAACCGCACTGCGCGTCGGAGAAGCCGACCGCGAGGGTGCAGCGCAGCAGGACGTTGTAACAGCGGGATATCACCTCGCGCTTGGTCCCGCGCACCACCCGCGACCCGGGCGCCAGCCGGGTGCCGATGGCCAGGTCGGAGTGGCCCGAGATCAGCGGGGCGACCAGCGGCAGCAGCGCGGCGAGCCCGGTGGACAGGTCCACGTCCAGATACGCCAGCACGGGCGCCCGGGAGGCCGACCAGGCGGCCCGCAGCGCCCGGCCGCGGCCCTTCTCGGGCAGCCGCAGCGAGGTCACCTCGGTGAGTTCGCCGGCCAGCCGGGCGGCGATGGCCGGGGTGCGGTCGGTGCTCGCGTTGTCGGCGATGGTGATGCGGAACGGGTAGGGGAAGGTCTCCCGCAGGTGCGTGTGCAGCCGGCGGACGTTGGGCTCCAGGTCCTTCTCCTCGTTGAACACCGGTACGGCCACGTCCAGGACGGGGTCCGCGTGGGCCGCCCGCACAGGGGCGGCCCGGGGTGTGCGCCGGGGCGCCGGCGGCCGGCTGGGTCGGATGTGGGTCACGTGATTCCCCGTTGGTTCTGGTGTGCCGGGCGGGCCGCGGGCACACGGGTCGGGCGGAGGGACGCGGGCTAGCCGGCCGGGGGAGCCGTCGACGACGGCCCGTCCGGCGGCTCCCCCGACGGCCCGGTGGGCGTGCCGGCGGGTGGGGTGGCCGGCGCCGTGGTGGTGCCGCCGGCGCGGGCGGTGGCCGTGGCGGACGGCGGCCGGTCCGTGGCGGTGGCCGTGCCGTCCGGCGGCTCGGAGGTGCCCCGGGTGCGGCCCGGCGCGGGCGGGTACGTCGGTGTCACGGACTCCGGGGAGGACGGCGTCCGGGACGGCGGCGCGGACGGAGTGGCGGACGGGGTGGCGGGCGGCGTCGGCCCCGGACTGGTCAGGGGCGGCGCGGGCGCGGCGGGCCGGTCGCCGGCGGGGCCGTGCGGCCACAGCAGCAGGGCCATGCCGAGCCCGGCCACCGCCAGCACGGAACCGGCGGCCCGGCGCGCCGCGCGCACCCGGCGCCGGGCCCGCACCCCGGCCCGCAGCGCCTCCCGGTGCCGGGGCTCGAAGGGCGCCGGCTGCCGGTCCTGCCGCATGAGCCGCGTCAGCCGCCGCTCGAAGTGATCCGCGGGCCCGAAGTGATCCGCGGGTTCGAAGGAGTCCGCGGGCCCGAAGTGATCTGCGGGCCCGAAGTGATCCGCGGGCTCCAAGGAATGTGCGGATCCGAACGGATGCGCGGGCTCGAAGTGATCTCGGTGATCACCCGGGTGACCGAGGTGATCGGTGTGATCCATGTGATCGTCGTGATCGGTCTGGTCCATGCGGTCCACGGGCTCTCCCTCACCCCACCGGCTCGGTGACGTCGGCCAGCAGCCGGCGCAGCCGGGCCACCCCGCGCGCGGCATGGGACCGGGCCGTGCCCACCGGGCAGCCCAGGGTCTCGGCGACCTGCCGGTCGGGCAGGTCCTGGTAGTAGCGCAGCACGACGGCGGCCCGCTGCCGCGGGGTCAGCCGGGCGAGCGCCGCCTCCAGCCGGGAGCGCTCGGCGACGGCGGCCGACAGATCCCCGGCCGCCGCCGTCTCGGGCAGCTCCTCCACGGGCCGCTCACCCCACCAGCGGCGGCGGGCCGAGCGGGCCGCGGCCCGCGCCAGCACCTTGCGCACATAGGCCTCCGGCGCCTCGTCGGCGACCTTCGGCCAGACGAACCACAGCTTGACCAGGGACTCCTGCAACAAGTCCTCGGCACGGTGCCGGTCGCCCCCGGTGAGCAGACGGGCCAGATGGAACAACACCGACCAGCGGGCCGCCACGAACGCGTCGTACTCACCGGCCCTGGCCTGCTCCATCCTCACGGTCCCGTCCTCGCCGGCTGTCTACACCAGGAGAAAGGCCCTGAACCCCGGTCGGCGCTGCACCCGGCGGACGTGATCCGCGTCACGCCCGGCGCTCACCGGGGTCCCGCGCGGGTGTGCGGGTGTTCAGAGGACCCGCAGCAGCAGCACCGCCCGGGCCGGCACCGTGATCCGCGCACCCGCCCGGTGCACCGTGCCCGGCGCCCGGTCCTGCCGCTCCGCGGAGGTGTCCACGACGACCTCGTACCGCTCGGCCCACGGCGGACCCGGCAGCACGAACGCGGCCGGCCGCTCGCCCGCGTGCAGCACCGCGAGGAAGCTGTCGTCCACCACCGGTGCGCCCCGCTCGTCCCGGCCCGGGATGTCCCGCCCGGACAGGTACATCCCGAGCGTGGCCGCGGGCGCGTACCAGTCGCCCTCGGTCATCTCCGCGCCCCGCGCGGTGAACCAGGCCAGGTCCCGCAGCCCGTCCGCGGTCTGCGCCCGCCCGGAGAAGAAGGCCCCCCGGCGCAGCACCGGGTGCCGGTGGCGCAGCGCGATCAGCCGCGCGGCCAGCTCGGACAGCGCCCGCCAGCCGGGCTCCCGGAGCAGCGACCAGTCCACCCAGCCGGTCTCGTTGTCCTGGCAGTAGGCGTTGTTGTTGCCGCGCTGGGTGCGGCCGAACTCGTCGCCCGCCACCAGCATCGGCACCCCGGTGGACAGCAGCAGCGTGGTCAGCAGGTTGCGCAGTTGCCGGCGGCGCAGCGCCCGGACCCGCTCGTCGTCGCTCTCGCCCTCCGCCCCGCAGTTGAAGGAGCGGTTGTCGTCCGTGCCGTCCCGGTTGTCCTCGCCGTTGTCCTCGTTGTGCTTGGCCTGGTACGACACCAGGTCGCGCAGGGTGAAGCCGTCGTGCGCGGTGACGAAGTTGACGGAGGCGTAGGGCCGCCGGCCGCCCCAGGCGTACAGGTCGCTGGAGCCGGACAGCCGGTAGCCCATCTCCCGCACGTCCGGCAGGGCGCCCCGCCAGAAGTCCCGGACGGTGTCGCGGTAGCGGTCGTTCCACTCGGTCCACAGCGGCGGGAAGGCGCCCACCTGATAGCCGCCGGACCCGATGTCCCACGGCTCGGCTATCAGCTTCACCCGGCGCAGCACCGGGTCCTGGGCGATGACCGCGAGGAACGGCGAGAGCATGTCGACGTCGTGCATCGACCGGGCCAGCGCCGCCGCCAGGTCGAAGCGGAAGCCGTCCACGCCCATCTCGGTCACCCAGTAGCGCAGCGAGTCGGTGATCAGCCGCAGCACCTGCGGCCGGACCACGTGCAGGGTGTTGCCGCAGCCGGTGTAGTCGGCGTACCGGCGGGCGTCGTCCTGGAGCCGGTAGTAGGCCCGGTTGTCGATGCCCCTCAGCGACAGCGTCGGCCCCAGCTCGCCCGCCTCCGCCGTGTGGTTGTAGACCACGTCGAGGATGACCTCGATGCCGGCCGCGTGCAGCGCGCGGACCATCCGCTTGAATTCGCCGACCTGCTGGCCGGCGGTGCCGGAGGCGGCGTAGGCGGCGTGCGGGGCGAAGTAGCCGATGGAGTTGTAGCCCCAGTAGTTCCGCAGGCCCCGGCGCAGCAGATGGTCCTCGTGCGCGAACTGGTGCACGGGCAGCAGCTCGACGGCCGTGACGCCCAGCGCGGTCAGGTGCTCGACCGCGGCCGGGTGCGCGAGCCCCGCGTAGGTGCCGCGCAGCTCCTCGGGGACGCCCGGGTGCAGCTTGGTGAAGCCCCGCACGTGCAGCTCGTAGATGACCGAGTCCGCCCAGGGCGTCTTGGGCCGGCGGTCGTCGGACCAGTCGTCGTCGTCGTGGACGACGACGCCCTTCGGGACGTACGGCGCCGAGTCCCGTTCGTCGCGCACGGTGTCGGCGACCGGCTGGTCCGGCCAGTCCCGCACGTGCCCGTACACCTGCGGCGGCAGCGCGAACTCGCCGTCCACCGCGCGGGCGTACGGGTCGAGCAGCAGCTTGGCCGGGTTCCAGCGGGCGCCGGTCCACGGGTCCCAGCGGCCGTCGACCCGGTAGCCGTAGCGCTGCCCGGGCAGCACGCCGGGCACGAAACCGTGCCATATCTCGTGCGTCAGCTCGGTCAGCGGCACGCGGGTCTCCCGGCCGCCCTCGTCGAACAGGCACAGCCGGACCGCCTCCGCCCCGCCGGCCCACAGCGCGAAGTTGGTGCCGGCCACCCCGTCCGGGCCGGTCCGGAACCGGGCACCCAGCGGGGTCGGCGTCCCCGGCCACACCGCCGGGGAGGGCGGTACGGCCCGCCGGGCGCCGTTCACCACCGCCGGCTGCCCGCTTACGGCGGCCGGCTCCCCGGCCGGTGCCCGCTGCTCGGCTGCGCTCGTCACTGTCGGCCCCTCTTCTCGGTGGCTCGCCCGGGGCGCCCGGCCGCGCCGGCCGGCCCGGGGAGCGCCCCGCCCCCCGGCCGCCCGGCACGGCCGCGCCCCCCACGGCTCCGACGCGAACGCCGGGGTGCCCCCTGCCCGCGGCGGCACCCCGACGTGTCGTTCTCCCCCATGTTCTGCCCACCGCGTGGCTCGCACTCACGTTTCCCCGCGGCGGGCCCCGTCGTTGAGTCTGGTGTGAGGCACGCAACTGGACGCGCACGGCGCGCGGGGGCCGCGCTGGCCGCCGTACTGACATGGGCGGGGCTGCTCGCGGGCTGCTCCGCGACCGGCCCGGGACCCCTGGGCATGGGCGGGACGCTGGGCAAACCGGCGGTCCCCGAGGACGTCATCCGGGTGAATCCCGACGACGGGAGCAAGGCCGTACGGCCGGGCGAGCGGCTGCGGATCCGGGTGCCCGGGGGGCGCCTGGAGAAGGTGACCGTCGTCCGGGAACAGGACGCGCAGGCGTCCCCGGTGCCCGGCCGCATCAGCGACGACGGGCTGACCTGGCGGCCCGACGCGGACCGGCTGGCGCTCGCCGCCCGGTACACCGTCGACGCGGTCGCACTGGACGCCCAGGGCCACCGCTCGGCCCGGCACACCACCTTCACCACCTACGTCCCCGACGAACGGTTCATCGCCTACGTCACGCCCGAGAACCGGGCCACCGTCGGCACCGGGATGATCGTCTCGCTCTCCTTCAGCCGGGAGATCACCGACCGCGCCGCCGTCGAACGCGCCGTCCGCGTCACGGCCCGGCCGCCCGTGGAGATCCGCCCGCACTGGTTCGGCAAGGACCGCCTGGACTTCCGTCCCGAGCGGTACTGGAAGCCCGGCACCGAGGTCACCGTGGGCCTCGGCCTGCGGGACGTCGAAGGCGCGCGCGGTGTCTACGGCCTCCAGGACAAGACGTTCTCCTTCACCGTCGGCCGCGATCAGGTCTCCCTGGTCGACGCGGCCCGGCACATGATGGAGGTCCGGCGCGACGGACAGCTCGTCGCCACCGTTCCCATCACCGCGGGCGCGCCCAAACACCCCAGCTACAACGGCAAGATGGTGGTGATGGACATGCTGGAGGTCACCCGCATGAACAGCCGCACGGTCGGCTTCGGCGGCGAGTACGACATCCCCGACGTCCCGCACGCCATGAAGCTCACCGACTCCGGCACCTTCCTGCACGGCAACTACTGGGCCCCGGACGCGCCCGGGCAGACCAACGTCAGCCACGGCTGCGTGGGCCTCAGGGACGTCAAGGGCGGCGCGTCGGACACGCCGGCCGGCTGGTTCTTCGACCGCAGCCTGGTCGGTGACGTCATCGAGGTGGTGCACAGCAAGGACAAGACGGTGGCGCCGGACAACGGGCTCGGCGGCTGGAACATGGCCTGGCGGCAGTGGACGGCGGGCAGCGCGGTGCGGTGACCGGGCGCGGGGGGGCCGGAGTCGCGCCGGCGGGCGGGAGTTGCGACGGAACGGTGACATTGATCGGGGCGCCGCGCCCTCCACCAGGCAGTTAATATGCGCGCACCGAAGTGGTGGGGAGCGGGCCGGGTCCGACCTGGTCCGGCGAGGGGAGAACAACTTGAACATGCGGCCGGAAGCGGGGGCGTCGGCGGTGGGGCGACGAGGCCGCGGGGGACTGGCCCTGACAGCCGGGGCCCTGGTGCTGTCGCTCGCCGCGTGCGGCGGGGGCGGGGGCTCCGGGGCCGGCGCCGGGCCGGGCGGGGACAAGGGCGGCGCGCGCGACGGGCAGTCCGCGGCCGCGGTCAGCATCGCGCCCCGCCCCGGTGCCACCGGCGTCGACACCAGCGGCGCCCTGAAGGTCGGTGTCACCCGGGGCAGGCTGACCGAGGTGACCGTCAAGGACGCCAAGGGCGCGAAGGTCGAGGGGTCCATATCCGGCGGCGGCGCCTCCTGGACGCCGTCGACCCATCTGGCCGCGGGCACCGCGTACACCGTGCACGCGGTCGCCGAGGACTCCGCGGGCCGCAAGGCCGCCGAGGACTCCCGCTTCACCACCCTGACGCCGAAGAACACCTTCGTCGGCTCCTTCACCCCGGAGGACGGCTCGACGGTCGGCGTCGGCATGCCGTTCTCGCTGCGCTTCTCCCGGGGCATCACGCACCCGGCGGACGTCGAGAAGGCCGTCCGCGTCACCACCGAGCCGGCCGTGGACGTCGAGGGCCACTGGTTCGGCAACGACCGCCTGGACTTCCGCCCCGAGAAGTACTGGAAGGCCGGCACCAAGGTCACCGTCGACCTCGACCTGGACGGCGTCGAGGGCCGCGAGGGCGTCTACGGCAAGCAGCACAAGACCGTGACGTTCACCATCGGCCGCAACCAGGTGTCCGTCGTGGACGCCGAGAAGCACACCATGAAGGTCACCCGGGAGGGCAAGGTCGTCAAGACCATCCCGGTCACCACCGGCAAGCCCGGCTACGAGACCTGGAACGGCCAGATGGTCATGAGCGAGAAGCTGGCCGTCACCCGGATGAACGGCGAGACCGTCGGCTACGGCGGCGAGTACGACATCAAGGACGTCCCGCACGCCATCCGCCTCACCACCTCCGGCACCTTCATCCACGGCAACTACTGGGGCGGCGGCGCCTTCGGCAACTACAACGCCAGCCACGGCTGCGTGGGCCTGCGCGACGTGCGCGGCGGCTACGACGGCTCCGTCCCGGCGGCCTGGTTCTTCGACCACTCGATGATCGGCGACGTGGTGGTCGTCAAGAACTCCCACGACCGCACGGTGGACCCGGACAACGGGCTCAACGGCTGGAACATGCCGTGGGCCCAGTGGAAGAAGTGAGCCCCCGCTGACCCGGCGGGCCCGGTGCTGTGACCTACCGCACCGGGCCCGATCGCGTTAGTCGCCGTTAACCTGGCCCCCATGACCGTCTCTCTCGAAGTCGCCGACGGCGTCGGTACCCTGCGTCTGGACCGGCCGCCGATGAACGCGCTGGACATCGCCACCCAGGACCGGCTCAAGGAGCTGGCCGAGGAGGCCACCCACCGTGCGGACGTGCGCGCCGTGGTCCTCTACGGCGGCGAGCGGGTGTTCGCGGCGGGCGCGGACATCAAGGAGATGCAGACCATGGACCACGCGGCCATGGTCCGGCGCGCCCGTGGCCTCCAGGACGCCTTCACCGCCGTGGCCCGCATCCCCAAGCCCGTCGTCGCCGCCGTCACCGGGTACGCGCTCGGCGGGGGCTGCGAGCTGGCCCTGTGCGCGGACTACCGCATCGCCGGGGACAACGCCAAGCTGGGCCAGCCGGAGATCCTGCTCGGGCTGATCCCGGGCGCCGGCGGCACCCAGCGGCTGCCCCGGCTGGTCGGCCCCTCCAGGGCCAAGGACCTGATCTTCACGGGCCGTCAGGTCAAGGCCGACGAGGCCCTGGCCATCGGCCTGGTGGACCGGGTCGTCCCGGCCGCCGAGGTGTACGAGCAGGCGCACGCCTGGGCCGCGCGGCTCGCCCGGGGCCCGGCGATCGCGCTGCGCGCGGCGAAGGAGGCCGTCGACACCGGTCTGGAGACCGACATCGACACCGGCCTCGCCGTCGAACGCGGCTGGTTCGCGGGCCTGTTCGCCACCGAGGACCGCGAGCGGGGCATGCGCAGCTTCGTGGAGGAGGGTCCGGGCAAGGCCAGGTTCCTGTGATCCCGGGGGGTGCGGAGCAGACCCGTCCAACCCGTTAGGAGGACGGGTACTGACGCGTTGTCTCGTTCGGGGTCCCTCGAAGGAGCGGTTTGTGGCAGCCTTGGAGCGGCCATGGACCCGTGCCGTCGAGGGAGCCCGGCGCTTGCCCGGAAGTACACCGTCGCCGCAGGTCAGCCGGGACACCCGGACCATCGACATGACTGCGGCATATGCCGCCGGACCGGTGCCGGACGGAGGCGTGCGGGGGGCGT
Source organism: Streptomyces sp. NPDC027672 (assembly GCF_055566335.1). NCBI lineage: Bacteria > Bacillati > Actinomycetota > Actinomycetes > Kitasatosporales > Streptomycetaceae > Streptomyces > Streptomyces sp. NPDC027672. The sequence continues at coordinate 98,322 of NZ_JBVHSO010000001.1, read as the reverse complement.
ATTCCTCCGGAACGGCCCCCAACGCGGCTCCGGGCGGCCATCATGGGGGCATGGCGGGGCTGGAGGGCAACGGACAGCCGCGGGGAGACAGCCGTGCGGCCGTGGCACGCTGGTCGCCCGCGGTCGAGGACGAGCAGGCGCTCAAGGCGCTCGAACTGTTCGGCGATCCGGCACAGGGCGAGGTCCCGCTGCCCTCCCGTCCGGAGTCCGCCGCCACCGCCCGCCGGCTCACCCAGGTCGTCGTCCTGCGCACCTGGCGGCTGACGCCCCGGCTGGCCGAGGACGCCGTCCTGCTCGTGTCGGAACTCGTCGGCAACGCCGTGCGCCACACCGGCGCCCGCGTGTTCGGACTGCGGATGCGGCGCCGGCCCGGCTGGATCCGTATCGAGGTCCGCGACCCCTCGCGCGGCCTGCCCTGTCTGATGCCGGTGCAGGAGACGGACATCAGCGGCCGCGGACTGTTCCTGGTGGACAAGCTCTCCGACCGCTGGGGCGTGGACCTGCTGCCGCGCGGCAAGACCACCTGGTTCGAGATGCGGGTCACCGACCGCTGAACGTTCCGCCGGGGCCGGTGCGTCATCGGGTGAATCACCCGATTTCTTACCGAACAACCCTTAAATGGTGCGGGTGACCCCCACCAACCGACGCGGTGCGCTGCGGGCCGGTGCCGGGCTCGTCGCCGGCGGCGCGCTCACCGCCGGATGCGGCACCGGCCCGGCCGCCGGCCCACCGGTCCCCGCCTCTCCCGCCGCCGCCTCCTCCGCATCGGCCCCGGCCGCCCCGCTCCCCGCCGCCCCCGGACCCCGTGCCTACCCCGGCCTGCCCGCCCAGATCTCCCACGGCCCGCGCACCCGCCCCCGGGTGGCCCTCACCTTCCACGGCCAGGGCGACCCGGCGCTCGCGCGCGCCCTGCTCACCACCGCCGAACGGCACGGCGCCCGGCTCACCGTGCTCGCCGTCGGCACCTGGCTGGACGCCCACCCGGCCCTGGCCCGCCGCATCCTCGACGGCGGCCACGACCTCGGCAACCACACCCAGCGGCACATCGGCGTCAACACCCTCGCCGAGGCGGACGCCCGCCGGGAGATCACCGAGTGCGCCGAGCGGCTCCGGCGGCTCACCGGCTCCATCGGCACCTGGTTCCGCCCCTCCCGCGCCCCGGCCGCTTCGCCGCTCGTCACCCGGCTGGCCCGCGCCGCCGGCTACCCGCACGTGCTGTCGTACGACGTCGACTCGCTCGACTACACCCGCCCCGGCGCCGCCGCCGTCACCCGCGCGGTCCTGGCCGGCGCGCGCGCCGGCTCGGTGGTGAGCCTGCACTTCGGCTATCCGGACACCGTCGCCGCCCTCCCCGACGTCCTCACCGAACTCGGCCGCCGCGGGCTGCGCGCGGTCACCACCACGGAGCTGCTGAGCTGATGCGAACCACGAAAGCCGTCCGTCTGCTGGCCGCCGGTGCCGCCGTCACCGCCCTGGCGCTGCTCTCCGCGTGCGACGGCGGATCCGGGGACCGCCCGCGGCAGGCTCCCGGCAGCACCGCGCCGGTCCAGCCGCGGGTGGACCGGCCGCGGGTGAACGTGCTGCCCGGGATGCCGCCGGTCGACGACCCGGCCGACCTGTACGCGGCCGACCGGCCGAACCGGCTGTCACCCGCGGTCCGCGGCTTCCCCTCCCGGGTCTACGTCCCCAACACCAACTCCGACACGGTCACCGTCATCGACCCCGCGACCTACCGGGTCGTGGAGACCATCCCGGTCGGCCGCCAGCCCCAGCACGTCGTGCCGTCCTGGGACCTGAAGACGCTCTGGGTCAACAACGACCTGGGCAACACCCTCACCCCGATCGACCCGCGCACCGGCCGGGCCGGCCGGCCGGTGGACGTGCACGACCCGTACAACCTGTACTTCACGCCCGACGGCAAGTACGCCGTCGTCATGGCCTCCATGGACCGCCAACTGGTCTTCCGCGACGCCCACACCATGAAGGTCGTCAAGTCCGTCCCGGCCGGCTGCCACGGCGTCAACCACGCCGACTTCTCCCGCGACGGCCGCTACTTCATCGTCTCCTGCGAGTTCAGCGGCGACATCCTGAAGGTCGACACCGCGCGGATGAAGGTGCTGGGGCGGGAGAAACTCCCGCTGAGCGGCGCGATGCCGCAGGACGTCAAGGTCTCCCCGGACGGCAAGCTGTTCTACATCGCCGACATGATGGCCGACGGCGTGTGGATCCTCGACGGCGACCGCTTCACCCGGCCACGGTTCCTCGCCACCGGCAAGGGCGCCCACGGCCTATACGTCAGCCGGGACTCCCGCGAGATGTACATCTCCAACCGCGGCGAGGGCACCGTCTCCGTCTTCGACTTCGCCCGGAACCGGCTCACCCGGAAGTGGCGGCTGCCCGGCGGCGGCAGCCCCGACATGGGCGGGGTCTCCGCGGACGGCAAGGTGCTGTGGCTGTCGGGCCGCTACCACTCCGAGGTGTACGCCATCGACACCCGCACCGGCGCCCAGTTGGCCCGGATCAAGGTCGGCAGCGGTCCGCACGGCCTCGCCGTCTACCCCCAGCCGGGCCGCTACTCGCTGGGGCACACCGGCATCTTCCGCTGAAGCAGCAGCTCCGCGCCCACCACCCGGTAGCCGGCCGCCTGGAACGCCCGCAGACTGCGGGCGTTCCCCGGCGCGACCTGCGCCCACAGCGGCTCGCTGACGAGCTGCCGGGCGGCGGCCGCCAGCAGCCGCCCGAGCCCCCGGTGCCGGGCGTCGGCGTCCACCTCGACCGACACCTCAAGCCGCCCGGCGACCCCGCGTCCGAGCACCAGCACCCCGCCGTCGGCGGTCCAGGCGCGCACCGCGTCCCGGCGTTCGCGCGCGTACCGGATGCGCGGATGGCCGGCGTCCTCGATCTCGCGCAGCGCCGGCACCGGTTCCCCGGGCAGCGGACCGGCCACCAGCACCGCGTCCACCGTCTCGGCCCGGCGCCCGGTCCGGTCCAGCAGGGCGGTCAGGAAGCGCGGGTGCAGCGGCGCCGCCAGCGGATCGCAGTCCGTGCCGCGCAGCGCCGCCCGCACCCACTGCGGGTCCTCGTCGGTGAAGACCACCGAGTGCGCGGTGAAGGACAGCACGCCCGCGTCCCGCGGCGAGGGCTGCGGCAGCACCGTCGTACCGCCGTCCGCCGGCGGGAAGACGCCGGCCGCCGCCGCGTCGAGCAGGTCCCGCAAGCTCTGCATGGCTCCCCTCCCCGGGTCGTGGGTGGTCACCGTACTGGCGGGCGACTGCGGGCCGTTAATCTGACCAGCGTCAGTACGCCAGCACGGCATGTGAAACACGAACAAAAGGGGCGGATCGGTGGCGGACATCGAGGAAGCACGCAAGCAGTTCCAGCGGATCGACGCGGACGGTGACGGGTTCATCACCGCGGCGGAGTTCAAGTCCGCCCTGGCGCAGCAGGGTGACTGGAACGTCACCGAGACCGTCGCGGAGGCCATCATCAGGACCCGCGACCTGGACGGCGACAAGGTGCTGTCCTTCGACGAGTTCTGGACCTACCTGAACAAGTGACCCGAAGGACGGCAGGGAGCCGCCCGCCCCGCACGGGTTGGGCGGCTCCCTGCCGTCGTCCGTCAGCCGGACCGCCGGACGCGCACGTTCCAGCGGCCCCCGTGCCGCTCCAGCGTCAGCGGCAGCCCGAAGCAGGCGCCGACCCGGTCGCCGGTGAGGACGGACTCGACCGGCCCGCGGGCCAGCACCCGGCCCGCGCGCAGCAGGACGGCGTGCGTGGTGCCCGCCGGCAGCTCCTCCAGGTGATGGGTGACCAGCACCGTCGCCAGCGCGGGACGCTCCGCCCGCAGCGTCTCCAGCGCCTCGATCAGCCGCTCCCGGCCCGGCAGGTCCAGACCCGTCGCCGGTTCGTCCAGGAGCAGCAGCCGCGGCTCGGGCATCAGCGCCCGCGCGATCAGCGTCCGGCCGCGCTGCCCCTGCGACAGCGTCGGCCACCGGGCGTCCCGCAGCGCGCCCAGCCCCAGCGTGGCCAGCAGCGCCTCGGCCCGCTCCGCCTGCTCCGGGGTGGGCCGCCACCGCGGCACCGGCTCGACGGAGTTCGTCACGCCGGTGAGCACCACGTCCCGTACCCGCAGCGGCGAGGCCAGCGGATGGCGCGGGTCGACGTGCCCGACGCGCGTCCGCAGCTCGCGCAGGTCCACCCGGCCCAGCCGGTGCCCGAGCACCTCCACGCTGCCCCGGGTCGGATGCACCAGCGCGCCGAGCAGCCCGAGCAGCGTGGACTTGCCCGCGCCGTTGGCGCCGAGCAGCGCCCAGTGCTCACCGGCCCGGACCGTCAGCGACACGTCCCGCAGCAGGGCCGTGCCGTCCCGGACGACGTCCACGCCCTCGGCGCGCAGCACCTCGCTCACCGCGCCGCCCGGTTCACCGCGGACAGCACCGCCCGCACCTCGGCCGACGGGCCCGTGCCGGCGCCCCAGACCGGGACGCCGTCCACCCGGCACTCGGCGAAGGCCGCCGCCGCGTCCCGCGTGACGCGCAGGACCTCCACCGTGAACCCGGCGCCGGCCAGCGCCGCGGCGAACGCGGCCGGCACCCCGGGGCCCGTGCCCTCGTGGTCGCCGGTCCGGCCGCCGGCCTCCAGCGTGCCGGTGAACCGGTGCACACCGGGTGCCTCCTCGTGCGCGGACCAGGCGTGCAGCCGCAGCGCGCCCTCCGTCAGATAGGCCGCGCGGAACAGCTCGTACAGCTCCTTCGGGGTGGCCTCGCGTCCGCTGTCGTCCGTCGCCTCCTGCACGATCCGCGCGAACTCCGGCCGCAGGTCCGGCGGCAGGTCGATCCCGGAGCCGCTCTTCAGCAGGTACGCCACCCCGCCCTTGCCCGACTGGGAGTTGACGCGGATCACCGCCTCGTACGACCGCCCGAGGTCCGCCGGGTCCACGGGCAGGTACGGCACCTCCCACGGCGCCTCCCGCTCGCTCAGCCCCGCCTCGGCGGCCCGGCGGGCGTGGTGGGCCAGCCCCTTGCTGATCGCGTCCTGGTGGGTGCCGGAGAAGGCGGTGTGCACCAGCTCGCCGGCGTACGGGTGCCGGGGGTGCACGGGCAGCCGGTTGCAGTGCTCCACCGTCTCCCGTACGGCGTCGATGTCGCCGAGGTCGAGCATCGGGTCGACGCCCTGGGCGTAGAGGTTGAGGGCCAGGGTCACCAGGTCGACGTTGCCGGTGCGCTCGCCGTTGCCGAACAGGCAGCCCTCCACCCGCTGGGCCCCGGCCAGCACGGCCAGTTCGGCGCAGGCCACGCCCGTGCCGCGGTCGTTGTGCGGGTGCACGGAGAGGATGACGCTGTCGCGCCGGGACAGATGGCGGTGGACGTACTCGATCTGGTCGGCGTAGACGTTCGGGGTGGCGATCTCCACCGTGGCCGGCAGGTTGTGGGTCACCGGCCGGTCGGGGCTCGCGTCCCAGAACTCGGTGAGGCCGTCGCACAGTTCGAGGACGAAGTCGGGCTCGGTGAGGTTGAAGGTCTCGGGTGAGAACTGGAAGCGGACGCCGGGCGCGTCCCCGGCCCGCCGGGCCATGAGCTCCGCCGCCGCCCGCACGGTGCGCCGCACCTCGGCCCGGTCCCGCCCGAGCACCACCTCCCGCCACACCGGCGAGGTGGCGATGTACAGGTGGACGACGGCGCGCGGCAGCCCGGCGATCGCGTCGAAGGTCCGGTCGATCAGCTCGGCCCGGGCGGGCGTGAACACCACGGGCGTCACGTTGTCCGGCACGGCGCCGCCGACCGCGAGGTGCCGGACGAAGTCGAAGTCCGTCCGGCTGGCGGACGGGTAGCCCACCTCGATCTCCTTGAAGCCCGTCGCCACCAGCAGATCGAAGAAGCGGCGCTTGCGGGGCGTGTCCATCGGCTCGGCGAGCGCCTGGTTGCCGTCGCGCAGGTCCACGGGGACCCACAGGGGGGCGCGTTCGAGGCGGGCGGAGGGCCAGCTCCGGTCACCGGTGGGGACGTGGACGCGGTCCTGGTAGGGGCGGTAGCGGTGGTGGGGCATGGGACTGGGCCGCTGGGGATTCCAGACGGGAGTCGTGGTCATCGTCGGCTGTGGCCTTCGGCTCGGTCGGGCGGTGACCGGCGGCACGGAGCCCCACGGCGGGGCGCCGGTCGCGTCAAACCCCGCCGCGGCAGCCGAGGAGGAGCAGACCGCACAACGTCATGCGCGCTACGCTAGCGACTCCTCAGCTCCTCAGACAAGTGGGTTCCGTTCCGTGAACCGGCCCACGCCACGGACAAGTTGGTGATGTCGATGCCGCTCGGTGCCCTCCGCCCCAGCCCGCTGGTCGAACAGGCCGCGCAGCGCCTGCGCGAACAGATCGCGGCCGGGCACTGGCCGGTCGGCGCCAAGCTGCCCGGCGAGACCACCCTGGCCAGGGAGCTGGGAGTCGGCCGCTCCACGGTCCGCGAGGCCCTGCGCGCCCTGGCCGGCGCGGGACTGGTCCGGCCCCGGCAGGGCGCCGGGGTCTTCGTCCTCGCCAGCGAGCCCGTCGAGGACTGGCCCGCGCGGCTGCGCCGGGCCGCCGTCACCGACGTCTACGAGGTCCGCATGGGCGTCGAGGTACAGGCCGCCCGGCTCGCCGCGCGGCGCCGTACCCCGCGGGACGTCGCCGCGCTGGCGGCCGCGCTGGCGGACCGCCGCGCTGCCGCCGCCGACGGCGACGCCGCGTTCGTGGAGGCCGACATCGCCCTGCACGCGGCCGTGGTCGCCGCCGCCCACAACCCGGTGCTGACCGGCCTGTTCGCCGAGTTCGTCCCCGTCCTGCGGGAGGGTCTGACGGCTCTGCTGGACCTCACCCGCCTGCGCGAGCGGGACCCCTGCACCGGGGACGCCACGCACGCGGCGCTCGTGGACGCGGTCACCGCCGGCGACCCGGAGGCGGCGGCGACGACCCTGCTCGCCGAGCTGGAGTCCACCCTGGCCCTGCTGCGGACCGGCTCGACGGCGTAGGGGCGCCCGCGCGCGGAGGAGACCGGCCCGCCGCCGGCTCAGCTCGCCCGCGCGCGGAGGAGACCGCCCGCCGCCGGCTCAGCTCGCCCGGGCCGCTCTGCGGTAGCGGCCCGGCGCCACGCCGAACTCCCGTTTGAACGCCTTGGCGAAGGCGAACTCCGAGGTGTAGCCGGTGCGTCCGGCCACCTGGCTCAGGGACAGGTCGTCGTGGCGCAGCAGCCGGCCCGCCGTGGTCATCCGCCACCACGTCAGGTACGTCAGCGGCGGCTCGCCCATCAGCGCCGTGAACCGGCGGGCGAACGCCGCCCTGGACAGCCCGGCCACCAGACCCAGCTCCGCCACCGTCCAGGCCCGGCCGGGTGCGCCGTGGAGCGCGCACAGCGCCGCCGCGACCGCCGGGTCGGCCAGTGCCGCCGCCCAGCCCCGGCCGCGGCCCGTCGTGTGCTCGCGCTCGCACCAGGCCCGCAGGATGTACAGCAGCAGGGTGTCCAGCAGCGAGGTGACGATCGCGTCGGTGCCCGGCCGCTGCTCCTCCAGCTCCATCCCGAGCAGTTCCACCGCCGCCCGCAGCGCACGGTGCCCGCCGACCTGGGCGGGCAGGTGCAGCACGTCGGGCAGCTCCGCGAGCAGCCGGCGCCCCCGGTCCCGATCCAGCCGGTACGTCCCGCACAGGGTCACCGTGTCCGGGCGGCCCGCGCCCCGCTCCTCGGACGGCCCGCTCCAGGTGCCGTCCGGCAGCAGCCGCACCTCTCCCAGCGGCACGTCGGGCCCGCTGGCCAGCCCGTGCCCCTGGCCGTGCGCGAGGAAGACGACGTCCCCCGGCGCCAGCGCCACCGGCTTCGCGTCCGGGAGGACCAGCCAGGCCGAGCCGCGCAGGATCACATGGAAGGTGGCGTCCTCGCCGTCGGGCCACTTCAGGCCCCAGGGAGCGTACTTGTAGCGGCGCGCGGAGTGCGGCCGGCCGGCGCGGATCGCGGCGACCACGTCGCTGAGCACGTCCATGCGGCGACCCTAGCCCTCCGGGTCCGCCCGGGGAAGACGATCGGACAGGAAACCGAGAGCACGGGACATGGAACGTCTCCCTGTCCCGCCGTAGCGTCGACGCCATGACGACGACCGCACGCACTGTGCTGTTCCACGAGACCGGCGGCCCCGAGGTGTTCACCGTGGAGGAGGCCGAACTGCCCGCGCCCGGACCGGACGAGGTCCTGGTCCGCGTCGAGGCGCTGGGCCTCAACCGCGCCGAGGCGATGCTGCGCACCGGCACCTACTTCTACCAGCCGCACCTGCCCGGCTCCCGCGACGGCTACGAGGCGGCCGGCGTGGTGACGGCGGCCGGCGCGGAGGTGACCGCCTTCGCGCCGGGCGACCCCGTGCTGTCGGCGGCCAACTTCCACCTCAGCACCCACGGCGTCTACGGCGACTTCGTGCTGCTGCCGCAGACCGCGCTGGTGCCGCGCCCGGCCGGGGTCGACGCGGTCACCGGCGCGGCCGTCTGGCTCACCTACACCACGGCCTACGGCGCCCTGGTCGAGCGGGGCCGGCTCCGGGCCGGCCACCGGGTGCTGATCACCGGCGCGTCCAGCGGAACCGGCACGGCCGCGATCCAGGTGGTCCGGCGGGCCGGCGCGGTGCCGATCGCCACCACCCGCACCGAGGCCAAGCGGCGGGCGCTGCTCGACCTCGGCGCCGAGCACGTCATCGTCACCGCGGACCAGGACGTGACCGAGGAGACCCGGCGGGTGACCGGCGGCCGGGGCGCCGACCTCGTCCTGGACGCGATCGGCGGACCGTACCTGCGGGAACTGGGCGCGGCGGCGGCCCGCGACGCCCTGCTGATCAGCTACGGCTGGCTGTCCGAGCGCCCCACGGAGCTGCCCATGCAGTGGCCGCTGACCGTGCACGGCTACAACAACCTCGCCCTCACCGAGAGCGCCGAGGGCCGCGACCGCGCCGCCCGCTACCTCGCCTCCGGCCTGGCCGACGGTTCGCTCCGCCCGCTGGTCGGCGAGGTCTTCGACGGTCTGGACCGGGTGGCGGACGCGCACCGGCTGATGGAGTCCAACCGGCACACGGGCAAGATCGTCGTACGGGTCTGAGCCGTCACCCGTCCGGCTCCCGGCGTCACCCGTCCGGCTCCCGGCGTCACCCGTCCGGCGCGGCCGTGGAATAAGAGCGGCGGGGTCCGGGTTGACGCCCACCGGAGCGATGCATGCTCATGCATGTATCAAGGAACGCGGAGGCGTGTCATGAAGATCGGCATCATCGGAGCCGGATACATCGGCGGCAACCTCACCCGGCGGCTCACCGCCCTCGGCCACGAGGTGGCCGTGGCCAACTCCCGGGGCCCCGAGACCCTGAAGGACCTGGCGGAGGAGACCGGCGCCACCCCGGTGCTTGCCGCGGACGCGGCCGAGGGCGCCGAGGTCGTCGTCGTCACCGTCCCGCTGAAGGCGGTCCCGGACCTGCCCGCGGGCCTGCTGGACGGCGCGGCGGACGGCTTCGCGCTGATCGACACGAACAACTACTACCCGCAGCGCGACGGCCGGATCGACGCCATCGAGGACGAGGGCCTGCCCGAGAGCCGCTGGGTCGAACAGCACCTGGGCCACCCGGTGGTGAAGGCGTTCAACGGCACCTACGCCCAGGACCTGCTGGACCGCCCGCTGCCCGCCGGCCACGCCGAGCGCATGGCGCTCCCCGTCGCCGGGGACGACGAGGACGCCAAGGCGAAGGTGCGCGCCCTGATCGACGGACTCGGCTTCGACACCGTCGACGCCGGCGGCATCGCCGACTCCTGGCGCCAGCAGCCGGGCACTCCGGTCTACGGCCTGCGCGCGGGCGTGGACGCGGTGCGCGAGGCCCTGGCGGCGGCACCCCGGGAACGCCCGGCGGACTTCCGCGCCTGAGCCTGGCCTGATCCAAACGAGAGGCCCTAGGACGTGGCCCAGTCGCGCAGGTCGTCCGCGTCCGCGAACCGGGCCACGTTCTTGTCGTGGGGCTCGCTGGTGTACTGGTGGAACCGCCACTTGGCCGTGATGCGGGGCTTGCCGGCGCTGACGTAGTCGGCGATCCACAGCCCGTCCCCGGCGTAGGACGTGGTGTCGATGTCCAGCCAGAAGTGCCGGTTGCAGTAGAGCACGACCCGGTTGTCCGGCCGGGACTCCTTCAGCTTGCGCAGGAAGCGGTCCTTCTCCGCGTTGCTGGCGTGGGTTCCGTCGCCGGTGTTCTCCCAGTCGACGGCGAGGAGGTCACCCGGGCGGTCCGGGGCGTGGCGCAGGAAGTGATCCGCCTGGTCGCCGAGATGGCCGGGCCACAGGAAGTGGTAGAAACCGACGACCAGTCCGGCGTCGCGGGCGGTCTTCGTCTGGGCGGCGAGCCGGGGGTTGACGTAGGACCGCCCCTCCGTCGCCTTGATGAAGACGAAGGAGAGGCCGTCCGTGTCGTAGGAGGAGGACTGGAAGGCGCTGACGTCGATGCCATGGAGCATGGGGGATGTGTGCCCTCCGCGTCCGTGGCCGGAACCTTCAGCCCCGGTTCGTCACCGAACCGAGTACGGACGCGGACTTCGCCGACCAGTCGGAGGTGACGAGGCTCGCGTGGGCCTTGGCCAGCAGGGCGAGCCGGGCCGCGACTTCGGCGTCCGTCGGGTTGGTGGAGGAGATCGCCGGGGACACGTTGTGGGCGTCCGTCGCGATCAGGATGTAGTGGTTCGCGGAGTAGAACGACGTGTCGTAGCCCTTGTTCACATAGGTCGCCGCGTCGCCGTCGAAGAAGACGAACCAGGGGCGTATCGAGGCGTCGTAGCGGCCGGCACGCGGATCGCCGTTCGCCGCGCCCAGCACGGCCGGGAAGGCCTGAGCAGCGGAGATGTTCCCGGCGGCGGACAGGTCGCGCAGATGGTCGCCGTACTCCTCGTCCGTCCAGTAGCTGTCGAACGGGTTGGACTGCTCCACCGTGCCCGGGATCAGGTCGAAGAGGAACTTGCCCCGCAGGGCGTCCCGGGACGGCCAGGCGTCGGCCTTGGCCGCCGCGTCCAGCGTGGGGTGGGTGCCGCCGAGCAGATCGGCCGGCTTGTAGACGCCGGAGCCCAGCTTCTGTGCGACGAGCGCGTCGAACTCGTCCGGTCCGAGGCCCGCCTTGTCGTTGAACCCCACCTTCATCTCGACCTTGACGACGACCGGCGGATGGTCGGGGTGGAGCTGGTTCCAGGCGGCCATGTTGTCCAGACAGCCGCCGAGGTCCTGGTTACGGCTCTTGCTGTACAGCTCGCCCGGCGTCTTGGCCGCCTCGCAGTTGTTGTCGTTGCCCAACGGGTTGCTGTGGCTGACCCGCCAGCGGTGGCTGATGCTGTCGACGTAGACGTCCAGCTCCAGCAGCGCGGCACCGGAGTCCAACGCCTGCGCGAAGTACGGGTACTTGTCCTGCTCGTAGGCGTTGTGCGTGCCGATCGCCGTCGTGGCGGAGAACTTGGGCGCCGCCGCGTGGGCGCTCACCGGGGCCACCGCCAGCAGAGCGGCGGCGCCTGTCAGCGCCGCCAGCCGTCTTCTCACCCGCATGCCCGAACTTCCCTTCGCTGTCGCCGAGTTGACGGCAGCGTAGGGTCGGTCGGTTACCGCGCGGTAGCCCCTGGCGGAACATCGGCCTCCGTGCCGGGCAGCCGCCACCACAGGCTCGTCGTCCCGTCGGTGCCCACGGTGGCCACCAGCCGGGCGTCCGGGCTGAAGGCGACCGCGGTGACCCGCTCGGCGCCGTCGCCGAACGGACGGCCCAGCGGGCGCGGGCGCGCGCGGTCGGCGACGTCCCACAGCCGTACGGTCCGCGCGGCGTCCACGGTGGCCAGCAGCCGCGCGTCGGGGCTGAAGGCGAGCGCGGTCGTCCGCAGCCCCGGAGTGCCGAAGGCGGGCCCCGCGGCCTCCGGGCGGCGCGGGTCCGACACGTCCCACAGCCGCACCGTCCCCTCGGCACCGGCCACGGCCAGGGTGTGCCCGTCGGCGGAGAACTGGGCGGCGTCGACCCGCTGCTGGAGCCGGCTCAGGGTGGTGAGCCGCAGCGGCCGTCCCGCGTCGAGGCGCAGCTCCGTCAGCCGGGTGGAACCGGCCGTGCCCGCGTCGGCGAAGACGACCCGGTCCCGGCCCGCCGCCACCGCCTTCACCTCGCGCGGGGCGCCGTCGACGGACCACCGGGTCGCCCCGGAGCCCACGGCGAGCGCCCGTACGTCCGGCCCGCCGGCCGTCACCAGCGTGCGCCCGTCCGGACTGGCCCCGACGGCCGTCACCCGGCCCACGCCCGGCGGGACGGCGACCTGCCGGGGATGCCCGGGATCGGCCATGTCCCAGGTGCCGGCCGAGGACCGGGAGACCGTCACCAGCAGCCGGCCGTCCGGCGTGAACGCCAGCGCCTCGGCCCGTCCGCGCGGACCGAGCCGGCCGGCCGCGGTCAGGCTCCAGCGTTCCGGGCCGGGTCCCTCGGCCTGCCCCGGCACCATCGCCTGCCAGGGACCGGGCAGCACCTTCTGCACCGCGGCGGCCGTCAGGCACGTCAGGGTGACCAGCCAGGTGGTGAGCAGCCCCGGAAGCCACCGCCCCCAGGCCGCCGGCCGGTACCGCAGCGGCGCCCGCGCCGGGCCCTCCGGCACCGCCTCCGTGACCGCCTCCGGCACCGGGCGCGCCCCCAGCGCCGCGATCAACCGGGCACCGGGCCCCCCGTACGGCGCAGGCGGCAGGTCGGCAGGGTGTAGGGCCAGCGCCAGCACCAGACGGCCGAGCGCGCTGTCAGCTCGCAGCACTGGACCCCCTCGGCTGCGACAGCGCCTCTTCGTCCACGGCGGCCTGCCGGGCGGTGGGCAGTGGGGGCTCGTGCTGCTGGCCCGCGCCCGCGCCGGAGACCGGGATCACCTGGAAGAACTTCGCGACGACCAGCGGAGTCGTCACCCCGACGGCGAACGCGGCGGTCGCGTTCGGCAACTGCCCGGAGTTCCCCAGCGCCGCGGTCAGCCCGAACCCCGCGAACAGCCGCAGTGCGATCGCCACCAGCATCACCGGCCGGTCGGCACGGGTGCGCCACGGCCAGCGCCAGCGGCTGCGCGGACCGGTCGGACGCATCAGCGCCGAGAGGTTGAGCGCTTCGGCCACACTGCTGCCGAGCAGTCCCCACAGCGCGGGGTACAGGTCGATCACGCTCTGATGGTAGCCCTCTGTCAGGACATGACAGCCTTCTGTCACACACCCTGTCGGGGGACCCCCGTCAGCACTCGATGATGTTCACCGCGAGCCCGCCGCGCGCCGTCTCCTTGTACTTCACGCTCATGTCCGCGCCGGTCTCCTTCATGGTCTTGATGACCTTGTCCAGGGACACCTTGTGGGAGCCGTCGCCGCGCATCGCCATCTTCGCGGCCGTGACCGCCTTCACCGCGGCCATGCCGTTGCGCTCGATGCACGGGATCTGCACCAGGCCGCCGACCGGGTCGCAGGTCAGGCCCAGGTTGTGCTCCATGCCGATCTCGGCCGCGTTCTCCACCTGCTCCGGGGAGCCGCCCAGCACCTCGGCGAGCGCGCCCGCCGCCATGGAGCAGGCCGAGCCGACCTCGCCCTGGCAGCCGACCTCGGCGCCGGAGATGGAGGCGTTCTCCTTGAAGAGCATGCCGATCGCGCCGGCGGCGAGGAGGAAGCGGACCACGCCGTCCTCGTCCGCGCCCGGCACGAAGTTGATGTAGTAGTGCAGGACCGCCGGGATGATGCCGGCCGCGCCGTTGGTCGGGGCCGTCACGACCCGGCCGCCGGCTGCGTTCTCCTCGTTCACGGCCATGGCGTAGAGCGTGATCCACTCCATCGCGTGGGCCAGCGGGTCGCCCTCGGCGCGCAGCTGGCGGGCCGACACGGCGGCGCGGCGGCGGACCTTCAGACCGCCGGGCAGGATGCCCTCCCGGGACATGCCGCGCTGGACGCAGGCGCGCATCACCCGCCAGATCTCCAGCAGGCCGGCCCGGATCTCCTCCTCGGTGCGCCAGGCCCGCTCGTTCTCCAGCATCAGCGAGGAGATGGACAGGCCCGTCTCCTTGGTCAGGCGCAGCAGCTCGTCGCCCGTGCGGAACGGGTACTTCAGGACGGTGTCGTCCAGCTTGATCCGGTCCGCGCCGACCGCGTCCTCGTCCACGACGAAGCCGCCGCCGACCGAGTAGTACGTCTTGGCCAGCAGCTCGGCCCCCGAGGCGTCGTACGCCCGGACCGTCATGCCGTTGGCGTGGTACGGCAGCGCCTGGCGGCGGTGCAGGACCAGGTCGTCGTCGAAGGAGAACGGGATCTCGTGCGTGCCGAGCAGCGACAGCCGGCCCGCCCGCTTGATCGTCTCCACCCGCGCGTCGGCGCCCTCCACGTCCACCGTGCGCGGCGAGGCGCCCTCCAGGCCGAGCAGCACCGCCTTCGGGGTGCCGTGGCCGTGGCCGGTGGCGCCGAGCGAGCCGTACAGCTCGCAGCGCACGGCCGCGACGGAGCCGAGCAGATCCTCGTTGCGCAGCCGGCGGGCGAACATCCGCGCCGCGCGCATCGGGCCGACCGTGTGGGAGCTGGACGGGCCGATGCCGATCGAGAACAGGTCGAAGACCGAGATGGCCACGGGTGACTCCTCAAGACGGGATGGTGCGATGGGGTGGTGCACCGGGGTGGTACGGGGCGCGGGCACCGCGCACGCCGGGTTCTTCCAGTGTGCGCGGCGCCCCGCGAAAGGCGGCCTACTTGTTCAGACCGGGGTACAGCGGGTGCTTGTCGGCGAGCGCCTTGACGCGCGCCTTGAGCGCCTCGGCGTCGAACTCCGGCTTCAGCGTCTCGGCGATCACGTCCGCGACCTCGGCGAAGTCCTCGGCCGTGAAGCCGCGGGTGGCCAGGGCCGGCGTACCGATGCGCAGGCCGGAGGTGACCATCGGCGGGCGCGGGTCGTCCGGGACGGCGTTGCGGTTGACCGTGATGCCGACCTCGTGCAGCCGGTCCTCGGCCTGCTGCCCGTCCAGCTCGGAGGCGCGCAGGTCGACCAGGATCAGGTGCACGTCCGTACCGCCGGAGAGCACGTTGACCCCGGCCTCGCGGGCGTCGGCGGCCGTCAGCCGCTCGGCGAGGATGCGGGCGCCCTCCACCGTGCGGCGCTGGCGCTCCTTGAACTCCTCGCTCGCGGCGACCTTGAAGGAGACCGCCTTGGCCGCGATCACGTGCTCCAGCGGACCGCCCTGGAAGCCCGGGAAGACGGAGGAGTTCAGCTTCTTCGCGAACTCCTTGCGCGCGAGGATGATGCCGCCGCGCGGGCCGCCCAGGGTCTTGTGCGTGGTGGAGGTGACCACGTCCGCGTGCGGCACCGGGTTGGGGTGCAGACCGGCGGCGACCAGGCCGGCGAAGTGCGCCATGTCGACCCACAGGTACGCGCCGGTCTCGTCGGCGATCCGGCGGAACTCGGCGAAGTCGAGCCGGCGCGGGTACGCCGACCAGCCGGCGATGATCACCTTGGGGCGGTGCTCCTTGGCGAGCCGCTCGACCTCGGCCATGTCGACCAGGCCGGTCGCGGCGTCCACGTGGTAGGCGACCACGTCGAACTGCTTGCCGGAGAAGTTCAGCCGCATCCCGTGGGTCAGGTGGCCGCCGTGCGCGAGGTCCAGGCCGAGGATGGTGTCCCCGGGCTGGGCCAGCGCGAACAGGGCCGCCTGGTTCGCGGAGGCGCCGGAGTGGGGCTGCACGTTGGCGTACTCGGCGCCGAACAGCTCCTTGACCCGGTCGATGGCGATCTGCTCGGCGACGTCGACGTGCTCGCAGCCGCCGTAGTAGCGGCGGCCCGGGTAGCCCTCGGCGTACTTGTTGGTGAGGACCGAGCCCTGGGCCTCCATGACCGCGAGCGGCGCGAAGTTCTCGGAGGCGATCATCTCCAGCGTCGACTGCTGGCGCTCCAGCTCGGCGCCGACCGCGGCGGCGATCTCCGGGTCCAGCTCGTGCAGGGGTGTGTTCAGGACAGTCATGGGGCTACGACTCCTCAGCCGGCGGTGAAGGCGGTGTACTCGTCCGCGGAGAGCAGCTCGGCCGGCTCGTCCGTGATGCGTACCTTGAACAGCCAGCCGCCCTCGAAGGGCGCGGAGTTCACCAGCGACGGGTCGTTGACGACGTCCTCGTTGACCTCGGTGACCTCACCGGTGACCGGCGAGTACAGATCGGAGACCGACTTCGTCGACTCCAGCTCGCCGCAGGTCTCGCCCGCGGACACGGTGGAGCCGGCCTCGGGGAGCTGGACGAAGACGACATCGCCGAGCGCGTTGGCCGCGTGCTCCGTGATGCCGACCGTCGCGACGCCGTCCGCGGTGGCCGACAGCCACTCGTGCTCCTTGCTGTAGCGCAGCTGCTGGGGGTTGCTCATGGCCTGAATTCTCCTGTACGCGCGGGAGTGATGGTGACGGGGGGACTACGGAAACCGCTGGTGGGCGGGTGAATGTGCGCAGGCTCACGCGACGGCGCGGGACCGGGGTCCCACGGCCGCGGCCGTGGCCGGCCGGTTACTTCCGGCGCTTGTAGAACGGCAGCGCCACGACCTGGTACGGCTCGTGGGTGCCCCGGATGTCCACGCCGACGCCCTCGGTGCCCGGGGCGGCGTGGGCCGCGTCGACGTAGGCCATGGCGATCGGCTTGCCCAGGGTGGGGGAGGGGGCGCCGGAGGTGACCTCGCCGATCACCTCGCCGCCGGCCACGACGGCGTACCCGGCGCGCGGCACCCGGCGGCCCTCGGCGGCCAGGCCGACCAGCACCCGCGGCGGGTTCTCCTGGGCCCGGACGGCGGCCCGCTCCAGCGCCGCGCGGCCCACGAAGTCGCCCTCCTTCTCGAACTTCACCACCCGGCCGAGGCCGGCGTCGAAGGGGGTCAGGGAGGTGGTCAGCTCGTGCCCGTACAGCGGCATGCCGGCCTCCAGGCGCAGCGTGTCCCGGCAGGACAGCCCGCACGGGACCAGCCCGGCGCCCTCGCCGGCCTTGGTCAGCGCCTGCCACAGCTCCACGGCGTGCTCCGGCCGCACGAACAGCTCGAAGCCGTCCTCGCCGGTGTAGCCGGTGCGGGCGATCAGCGCCGGGACGCCCGCGACCGTGCCGGGCAGGCCGGCGTAGTACTTCAGGCCGTCCAGGTCGGCGTCGGTCAGGGACTTCAGGATGCCGGGGGACTCCGGGCCCTGGACGGCGAGCAGCGCGTAGGCGTCCCGGTCGTCGCGGACCTCGGCGGCGAAGCCGGCCGCGCGCTCGGTGAGCGCGTCCAGCACCACCTGGGCGTTGGAGGCGTTGGCCACGACCAGGTACTCGGTCTCGGCCAGCCGGTAGACGATCAGGTCGTCCAGGATGCCGCCGTCGTCCTGGCAGATCATGGTGTAGCGGGCGCGGCCGGCCCCCACGGTGGCGATGTTGCCGACCAGCGCGTGGTTCAGGAACGCGCCGGCCTCGGCTCCGGTGACGGTGATCTCGCCCATGTGGGAGAGGTCGAACAGACCGGCCCGGGTCCGCACGGCCAGGTGCTCGTCGCGCTCGGAGCCGTAGCGCAGGGGCATGTCCCAGCCGGCGAAGTCGGTCATCGTCGCGCCCAGCGAGCGGTGCACGGCGTCGAGCGCGGTGTGACGGAGTTCGGTACTGCTCATCGGTCGGTCGTCTCCCAGGCAGAAGGGACGGGCGAGGAACGTTCCTCCCC
Source organism: Streptomyces sp. NPDC027672 (assembly GCF_055566335.1). Classification (NCBI taxonomy): domain Bacteria; kingdom Bacillati; phylum Actinomycetota; class Actinomycetes; order Kitasatosporales; family Streptomycetaceae; genus Streptomyces; species Streptomyces sp. NPDC027672. Next base: position 80,634 of record NZ_JBVHSO010000001.1, on the reverse strand, counting down.
ATCTGTCATCGGAACCTGAGAGGTTCGCCTGGACCGCCACGGGGACGGCCACGGCTTGCACCTTGGGTGGGACCGCCGGATACGGCGGCCCGCTTTTCAGATGTGCCTCGCCCGCGCGGTAACGGGGCCTGAGAGATTCAAGGGAGGGACTTGCTCCTTCGGCGTCCCAGGGGCCCGGGGGGCCTGGGAACTCTCCCGCGCGGATTCAAACGGCCGGTATGCAGTTGGCGGGCTCATCATTGCACGCCGCACCCCGGCCAGCCAGAGCCCACTGATCGTGACCGGTCCGTGGCCGTACGCGCACACATCGCGGACCGTTGCCCATTACCTTCTCTTTACATACAACGGGCATGGAGACCACCGAGCCCACTGGGGAGGACGATCAGGGTGCACAGGACCTCGGCCTACACCGCCCACGCCGGCCTGACGATGCCGGCGCAGCCCTCCGCCGCGGCCCGGGGACGCGGCGCCGGCCGTCCCGCGCCGGCCGTCCGCGATCTGCGCGACCGCGCGGGCCGCAGCCCGCACGCCCTGCTCTTCGGCCCCCGCGACCTGGTCGTGGTCACCGGCCTGCCCGGCAGTGGCAAGTCCACCCTGATGCACCGCGCGGTCGCCGGCCCCCGCGTCGACTCCCAGGACACCCGCGACCGCTGGGCCGCCCGCGTCCCCGGCCCGCTGCCCTACGCCCTGTACCGCCCGCTGGTCCGCCTCGCCCACTACGCCGCGCTGCGCCGGGCCCTGCGCGAGGGCGGGGGAGTCGTCGTGCACGACTGCGGCACCCAGCCCTGGGTGCGCGCCTGGCTGGCCCGCGCGGCCCGGCGCCGGGGCGGCACCCTGCACCTGCTCCTGCTCGACGTCAGCCCCGGCACCGCCCGGCAGGGCCAGCGCGAGCGCGGCCGGGGCGTCTCCCGCTACGCCTTCCGCCGTCACCGCCGGGCCACCGCCCGGCTGCTGCGCGCGGCGGAGCGGGGCGAACTGCCCGCCGGCTGCGGCACGGCCGTGCTGCTGGACCGGGACGCGGCGGACGTCCTGGGCCGGGTGGGCTTCGCCCGGTGAGGGACTGTCACCGCCACCCGCTAGCCTTCTCGCACACGACAGCGGTTCCCAGCAGGCGGTAGGCACATGGACTTCCCGGCGGACCTTCCCGCGGACTTTCCGGCACAGGCACACCCCCAGCCGCACGGCGGCTGGCCCGGCAACGAGCTGGAGGAGGTGCTGTCGGCGTCCCTCGGCGTCCCCACGGCGGGCGGCCGGATCATCGAGGTCCTCGGCCGCAGCCTGCTGTGGGTCCCGCTGCCGGGCGGCGGCGGCCCGGACAGCGTCCCGCTGGACCTGCCGACGCTGGACCTCGGCGGCCAGGCGTACGTCCCGGTGTTCAGCTCCGAGGAACAGCTGCGCCAGGTGGCCGGTCCCCACATGGCGTACACCATCGCCCCGGCGGTGGAGTTCGCCCGCGGCCTGCCCGCGCAGGTCGGCATCGCCGTCAACCCCGAGGGCGTGGTGGGCATACCGCTGCCGCCCGCGGCCGTGGCCGAGCTGTGCCAGGCGGGCCGCACCCCGCTCGACGGCCCCGGCACCGGCGGCCGGGTCCGCCTCTTCGAGCCCGACTGGCAGGACGACCCGGTCGACTTCCTCGCCGCCGCCTCCGCCGAGTTCGACATGATCGGCGTGGTGCTCACCGCCCGCCGCTGCCTCGCCGTCGTCGAGACGGGCGAGCCGGTGATGTTCGTGGGCGTGGAACTCTCCCAGTGGGAGGGCGACCTGCGCGCCCGCCCCCTGGAGGCCCTCGGCCGGGCCCTCGGCCGGGTCCCGGTCACGTGGCCGGTCAACCTCGTCCTCCTGGACGTCACCGACGACCCGGTGGCCACCTGGCTGAAGGCCAACGTGCACCCCTTCTACCGGAACGGCCACTGAACCGGGCCCTCCACGGGGGCGCGGGGGACGCCCGAGCACCCCGCCACCCACCCGCACCGGCGCGCGACGCCACGGGCCCGGCGCTGCCGGGCGCATAAGCTGTGCTCACACGCCGGGTCATGAAGAAGAAGGGGCACACCAGGTGAGCGCGAGCCACAGCGGCGGCGTCGAGCACATGCTGCGCCAGGTCACGCCCGGACGCTACGACGCCTACGAGGCCCTGCTGCGCGCCCTCGCCATCCCCTCCGCCGGCCAGATCTGGATGCTGCTGTGGCACGGCCAGGCCGGCTCCCCGGACGCCCAGTACGGGACGATGGAGGTGGACGGCTTCCCCTACGCCCCCTGTGTGACCTCCGCCCAGGAACTGTCGGCCAGCGGCTGGAACCGTTCCTACGAGGTGGCCGACGGCCTGGACGTGGCCCGCACCCTCTACCCCGACCACTACGGCCTCTGGCTCAACCCGCACGCCCCGGGCGGCGGCGTCGGCATCCCCTGGCTGGATCTGCGCCGCATCGCCACCGGTCTGGACCGCCAGCCCGCCGGACCGCTGCGGCTGTCGGAACCCGGCATCGAGATCCCGCAGTTCTACGCCCTGCTCGCGCAGAACGCGCACCGCACCCCCGCGCTGCGCTCGCTGCGCCGCGCCTGGGTGCAGCCCGCGCTCGGCGCGCCGTACCTCGCCATCGGCCTGGAGGTGTACGACGCCTCGCCCGCCGCGGTGGACTCGGTGCGGGCGATGATGCAGCAGTCCGTCGGCGCGGTCCCGGAGGGGCTGCCGGTGTCGACGGTCGCAATGAGCGACGACTACGACCCGGTGGTGATGTGGATGCGGGCCAACGCGCGCCCCTTCTACGACCGCGAGGCCCACGCCCCCGCGCCCCACCCGCAGCTCCAGGCCCCGCCGTCCGCCGGCTACGGCTACCCGCCGGTCCACGGCGGCTACTGAGCAACCGGCCCGCGTGCCGGGCCTCTTGGCACGCAGTGCATGATGGACCGGACGGGCGGCTCTCTGCGCGCGTAGACATCCGCCATACGTCCCGAACCGCGCCGAATCGGCGTTCTGTCCCAACTGACCCGCGTCCGAGGGCCGTTACCCACTGTTCGGATAACGGAATCCCCCGCACTGCATCACGGTTGCGCATACTTTCGCCGTCAGCTCTGGCGGGTGATCGCAACGACGCTGAAGACTCCCGGTTCAGACATGAGGCCGAAGGCCCCGTGATCGATGGCAAGTCGACAAAGCCGCAATCCGCGGCAGGCGCAGGCCGGTCACCACCGGCGAGAGGGGTCGCTCACCGTGACCGCACCGATCGAGACCACCGGAGCGGCAGCCGAGGTGCAGCCGGAGGCTGTGCTGGCGGGTGCCGGAAAGGGGCAGATCGAGGGTCGTTCCCTGGGCCAGATCGCCTGGACCCGGTTCAAGAAGGACAAGGTGGCCGTCGCGGGCGGCGTCATCGTGATCCTGCTGATCCTCCTCGCACTCCTCGCGCGCCCCCTCCAGGCCCTCTTCGGGCTCGACCCCAACGACTTCCACCAGGACCTGATCGACGCCAACACCTCGCTGCCCACGGGCAGTCTGGGCGGCATCAGCGCGGACCACCCGCTCGGCGTGGACCCCAAGTTCGGCCGCGACATCGCCACCCGGATCCTGGAGGGCTCCTGGGTGTCGCTGGTGGTCGCCTTCGGCGCCACGGTCCTGTCCAACGTGATCGGCGCCGTGATGGGCGTCGTCGCGGGCTACTACGGCGGACGGGTGGACGCGGTCATCAGCCGGATGATGGACACGTTCCTCGCCTTCCCCCTCCTGCTGTTCGCCATCTCCATCTCCGCCACGCTCCAGGGCGGCGCGTTCGGCCTGAGCGGGCTGCCGCTCCACCTGAGCGTGCTGATCTTCGTCATCGGCTTCTTCAACTGGCCCTACCTGGGCCGGATCGTGCGCGGCCAGACCCTCGCCCTGCGCGAGCGCGAGTTCGTCGACGCCTCCCGCGGCATGGGCGCCAAGGCCCCGTACATCCTGTTCCGGGAGCTGATGCCCAACCTGGTCGGCCCGATCATCGTCTACTCGACGCTGCTCATCCCGACCAACATCCTCTTCGAGGCGTCCCTGAGCTTCCTCGGCGTGGGCATCCAGCCCCCGCAGGCGTCCTGGGGCGGCATGCTCCGCGAGGCGGTCACCTTCTACCAGGTCGACCCCATGTTCATGATCGTCCCTGGTCTCGCCATCTTCGTGACCGTCCTCGCCTTCAACCTGCTCGGCGACGGACTCCGCGATGCACTCGACCCGCGCAGCCGCTGACGACGGCCGCCGAAGAGCCCGTAAGTTTCCAACAATGGAGGGGAAAGCGCCCATCATGCGAAGGTCAGCGCTGGCCGCGATCGCGGCCATCGGCTCCGCAAGCCTGCTTATTGCCGGCTGCAGCAAGGCCGATGACAACAAGAACGAGAACAAGTCGGCCGGGGCCAACGCCGCGACCAAGGGCGTCGTCAACGCGTCCGACAAGAAGGGCGGGACGCTCACCTACGAGCTGTCCGACGTCCCGGACTCGTTCGACCCGGGCAACACGTACTACGCGTACATGTACAACCTCAGCCGGCTGTGGGCCCGCCCGCTGATGACCTTCAAGCCCGGCGCCGGCGAGGAGGGCAACACCCTCGTCCCGGACCTCGCCGCGAGCAAGGGCCAGCCGAGCGACGGCGGCAAGACCTGGACGTACAAGCTGCGTGCGGGCCTGAAGTACGAGGACGGCTCGCCGATCACCTCGAAGGACGTCAAGTACGCCGTCGAGCGCTCCAACTTCGCGCGTGACGTGCTCTCCCTCGGCCCGAACTACTTCCAGCAGTTCCTGGCCGGCGGCGACAAGTACAAGGGCCCGTACAAGGACAAGAGCGCCAAGGGCCTGTCCTCCATCGAGACGCCGGACGCCACCACCGTCGTCTTCCACCTGAAGCAGGCCTTCCAGGAGTTCGACTACCTGGTCGCGGCCCCGCAGACGGCCCCGGTGCCGCAGGCCAAGGACACCGGCGTCGACTACGTCAAGCACATCGTCTCCTCGGGCTCGTACAAGTTCCAGAGCTACCAGGAGGGCCAGCAGGCCGTCCTGGTCCGCAACGAGAACTGGGACGCGAAGACGGACCCGCTGCGCAAGCAGCTCCCGGACAAGATCGTCGTCCGGCTGAAGGTCAACCCGGAGACGATCGACAAGGACGTCCTCGCGGGCAACGCCATCGACCTCGGCGGCACGGGTGTCCAGGCCTCGACCCAGGCCCAGGTCATCACCGACGCCGCGAAGAAGGCCAACACCGACAACACCTACGGTGGCCGCCTGGTCTACATGGCGATCAACACCACGGTCGCGCCGTTCGACAAGCTGGCGTGCCGCAAGGCCGTGCAGTACGCCATCGACAAGGTCTCGGTGCAGACCGCCGAGGGCGGCCCGATCCGCGGTGAGATCGCCTCCACCGTGCTGCCGCCGGACATCCCGGGCTACGCCGAGTCCGACGTCTACGCCAGCAAGGACAGCAAGGGCGACGCCGCCAAGGCCAAGCAGCTGCTGAAGGACTGCGGCAAGACCTCGATCAACACGAACATCTCGGCCCGTTCGGACCGTCCGCAGGAGATCGACGCCGCCACGGCGATCATCGCCTCGCTGAAGAAGGTCGGCATCAACGCCAGCCTGAAGCAGTTCCCGTCGGGCAAGTACTTCACCGACTACGCGGGTGTCCCGAAGTTCACGCGCAAGCAGAACATCGGCCTGCACATGATGCAGTGGGGTGCCGACTGGCCCTCCGGCTACGGCTTCCTCCAGCAGATCCTGAACGGCAAGGCGATCAGCCAGTCGGGCAGCACCAACCTGTCGCAGTACGACAACAAGGACGTCAACGAGCTGCTGGGCAAGGCGATCGGCACCGAGGACGACACCGAGCGCAACAGCCTGTACACGCAGATCGACAAGAAGACCATGGACGACTCCGTCCTCGTCCCGCTGACCTACTTCAAGGTCCTGCTGGCCCGACCGCAGAACTACACCAACCTGGTCTCCACGGCGGCCTTCAGCGGTCAGTACGACTACCTCAACATCGGCGTCGCGTCGAAGTAGCAGCCCCGGAAGGCAGGTGAAGGCATTGGTGCCCGCGGGCTTCGCGGCCCGCGGGCACCAGCGCCGATCCCCGTGATCTCGTACATCCTCCGCCGGACGTTCGCGGCAGTGATCCTGCTGCTGGTCGTCTCCGCGGTCACCTTTGCCATCTTCTTCCTGCTGCCACGGCTCGCCGGCCAGACAGCGGACCAGCTGGCGCAGCAGTACATCGGCAAGAGCCCGTCGAAGGCGGACATCGCCGCGGTCAAGCACAACCTCGGTCTGGACCAGCCCGTCTACGTCCAGTACTGGCACTTCATCAAGGGGATCGTGGCCGGCGCCGACTACAACCTCGGGCCCACGACGGTGCACTGCGACGTGCCGTGCTTCGGTTACTCCTTCAAGGACCACGTCGCGGTCTGGCCGCAGCTCACCTCGCGCATTCCGATCACCCTCTCGCTGGCCGCCGGCGCCGCCGTGCTGTGGCTCGTCTCGGGTGTGGCCATCGGTGTCGTCTCCGCGCTGAAGCCGCGCTCCTTCTTCGACCGCACCTTCATGGGCGTCGCGCTCGCCGGTGTCTCGCTGCCCATGTTCTTCACGGGGAACCTGGCGATCCTGCTCTTCGTCTTCAAGTGGCCGATCTTCGGACGCGACTACGTCCCGTTCACCGAGAACCCCGAGCAGTGGGCCAACACCCTCTTCCCGGCCTGGTGTTCGCTGGCCCTGCTGTACTCCGCCATCTACGCGCGGCTCACCCGCTCGGGCATGCTGGAGACGATGAACGAGGACTTCATCCGCACGGCCCGCGCCAAGGGCCTGCACGAGCGCAAGGTCGTCATCCGGCACGGTCTGCGCGCCGCCCTCACCCCGATCATCACCGTGTTCGGCATGGACCTCGGGCTGCTGCTCGGCGGCGCGGTGATCACCGAGAGCGTCTTCTCGCTGGACGGCATCGGCCGGTACGCGGTGCAGGGCATCACCGACAACGACCTGCCCAAGATCCTCGGCGTGACCCTGCTCGCCGCCTTCTTCGTCGTGATCGCAAATCTTGTGGTGGACGTGCTCTACGCCGCCGCCGACCCGCGGGTGAGGCTCTCGTGACCGAACTCTCCAAGACCGGCGCCGCGGTGGGCGAGCGCACCGAGCCCGGCAAGGCGCCCGACGCCTTCCTGGAGGTCCGCGACCTCAAGGTGCACTTCCCGACCGACGACGGCGTGGTCAAGTCCGTGGACGGGCTCAGCTTCTCGCTGGAGAAGGGCAGCACCCTCGCCATCGTGGGCGAGTCCGGCTCCGGCAAGTCGGTGACCTCGCTGGCCGTCATGGGCCTGCACCGGCTCGGCCCGCGCGGCAAGAACGTGCGGATGTCCGGCGAGATCTGGCTGGACGGCAAGGAACTGGTCTCCGCCGACCCGGACGAGGTGCGCAAGCTGCGCGGCCGGGAGATGGCGATGATCTTCCAGGACCCGCTGTCCGCGATGCACCCGTACTACAAGGTCGGCGACCAGATCGTCGAGGCGTACCGGGTCCACCACGACGTCAGCAGGAAGGCGGCCCGCACCCGGGCCATCGAGATGCTGGACCGGGTCGGCATCCCCGAGCCCGCCAAGCGCGTCGACGGCTACCCGCACGAGTTCTCCGGCGGTATGCGCCAGCGCGCCATGATCGCGATGGCGCTGGTCAACAACCCCGAGCTGCTGATCGCGGACGAGCCGACCACCGCCCTCGACGTGACCGTCCAGGCGCAGATCCTCGACCTGATCCGGGACCTGCAGAAGGAGTTCGGCTCCGCGGTCATCATGATCACCCACGACCTCGGCGTGGTCGCCGAGATCGCCGACGACGTCCTCGTGATGTACGGCGGCCGGTGCGTGGAGCGCGGCCCGGCCGACGAGGTCTTCGAGCAGCCGCAGCACCCCTACACCTGGGGCCTGCTCGGCTCGATGCCCCGCATCGACCGCGAGACCTCCGAACGGCTCATCCCGGTCAAGGGCTCGCCGCCGAGCCTCATCAACGTCCCCTCGGGCTGTGCCTTCCACCCGCGCTGCCCGTACGCGGACATCCCCAAGGGGAACGTCACCCGCACGGTGCGCCCCGAGCTGGAGCTGGTGGGCACCGGGCACTGGTCCGCCTGCCACCTCCCGGCCGAGGACCGCCAGCGGATCTGGACCGAAGAGATTGCGCCGAAGCTGTGAGTGAGACCAAGAAGACGGACACTGCCGCCGACGCCGCGGTCCCGCAGCAGGCGACGGCTCCCGAGGACGCCCCGGCACGGCGCGAGGAGCGGGAGGTGCTGCTCAAGGTCGAGGGCCTGACCAAGCACTTCCCGATCAAGAAGGGCATCCTGCAGCGCCAGGTCGGCGCGGTGAAGGCCGTCGACGGCATCGACTTCGAGGTGCGCCGGGGCGAGACCCTGGGCGTGGTCGGCGAGTCGGGCTGCGGCAAGTCGACCATGGGCCGGGTCATCACCCGGCTCCAGGACCCGACCGACGGGCGGATCACCTTCGAGGGGCGGGACATCACGCGGCTGAGCGCCGCGCAGATGCGCCCGCTGCGCCGCGACATCCAGATGATCTTCCAGGACCCGTACGGCTCCCTGAACCCGCGCCACACCATCGGCTCGATCGTCTCGGCGCCCTTCCGGCTCCAGGGCGTGGAGCCCGAGGGCGGCGTGAAGAAGGAGGTCCAGGGGCTGCTGGAACTGGTCGGCCTCAGCCCGGAGCACTACAACCGCTACCCGCACGAGTTCTCCGGCGGCCAGCGCCAGCGCATCGGCATCGCCCGCGCGCTCGCCCTGAAGCCGAAGCTGGTCGTGGCGGACGAGCCGGTCTCCGCGCTGGACGTGTCGATCCAGGCGCAGGTCGTGAACCTCATGGACGACCTCCAGCAGGAGCTGGGCCTGACCTATGTGATCATCGCCCACGACCTCTCCGTCGTCCGGCACGTCTCGGACCGGATCGCGGTGATGTACCTCGGCAAGGTCGTGGAGCTGGCAGACCGCACCTCGCTGTACGAGGCGCCGATGCACCCGTACACCAAGGCGCTGATGTCGGCGGTGCCGGTGCCGGACACCAGGCGCCGGGGCCGCAAGAGCGAGCGCATCCTGCTCCGTGGTGACGTGCCGTCGCCGATCGCACCGCCGTCCGGCTGCCGCTTCCACACCCGCTGCTGGAAGGCCACGCAGATCTGCCAGACGACCGAGCCGCAGCTCGTCGAGTTGCGGCCGGGCCAGCGGGTGGCCTGCCACCACCCCGAGAACTTCGCCGACCAGGCTCCGCAGGACACGGTCCTGCTGTCGGCTGCGAAGAAGGCGTCGGAACTGGTCCCGGACGCGGTCATCGCGGCCGGCGCCTCCGGGAAGGAACCGGCGGCGGAGAACGCGGCGGCCGAGGACACGACGGCCCAGCAGACGGCGGCCGTGGAAATGGCGGCCGAGGAAACGGCCACGGAGGGGGCGGCTTCCGAGAAGCCCGCCGCCGACGAGACGGCGGCCAAGGCGGAGGCCGCCAAGGAGGCCGCTGTCGAGGCGGAAGCTGCCAAGACGGCGGCTGCCGAGGAGACCGGGGCCAAGACGGCGACTGCCAAGACGGCGACTGCGAAGACGACGGCTGTCGAAGCGGAGACGGCCACCGGGACCACGGCCGCCGACGCGGAGACCGCCGGCACGGCGAAGCCGGCCGCGAGCCCCGAGGCCACTTCGGAGACCGCGGGCGTCACTTCGAAGACCCCGGAGGGCGCCGCGGAAACCTCGAAGGCCACTTCGAAGACCCCGGCGGCCCCTTCAGAGTCCCCGGAGGCCACCCCGGAGGCCCCGGCAGCCACTCCGAAGACCCCCGAGGCGACCGCGGAGGCCACCTCGGAGGCCCCGGAGGCCACTTCGAAGACCCCCGAGGCCCCCTCCAAGGCTTCCACCGCCTCCGAAGCCGCCGAGACCGCCGCGGATCCCGAAGCCGCCGCGGCCCTCGCGGCGGCGGACGCGTCCGAGGAGAAGACCGGTCCGGGCGCGAAGTCCACGACCGGGAAGCCCTCCGCCGGGACCGACTCCCAGGAGTCAACCGGCAAGTAGCACATGACGACTGAGCAAAGTCATGTACATGTCTGAACGGGAGAGTGCAGAGTCGTCCGTGTCCGGCCACTGATCGGCACGCTCGGAAGGGACGACCCATGGCACTCTCCCGTTCGGCACGTATCGCAGCCCTCGTCACCGCGGCGGCCTCCTTCCTCACCATCGCCGCCTCCGCCGCCCCCACCCAGGGCGCCCCCGGCATCGGCGATCCCTACTTCCCCCGGCTAGGCAACGGCGGCTTCGACGCCCGCCATTACGACCTGGACGTCTCCTACGCCCCGGACACCGGCCGCCTGGACGGCCGTACCACCCTCACCGCACGCGCCACCCAGACCCTGTCCTCCTTCGACCTCGACCTCCAGAAGCTGGAGATCACCCGGGTCGAAGTCGACGGCAGACGCGCGGAGTTCAGCCGGGACGGCGACGAGGTCACCGTCACCCCGCGCCACCCGCTGGCCGAGGGCCGCGACTTCACCGTGTCCGTCACCTACGGAGGCGTACCGGAGCCGCTCGGCGGACCCATCGTCTTCGGCTCGTCGTACGGCTGGATGAAGACCGCCGACGGCGTCTTCGTCGCCTGCGAGCCCAACGCCGCCTCCACCTGGTTCCCGTCCAGCGACCACCCCGCCGACAAGGCCACCTACGACATCCGGATCAAGGCGCCCCGGGGTCTGACCGCCGTCTCCAACGGCCGGCTGGTGTCGACGTACGACAAGGACGGCTCCACCCACACGCACTGGCGCGAGTCCAAGCCGATGGCGTCCTACCTCGCCACCGCGACCATCGGGAAGTTCGACGTGCGCACCGGCCGCACGCCCGGCGGCATCCCGGTCTACGTCGCCATCGACCCCGTGCTGAAGGACGCCAACAGCGTCGACGTGTACGCCGTCACCGCCGCGGCCACCGACTACTGGTCGCAGGTCTTCGGGCCGTACCCGTTCGAGGAGACCGGCGCCATCGTCGACGACATGCCGCAGGCCGCGTTCTCGCTGGAGGTGCAGAGCAAGCCCGCCTACTCGGCCGTGCGCAGCGAGTCGACCATCGTGCACGAGCTGGCCCACCAGTGGTTCGGCGACTCGGTGAGCGTGGCCCAGTGGAAGGACATCTGGCTGAACGAGGGCTTCGCCACCTACGCCCAGTGGCTGTGGGCCGAGCACCAGGGCACCCGCTCCGCGCACGACTCCTTCCGCGCCGCCTACGACGCCCGGCCCGCCGACGCCGCCTTCTGGCAGATCAAGCCGGCCGACCCGCAGCGGGACACCATGTTCTCCTCCGCCGTCTACCAGCGCGGCGCGATGACGCTCCAGGCGCTGCGCGAGCGGATCGGCGACCCCGCCTTCTTCCGGCTGCTGCCCGCCTGGACCAGGCTGCACCGGTACGGCAACGCCGACACCGCCGGTTTCGTCCGGCTCGCGGAGCGGATCAGCGGCCGGCAGTTGGACGACCTGTTCGACACCTGGCTTTTCACGCCAGGGAAACCCGCCCTGTGAGCCCCACTTCGTAAGGCACGGGCACCCTGGCGGGTGAGAATGTCAGGGTGCAGCTCCAGCAACTCTTCAGTCCGTCCGTCCAGCACACGCTCGATGTGATCGGCATCTTCGTGTTCGCGATCTCCGGCGCCCTGCTGGCCGTCCGCAAGAACTTCGACGTCTTCGGCATCGCCGTGCTCGCCGAGGTGACCGCGCTGGGCGGCGGACTCTTCCGTGACCTGGTCATCGGAGCCGTGCCGCCCGCCGCCTTCACGGACCTCGGGTACTTCGTGACCCCGCTGCTCGCCACCCTCGTCGTCTTCTTCCTGCACCCGCACGTGGAGCGCATCCAGGCGGCGGTGCTCGTCTTCGACGCGGCCGGCCTCGGGCTGTTCTGCGTCAGCGGCACGACGAAGGCGTACGGCTACGGCCTCGGGCTCACCGCATCGGCGGCGCTGGGCCTCGCCACCGCGGTCGGCGGCGGTGTGCTGCGGGACGTGCTGGCCAACGAGGTGCCCTCGCTGCTGCGCTGGGACCGCGACCTGTACGCGGTCCCGGCGATGGTGGGCGCCACGATGGTCGTGCTGTGCCTGCGCTACGACGCGCTCACCCCGCTCACCAGCGGGATCGCCGCCGTCACGGCCTTCGTGCTGCGACTGCTCGCCATGCGGTTCCACTGGCGGGCGCCCCGGGCGTGGAACCGCCGGTCGACGGTGACCGAGGAGTAGCCGACATCTCGCTGAAACAGGGAAAGCTACCGCTTAGTAGTTCGCTGTTGTACCGTTCCCGCATGCCCGAAGCAGCTACCGTTCCCCATTCGCGGGCCGTGATCGGCGACAGCGAGTTCGACCGCGACACCATGGTCACCCGGCGCGAGCCCGGTGTCTACGACATCGACCTCTCGGCCGGCTGGACCATCATCAGCGCCGTCAACGGCGGCTATCTGCTGGCCGTGCTCGGCCGGGCCCTCGCGGACACCCTCCCGCATCCGGACCCGTTCACCATCTCCGCGCACTACCTGACCGCCTCCCGGCCCGGCCCGGCGGTCGTCCGCACCGAGACCGTCCGCGCCGGCCGGACCCTCTCCACCGGCCAGGCCTCGCTCTTCCAGTACGACGACGACGGCAACGAGGTCGAGCGCATCCGCGTCCTCGCCTCCTACGGCGACCTCGACGCCCTCCCCGACGACGTGCGCACCACCGCCACCCCGCCCGTGATCCCGCCGCTGGAGCGGTGCCTCGGCTCCGAGGACGGACCGGCCCCGGTCGAGGGCAGCTCCGCCATCGCCGACCGGCTGATGCTCAAGCTGGACCCCGCCACCCTCGGCTGGGCGCTCGGCAGCCCCTCCGGCAAGGGCGAGATGCGCGGCTGGTTCGGCCTCGCCGACGGCCGCGACGCCGACCCGCTCTCGCTGCTCCTCGCCGTGGACGCCCTGCCGCCCACCGCCTTCGAGATGGGCCTCAAGGGCTGGGTGCCGACCGTGGAACTCACCGTCCACGTCCGCCACCGCCCGGCCCCCGGCCCGCTGCGGATCTCGATCACCACCCGCAACCTGGCCGGCGGCTTCCTGGAGGAGGACGCGGAGGTCTGGGACAGCGACGACCGGCTGGTCGCACAGTCCCGCCAACTGGCCCGGGCCAAGCTGAGCTGACACCCCGACCACGCGTAAGGGCCGGCCCCCTCGAGGGCCGGCCCTTACGCGATGCCGGGGCCGTCCGTCGCGGGGTCTGACGCGCAGACCCTCGCGCAGGCCCGGTCTCAGTCCAGCCAGTGGGTGCGGCCCAGGGTGATGAGGCGCAGCCGGCGGGCGGCGAGCCGGGTCACCCGGTCCCGCTCCTCGGGCGCCTCCTGTGCCTCCAGGAACAGCGAGGCGGTGACGAGCATCTGGTCGACGTAGAGGTGCGCGAGCATCAGCAGGTCGTCGTCGCTCCAGCCGTCCGCCTCCGGGTCCTTGGCCAGCTCGTCCTTCACCTCCTCGGCGAACCGGTGCAGTTGGTCCCGGATGGCCTCGCGCACCGGCTGCACCCCGCCATGTCGTTCCCGGGCGATAAACCGGACATGCGCGGGGTACGCGTCTACATGACCAGCGATCAACTCGACGGCACGCGTGATGCGTTCCTCGCTGTCGCCGGCCGTGGTGGACACCGTCGTCCGCACCATCGGGTGCAGGCTGCCCAGCGCCTCGTCGACCAGGGCCACACCGAGGTCGGCGGTGGAGCGGAAGTGCCGGTAGAAGGCGGTCGGGGCGACCCCGACGGCCCGGGTGACCTCGCGCAGGCCCAGGCTGCTGAGGCTCTGCTCCTCCAGCAGGACGAGCGCCGCATCGAGGAACGCCTGCCGGGTCTTCTGCTTCTGGGCCTGCCGGATGCCGAGGGTGTGACTCATGTCATCCAGTTAACAACTGTTCTCCGGAATTGAAAAGCCACGGAAGGGGTTAGACTCAAAGTCAGTGAACAAGTGTTACTACAACTGTTCACCCAAACTTCACACCGGCTGGCGCTTCGCACCGGCTGACCACGAGGCACCCCGGAGGGGGGATCCGATCCCATGCTGTTCCTCGTCGCCGCGTTCATGCTGCTCGGAGTCGTGCTGGGCACCGTGGCCCACGCGCCGCTGACCGTCACCGCCGTCCTGGCCGCCGTGATCGCCGTCTGGCTCGGCGTGTTCGCGCTCCGCGAGCGTCACGGACGCCGCCGCGGCACCTCGGCCCACTGACCGCCGCACCAGGATCTCGGGAGCTGAGCACCATGCATCTGACCGCACCGGCCACCGGCCGCACCGACACCCGTCCCCGCGCCCGCACCCGGGGCCGTGACGCCGACGGCATGGCCGTCGCGTCCTTCGTCCTCGGCCTGCTCGGTCTGCTCGTCCTCAACCTCTTCCTCGGCCCGGTCGCCATCGTCCTGGCGCTGGCCGCCCTCTGGCGCGGTACGGCCCGCCGGGGCCGCGCCTACCTGGGCCTTGGTCTGGGCGTCGCCGACCTGATCGTCCTGGTGACGGCGATGGAGATCTCGGGCACGGTGTCCTGGAGCCTGTGACGCCCGCCGGCGGACGGGGCCCGCCGCGGGAGAGCCGTAGAATCGGGCTCACCATGGCTTACCTCGACCACGCCGCGACCACCCCGATGCTCCCGGAGGCGGCAGAGGCGTTCGCCGCCCGGCTGGGCATCACGGGCAACGCCTCCTCCCTGCACGCGTCCGGCCGGCAAGCCCGCCGCACGGTCGAGGAGTCCCGGGAAACCCTCGCGGAAGCCCTCGGCGCCCGCCCCAGCGAGGTCGTCTTCACCTCGGGCGGCACCGAGGCCGACAACCTGGCCGTCAAGGGCCTGTACTGGTCCCGTGTCGACGCCGACCCGGCCCGCACCCGGGTCCTCGCCAGCCCCGTGGAGCACCACGCCGTCCTGGACGCGGTGCACTGGCTCGGCGAGCACGAGGGCGCCACCGTCGAGTACCTCCCCGTCGACTCCCACGGCCGCGTCCACCCCGAGGCGCTGCGCGAGGCCATCGCCCGCAACCCCGACGACGTCGCCCTGGCCACCGTGATGTGGGCCAACAACGAGATCGGCACCGTCATGCCGGTCCGGGAACTGGCCGACGTGGCCGCCGAGTTCGGAGTTCCGCTGCACGCCGACGCGGTCCAGGCGTTCGGTCAGCTCCCGGTCGGCTTCGCGGCCTCGGGCCTGGCCGCCATGACCGTCTCCGGGCACAAGATCGGCGGTCCGTACGGCATCGGCGCCCTGCTCCTCGGCCGCGAGCACACGCCCGTGCCCGTCCTGCACGGCGGCGGCCAGGAGCGGCACGTCCGCTCCGGCACGCTGGACGTCCCGGCCGTCGCCGCCTTCGCCGTCGCCGGCCGGCTCGCCGCCGAGCGGCAGGAGTGGTTCGCCCGCGAGATCGGCGCCCTGCGCGACCAGCTCGTCGACGCCGTCCGCACGGCCGTGCCGGACGCGATCCTCGGCGGCGACCCGGCGCCCGGCGGCCGGCTCCCGGCCAACGCCCACTTCACCTTCCCCGGCTGCGAGGGCGACTCCCTGCTGCTCCTGCTGGACGCCCAGGGCATCGAGTGCTCCACCGGCTCCGCCTGCACCGCGGGCGTCGCCCAGCCCAGCCACGTCCTCCTCGCCACCGGCACCGACCCGGACCTGGCCCGCGGCACCCTGCGCTTCTCCCTCGGCCACACCTCCACCGAGGCCGACGTCGAGGCGGTAGCCAAGGCCATAGCCCCAGCAGTCCAACGCGCCCGCGCAGCGGGCCTGACCTAGCCACCGGGAGAGCCCGGCCCCCAGCCCCGGCCCCCAGCCCCAGCCTCCCAGCCCCGCCCCCGGCCTCACCCCGCCGTAGGCGCCCCGGCGGGTGCGGCGTGGACCAAGCGCAGGTATCGGTTCCAGTCCCACAAGGGGCCCGGGTCCGTGTGATCCGTGCCCGGCACCTCCGCGTGGCCGATGATGTGCTCGCGGTCCACCGGGATGCCGTAGCGCCCGCATATCGCGGCCGTCAGCCGGGCCGAGGCCGCGTACAGGGCGTCGGTGAAGGACGCGGGGTCCGTCACGAAGCCCTCGTGCTCGATGCCGACACTGCGTTCGTTGTACTCCCGGCTGCCCGCGTGGAAGGCCACGTCCAGCTCGCGGACCAGTTGGGTGATCCGCCCGTCCCGGCGCACGACGTAGTGCGCCGCCGCGCCGTGCGCCGGGTCCTGGAAGACCTTCACCGCCGACGCGTAACCGCCCTGGGTGACATGGACGACCACCCGGTCCACCGGGTAGTCGGCCGGCCGGTCCGCCAGGCGGTAGTTCGCCGCCGAGGCCGCCACCCAGCGCGCGCCCCGGAAGTCCACCGCGCCCGCCGTCCGCTGCCTGTCCACGCCGGGCAGCCGCCACCACAGCCGGCCCAGCTCCTCCCGGGCCAGCAGCGCCGTGCCCACGGCCACCGCGGCCCCGCCCACCAGCAGCGCGCGCCGGCCCGGCCGCCGGTCCCCGTCGCCCGCCGCCGTCCCCCTGCCCGTCCCCGATGTCGCCCCCATGCCGGATCAACGGATAACCGGCGGACCAGGTTCCCGCGCCCCCGTACCCTGGAAGGGTTATGACTGACACCCCGCAGCGCACCCGCCCCCTCCGCGTCCTCGCCGCCATGTCCGGCGGGGTCGACTCCGCCGTCGCCGCCGCGCGCGCCGCGGAAGCAGGCCACGACGTGACCGGCGTCCACCTCGCGCTCTCCGCGAACCCGCAGTCCTTCCGCACCGGCGCGCGGGGCTGTTGCACCATCGAGGACTCGCGCGACGCCCGCCGCGCGGCCGACGTCATCGGCATCCCGTTCTACGTCTGGGACCTCGCCGACCGCTTCCGCGAGGACGTCGTCGAGGACTTCGTCGCCGAGTACGAGGCCGGCCGCACCCCGAACCCGTGCCTGCGCTGCAACGAGAAGATCAAGTTCGCCGCGCTGCTGGACAAGGCGCTGGCCCTCGGCTTCGACGCCGTCTGCACCGGCCACTACGCCAAGGTGATCGTGCGCGAGGACGGCTCCCGCGAGCTGCACCGCGCCTCCGACCTGGCCAAGGACCAGTCGTACGTCCTCGGCGTGCTGGACGACCGGCAGCTCGCGCACGCGATGTTCCCGCTCGGCGACACGGTCACCACCAAGGAGGAGATCCGCGCGGAGGCCGCACGCCGGGGCCTGGCCGTGGCCAGGAAGCCCGACTCGCACGACATCTGCTTCATCGCCGACGGCGACACCCAGGGCTTCCTGGCCAAGCGGCTGGGCAAGGCCGAGGGCGACATCGTGGACGAGTCCGGCGCCAGGCTGGGCACGCACGAGGGCGCGTACGGCTTCACCATCGGCCAGCGCAAGGGCCTCAGGATCGGCACCCCGGCCCCGGACGGCAAGCCGCGCTACGTCCTGGACATCTCCCCGGTCACCAACACGGTCACCGTCGGCCCGGCCGACGCCCTGGACGTCACCGCCCTCACCGCGGTCAGGCCCCGCTGGTGCGGCGCCGCCCCCGCCGGTCCCGGCGCCTACACCGCCCAGCTACGCGCCCACGGCGACGAGACCCCGGTCACCGCCGAACTCACCGGCGGCGAGCTGCGCGTGACCTTCGCCGCACCGGTCCGCGGCGTCGCCCCCGGTCAGGCGATCGTGCTCTACGACGGCACACGCGTGGTGGGCTCGGCGACGATCGCGTCCACCACGCGCGCGACGGCCGCGGCGGTCTGAGCCGCCCGGTCCGCTACCCCGTGAAGAACTCCGCCAGCACCGGCCCCAGCACGTCCGGCTCCACCATGTGGGTCTGGCCCGGCAGGACCCGGTAGGTGCCCCGCGGCGCGGCCCGGGCGATCGCCTGGCCCGCCCGGTGCATCCACTCCGGGCTCGCGCCGCCCGCGACCGCGAGCACGGGCACCGGGATCGCGGCGACCCGGTCCGCGGGCAGCAGCCCGTCGCCCATGACCGCGTCGTCGTGCGCGAGGCTCGGCGCGAGGGCCTCCATGCCGGGCCACATGGGGGACTGGCGGGCGCCCTGGATCACTTCCTCGCCGAGGCCCGTCAGGCGCAGGAACAGCTCCACCGCGTCCCCGCGCCGGCCCTCGGCGAGCGCCGCGCCCAGCCGCTCCTTGTAGGCGGCCTCCCGGGCGGCGCCGTCCGCCAGATGGTCGGCGTACGGCACCTCGTACACCGCCGCCCGGGACACCGGCAGCCCGCCCGCCGCCGCGCGCAGCACGAGCGCGCCGCCCGAGGAGACCCCGAACAGCGCCGCCTCGCCGCCCACCGCGCCGGTCAGCGCGGCCAGGTCCTCGATCTCGCGGTCCACCGCGTACGGCCCGCCGGCGCCGCTCTCGCCGCGGCCCCGGCGGTCGTAGACGACGGCCGTGCAGTGGTCCGCGAGCCGCTGGGCCAGGGGCAGCAGGGTGCCGCCGGTGGACATCGCACCGCTGACCAGGATCACCGTGGGCCCCTGGCCGGTCACGTGGTACGCGAGGGAGGTGCCGTCGCGCGAAGTCGTCTTCTTGTCCATGCCCGTGCAGACTGCCGTACGGCACGGGGCTCATCCGGTCATGACACGTCGGTGTCGTAGAAGCAGTAGTGGTCCTTGATCTCCGCGACCTCCGGCTTGGGGTCGGGGTACGCCCAGACGAGGTCGGCCGCCTCCGGCAGCGACCAGTAGGACGCCGTGCCCTTGAAGGGGCACACGGTGTGCGTTCCGGACGGGGTCAGCAGATCCAGGCGTACGTCCTCGGCGGGGATGTAGTACCGCACCGGACAGCCCGTCTCGCGCAGTTCCAGGGGGCGGTCGGATTCCGCGAGCACCTGGCCGTCGCGCACCACGCGCACGTGCCGCTCGCTTCGCTGGACGGTGATCGTGTGTCCTTGGCTCATACCGGTTCAGCACCGCACGGGCCGCGCTTCTTCCCGCCCGCGCGGACACCGTACGGTAGGGGCCATGAACATCTGCGTCTTCCTGTCCGCCGCCGACCTCGACGAGCGCTACACGCGTCCCGCGCGCGAGTTCGCGGAACTGATCGGCAAGGCCGGCCACACCCTGGTCTGGGGCGGCTCCGACGTCGGCCTGATGAAGGTGGTCGCCGACGGCGTGCAGGAGGCGGGCGGCCGGCTGCTGGGCGTCTCCGTGGAGTTCCTGGCGAACAAGGCGCGGCCCGGCGCCGACGAAATGATCGTCGCGGCCGACCTCGCCGAACGCAAGAGGCTGCTGCTGGAGAAGGCCGACGCCGTGGTGATCATGGTGGGCGGCACCGGCACGCTGGACGAGGCCACCGAGATCCTGGAGCTGAAGAAGCACGGCCGCACCGAGAAGCCGGTCGTGCTGCTGAACACGGCGGGCTTCTACGACGGGCTGCGCGAGCAGTTCCGCCGCATGGAGGCCGAGGGCTTCCTGCCCCGCCCGCTGGCCGAGCTGGTGTTCTTCGCGGACGAGCCGGTCCGCGCCCTGGCCTACCTGGAGGAGCAGTCCGCCGGCCGGTGATGCGAGCATGGGCGGCATGGCTACTCATGTGATCACCGGGGCCGGATCCGGCATCGGCGCGGCCGTGGCCCGCCGGCTGCACGCGCGCGGGGACGACCTCGTACTGCACGTGCGCGACGCGGGCCGCGCCAAGGAACTGGCGGCCGAGTTCCCCGGCGCCCGCACCCTGGCCGGCGACCTCGCCGACCCGGACAAGCTGTCCTGGGCGCTGTCCCACCAGACGCTCCCGGACCGGGTGGACTCCCTGCTGCACATCGCCGGGGTCGCCGACCTCGGCGGGGTCGGCGACCTCACCCCGAAGTCCTGGCGCCACCAGCTCAACGTCAACCTGGTCGCGCCCGCCGAGCTGACCCGGCTGCTGCTGCCGCAGCTGCGGGCCGCCCACGGCCAGGTGGTCTTCGTCAACTCCGGCGCCGGGCTCAGCGCGTCCGCCGGCTGGTCGGCGTACGCCGCCTCCAAGCACGGGCTGAAGGCCCTCGCCGACTCCCTGCGCCAGGAGGAGCACGCCCACGGCGTCCGCGTCACCTCCGTCTACCCCGGCCGCACCGCCAGCCCCATGCAGGCCAAGGTGCACCAGCAGGAGGGCAAGGAGTACGACCCGGCGAAGTGGATCGACCCCGAGTCCGTCGCCACGACGATCCTGATGGCCCTGGACCTGCCCAGGGACGCGGAGGTCAACGACCTGACGGTGCGCCCGGGGCGCTGACCCCGGCCGCCGGGTTCCGTAGGCTGCCCTGGTGAGCGAAAACAGCCAGTTCAGGTTTCCGGGAGCCACCGGTGTCGGCTCCCTGCCCGGCACGGACGCGCGGGAGGCCGCCAAGACCGCCACGGGCAGCTTCGGGGACTTCCCCTTCCTGCCCGAACTCCCCGCGCGCGGGCCCGGCGCCGACATGACCGGCCGCACCGCCGGGATGCTGGTCGAGCTGTACGCGCGCGTGGAGCCCAGCGGCTGGCGGCTCGGCGACCGGCCGGGCCGGGACACCCGGCGGGCCAGGTCCTGGCTGGTGCAGGACCTGGACGCCCTGGAGGAGTTCACCCAGGGCTACGAGGGCGACCTGAAGGTGCAGGCCGTCGGCCCCTGGACGCTGGCCGCCGCCCTGGAGCTGCGCAACGGCGAGGCCGTCCTGTCGGACCCCGGCGCCTGCCGGGACCTCGCCGCCTCGCTCGCCGAGGGGCTGCGGGCGCACCTGGCCGAGGTGGGGCGGCGCGTCCCGGGCGCCCGGCTCGTCCTCCAGCTCGACGAGCCCTCCCTCACCGCCGTGCTGCGCGGACAGGTCCGCACGGCGAGCGGCTACCGGACCCACCGGGCGCCGGACCGGCAGGTCGTGGAGGCGGCCCTGCGCGAGGTCTTCGGCGCGCACGCCGGCGGGCCCGTGGTCGTCCACTCCTGCGCGCCGGACGTGCCGTTCGCGCTGCTGCGGCGGTCCGGCGCGGCGGCCGTCTCCTTCGACTTCGCGCTGCTCACCGAGCGTGACGACGACGTGATCGGCGAGGCCGTCGAGGGCGGTACGCGGCTGTTCGCCGGTGTCGTGCCGGGCACGGACGGCCCGTTGTCAGACCCTGCCGGTAGCGTCATGGGTGTCAGGACGCTGTGGCGCAGGCTGGGGCTGTCTCCGGGGTTGCTCGCGGAGGCGGTCACGGTGACCCCGGCGTGCGGTCTGGCGGGGGCCTCTCCCGCCTACGCGCGCCAGGCGCTGGACCACTGCGTCCGGGCGGCGAGATCCCTCGCGGACAACCCAGAGTAACGGGAGGACGACACGGTGGCCGGCGACAAGCAGGCGGAGACGACGGCGGTGCCCGCCGAGGCCCGTGAGCAGCACGCGCAGCTGGCGGAGCAGATCGAGGAGCACCGCTTCCGGTACTACGTGAAGGACGCTCCCGTCGTCAGCGACGCGGAGTTCGACCGGCTCCTGAAGTCCCTGGAGGCCCTGGAGGAGCGGTATCCGCAGCTACGCACGCCGAACTCGCCCACCCAGAAGGTCGCGGGGGCGTACGAGACGGAGTTCACGGCGGTCGAGCACCGCCAGCGGATGCTCTCGCTCGACAACACCTTCAACGACGACGAGCTGGCCGCCTGGGCGGACCGCGTCGCCAGGGAGCTGGGCGAGCAGGCGTACCACTTCCTGTGCGAGCTGAAGGTGGACGGCCTCGCGGTCAACCTCACGTACGAGAAGGGCCGGCTCACCCGCGCGGCCACCCGCGGCGACGGCCGCACCGGTGAGGACATCACCCCGAACGTGCGCACCATCGCGGAGATCCCGGACCGCCTCGACGGCGACAAGGTGCCGGACCTGGTGGAGATCCGCGGCGAGGTGTACTTCCCGATGGAGAAGTTCCTCGAACTGAACGAACGCCTGGTCGCGGCCGGCGACAAGCCGTTCGCCAACCCGCGCAACGCCGCCGCCGGTTCGCTGCGCCAGAAGGACCCGCGGGTCACCGCCACCCGCCCGCTGCACATGGTCGTCCACGGCATCGGCGCCCTGGAGGGCTACACGGGCATGACCCGGCTCTCCCAGGCGTACGACCTGCTGAAGACCTGGGGCCTGCCCACCTCCCCGCACAACCGCGTGGTCGACGACCTGGACGGCGTACGGCGGTTCATCGCGTACTACGGCGAGAACCGTCACTCCGTGGCGCACGAGATCGACGGCGTCGTGGTCAAGCTGGACGAGATCCGCCTCCAGGGCCGGCTCGGCTCCACCGCGCGGGCGCCCCGCTGGGCGATCGCCTACAAGTACGCGCCGGAGGAGGTCAACACCAAGCTGCTCGACATCAAGGTGGGCGTCGGCCGCACCGGCCGGGTCACGCCGTACGCCCAGGTCGAGCCGGTCACCGTCGCGGGCAGCGAGGTGGAGTTCGCCACCCTGCACAACCAGGAGGTCGTCCGGGCCAAGGGCGTCCTCATCGGCGACACCGTCGTGCTGCGCAAGGCCGGTGACGTCATCCCGGAGATCCTCGGTCCGGTGGTGGACCTGCGGGACGGCGGCGAGCGGGAGTTCGTGATGCCCGGCGAGTGTCCCGAGTGCGGGACGCCGCTGCGGCCCATGAAGGAGGGCGACATCGACCTCCGCTGCCCCAACGCCCGCACCTGCCCGGCCCAGTTGCGCGAGCGGGTCGCCTATCTGGCGGGCCGCGAGTGCCTGGACATCGAGCACTTCGGCGCGGTGGCCGCCGCCGCGCTGACCCGGCCGCTGGAGCCGGCCGACCCGCCGCTGGTGGACGAGGGCGACCTGTTCGACCTGACGGTGGAGAAGCTGCTGCCCATCAAGGCGTACGTCCTCGACCCGGACAGCGGTCTGCCCAAGCGGGACCCGAAGACCGGTGAGGAGAAGGTCGTCACGGTCTTCGCCAACCAGAAGGGCGAGCCGAAGAAGAACACCCTCGCCCTGCTGGCGAACATCGAGGCGGCCAAGGACCGGCCGCTGGCCCGCTTCCTGAACGGGCTGTCCATCCGCCATGTGGGACCGGTGGCCGCGCAGGCCCTCGCCCGCGAGTTCCGCTCCGTCGACCGGATCGAACAGGCGACCGAGGAGGAGCTGGCGGCCACCGACGGCGTCGGCCCGATCATCGCGGCCGCGCTCAAGGAGTGGTTCGCCGAGGACTGGCACCGCGAGATCGTCCGCAAGTGGAAGGCCGCCGGGGTCCCGCTGGAGGACGAGGCGCCCGGCGAGGACGAGGGGCCGCGTCCGCTGGAAGGGCTCACCGTCGTCGTCACCGGCACGCTGGAGCACTTCACCCGGGACGGCGCCAAGGAGGCCCTGCAGACCCGCGGCGCGAAAGTGACCGGTTCCGTGTCCAAGAAGACCTCGTTCGTCGTGGTGGGTGACAACCCCGGATCGAAATACGACAAGGCCATGCAGTTGAAGGTTCCCGTTCTGAACGAGGAAGGTTTCGGGGTCCTGTTGGAGCAGGGACCGGAAGCGGCGGCCGAAGTCGCGCTTCCGACCGGGGAGTAGCGGTTGAAGGCCACCCGATCGGCGCATATCAGTTGCATACGGGTGGCCCGGGCGCATTCGGGCAACCGTCGGAGACCGCTGCCCGTGGAAGCCTTCCGCGGCCTACTGTTGAGGTGTGCGCCTGCCGTGCCCAGCTACGGCTGGGGCATCTCCGTGCCCTCACGAGGCCCGGGGAGGGTTTCTTCGACGCGGAGCTGCTGATGGTTGTCGGGCATCGGGCCGCGTGGCGTGGGCACCGCCGGCTGTGAGAGGGACGGGAATGAAACCGACCGAGAGCGCCGCCCCGGACACATGGCTGCGCCTGCGCCGCCGCGCGGGCGCCCGGCGCGCGAACCGGTGGACCGTACGGGCCGACGGCCGTACGGGCGTGCGGATCCGCCTCTCCGGACCGGGCGCCGCCACCGAGCCGCCCCCCGCCCCGCCGCCGTCCGCCGGCCCCGCCCTGACCGGCACCGAAGCGCACCCGTCCTGGCCGGCGCTGCCCGCGGCCGTCGTCGCCGCCGCGGGCCTCGTCCTGGCCGCCGGTTTCTACCGCGCCTACACCGGCCACCACGCCCTGTTCCCGAGCGGCACGGTCGGCTGGGCGCTCGCCCTGCTCACCGGCGTCATCGTCGGCCACCTCGTCATGCTGGGCCGCGCCCGCTGGTCGGGCGGCACCGGCTCGGGCGCCGCCCTCACCCTCGCCGTCCTGCTGCTGTACGGCTGGGTGCCCGCCGGCCTGGTCAGCCTCACCGTCGTCGTGCTGGTCGGCATCGCCCGCCGGCACCGCTGGCGGCAGGGCGTGCTGCACGGCGCGGTGGACGTCCTCGGCATCGGCGTCGGCGCCCTGCTGCTCGGCGCGTGCGGCCCGGTCCCCACCGTCGAGGAGCCCTGGCGGCCCGCCGGCTGGAGCGTCACCACGGTCCCCGAGGTCGTCCTGGCCGCGGTCGCCTACCTGGCCGTCAGCCGCGGCCTGCTGTGGTACCTGCACGCGCCGCGCGGACGCGGCGCCCTGCCCACGGTCACCCGCACCGCCCTGGTCAGGCAGGGCCTGGTGGCCGTCGCGCTGCTCGGCATCGCGCCGCTGCTGTGCGTCGTCGCCGACGCCCAGCCGGTCCTGCTGCCGCTCTTCGCCATCCCGCTGATCGCCCTGGACTCCACGCTGTGGATGGCGCGCGCCCGCGCCGAGGAGCAGTTGCGCGACCCGCTGACCGGGCTGCCCAACCGGCAGTGGCTGCTGGAGCGCATCTGGACCGCCCTGGACGACGCCGACCGCATCGGCGCGCGCGCCGCGCTCATGCTGATCGACCTCGACCGCTTCCGGTCGGTGAACGACACGCTCGGTCATCTGGCCGGCGACCGGCTGCTGCTCCAGATCGCCGACCGGCTCCGGCTCGCCCTGCCGCGCGGCGCCGAGGCCGCCCGGCTCGGCGGTGACGAGTTCGCCGTCTTACTCCCCGTCGCCGACTCCACCACGTCGGCCACCCGCGTCGCCCGCGGCCTCGTCACCGCCCTCAGCTCCCCGCTCGACCTGGACGGGCTCACCCTCGTGTTGGAGGCCAGCGCCGGCGTCGCCGTCTTCCCCGACCACGCGCTCGACGCCGAGGGCCTGCTGCGCCGCGCCGACGTCGCGATGTACCAGGCGAAACGGGACCGCACGGGCGTCGAGGTGTACGAGTCCAAGCGCGACTCCAACACCCCCGACCGCCTCGGCCTGCTGGGCGACCTGCGCCGCGCGCTGGACGCGCAGGAGGTCGAGCTGCACTACCAGCCCAAGGTCCGCTTCGACGGGCAGGTCGCCGGCCTGGAGGCGCTGGTCCGCTGGGTGCACCCGGAGCGCGGCAAGGTGCCGCCGGACGAGTTCATAGCGATAGCCGAGTCCTCCGGCCTGATGCCCCACCTCACCGAGTACGTGCTGGAGACCGCGCTCGGCCAGGTCGCCCGGTGGCGCGCGCAGGGCCTTCGGGTCCCGGTCGCCGTGAACGTCTCCCCGCGCGACGTCCACACGCCCGGCTTCGCCGGCTCCGTCGCCGCCCGGCTGGCCCGGCACGGCGTCCCGGCCGGGGCGCTCCAGTTGGAGATCACCGAACACGTGCTGCTGGAGGACCCGCAGCGGGCCGCCGACACCCTCGCCGGGCTCACCGCCCACGGCGTCAAGATGTCCCTGGACGACTTCGGCACCGGGTACTCCTCCCTGGTGCACCTGCGGCGGCTGCCGGTCAGCGAGCTGAAGATCGACCGCTCGTTCGTGGCCCGGCTCGCCGTCGACACCGAGGACGCCGAGATCGTGCGCTGCACGGTGGACCTCGCCCACTCGCTGGGCCTGCTGGTCGTCGCCGAGGGCGTGGAGGACGACGAGACCTGGGAGCGGCTGCGCGACCTCGGGTGCGACGCGGTGCAGGGCTGGCTGGTCGCCGCGGCGATGCCGCCGGAGGAGGCGACCGCGTGGCTGCTGGCGCGCGGCTCCCGCGGCTGGCAGCGCCCGCCCGCCGCGCTCCCGGCCGCCGACTAGCCGCCCGGCCCACGCGGACCACCGGCCCGCGTGATCCACTGGCCCGCGTGGCTCACCGGACCACCGGCCCGCGCGGACCACCGGTTACACCAGCTCCGATGGGGGCCCCGAGCCCCGCAAGTTCCACGGAAAGAAGCGCCATGTCCCTGTTCGTGCCCAGGTTCGACGACACCGTGCTGGTCCGGGACGCCGGGGCCGAGGTCGTCGGCGACGCCCCCGTCGCCGTACGGCTGCTGGCCGACAGCAGCGCCGCCGGCGGCGCGCTGTCCACCGTGCGGGTCACGCTCGCCGAGGGCGCCGACGGCGCCCGCCCGCATGTCCACCACCGCTCGGCGGAGATGTTCTACCTGCTCGACGGCGAGGCCGAGGTGCTGTCCGGCGACGACGTCGTCACCGCCGCGCGCGGCGACCTGATCATCGTCCCGCCGGACCGCCCGCACGCCTTCGCCGCCGCTCCCGGCAGCACCGCCGACCTGCTCGTCGTCATCGCCCCGGGCGTGGAGCGCTTCGATTACTTCCGCCACCTCCAGCGCGTCCGCCTGGGCGAGGCCACCCGGGAGAGCCTGCTGGAGGTCCAGGAGCTGTACGACAATCACTTCCTGAAGAGCGAGTCGTGGGACGGCCGGCACCGCTGAGGTCCGCCCCCGCGGCAAACCGTTTCACGGGCACGGGGCCCGGCCCCATAGGATTGAGCCCAAACCACACACTCTCACCCCAGAGGATCGCTGCATGCCTG
Source organism: Streptomyces sp. NPDC027672 (assembly GCF_055566335.1). NCBI lineage: Bacteria > Bacillati > Actinomycetota > Actinomycetes > Kitasatosporales > Streptomycetaceae > Streptomyces > Streptomyces sp. NPDC027672. The sequence continues at coordinate 53,958 of NZ_JBVHSO010000001.1, read as the reverse complement.
GCATCACGCGCGAGGAGGTCGCCCACCTCGCCCGGCTGGCGCGTCTGGAGCTGAAGCCCGAAGAACTCGACCACTTCGCCGGCCAGCTGGACGACATCATCGGCGCGGTAGCCCGCGTCAGCGAGGTCGCCGACCAAGACGTACCGCCGACCTCGCACCCGCTCCCGCTGACGAACGTCATGCGGGCGGACGAGGTCCGTCCCTCGCTCACCCCCGAGCAGGCGCTCTCCGGCGCCCCCGCCCAGGAGCAGCAGCGTTTCAAGGTGCCGCAGATCCTGGGGGAGGAGTGACCATCATGACGGACACCATCATCAAGCTCACGGCCGCGCAGACCGCCGAGAAGATCGCCTCCGGCGAGCTGACGGCCGTCGAGGTCACCGAGGCCCACCTCGCCCGCATCGAGGCCGTGGACGAGAAGGTCCACGCCTTCCTGCACGTCGACCGCGAGGGCGCCCTCGCCCAGGCCCGTGCCGTGGACGAGAAGCGGGCGCGCGGCGAGAAGCTGGGCCCGCTGGCCGGCGTCCCGCTCGCGCTGAAGGACATCTTCACCACCGAGGGCGTGCCCACGACCGTCGGCTCGAAGATCCTCGAAGGCTGGATCCCGCCGTACGACGCGACGGTCACGCGGAAGCTCAAGGCCGCCGACGTCGTCATCCTCGGCAAGACCAACATGGACGAGTTCGCCATGGGCTCCTCCACCGAGAACAGCGCCTACGGCCCGACCGGCAACCCCTGGGACCTCACCAGGATCCCCGGCGGTTCCGGCGGCGGTTCCTCCGCCGCGCTCGCCGCCTACGAGGCCCCGCTCGCCATCGGCACCGACACCGGCGGCTCCATCCGCCAGCCGGCCGCCGTCACCGGCACGGTCGGCGTGAAGCCGACGTACGGAGCGGTGTCCCGGTACGGCATGGTCGCCTTCTCCTCCTCCCTCGACCAGGGCGGCCCCTGCGCCCGTACGGTCCTGGACGCGGCCCTGCTGCACGAGGTGATCGCCGGCCACGACCCGCTGGACTCCACGTCCATCGACGCCCCGGTCCCGCCGGTCGTCGAGGCCGCACGCAACGGCTCGGTCGAGGGCATGCGCGTCGGCGTGGTCAAGCAGTTCCGCGGCGAGGGCTACCAGGCCGGCGTCATCCAGCGCTTCGACGAGTCGGTGGCGCTGCTGAAGGAGCTGGGCGCCGAGATCGTCGAGCTGGACTGCCCGTCCTTCGACCTCGCCCTGTCGGCGTACTACCTGATCGCGCCGTCCGAGTGCTCCTCCAACCTCGCCCGCTTCGACGGCCTGCGCTACGGCCGGCGGACCGGCGACGACGGCAGCCACTCGGCCGAGGAGGTCACCTCCCTGACCCGCGAGGCCGGCTTCGGCCCCGAGGTCAAGCGCCGCATCATGCTCGGCACGTACGCCCTGTCGAGCGGGTACTACGACGCGTACTACGGCTCCGCGCAGAAGGTCCGCACGCTGATCAAGCAGGACTTCGACCGGGCCTTCGAGCAGGTCGACGTGATCGTCTCCCCGACGACGCCGACCACCGCCTTCCCGATCGGCGAGCGCGCCGACGACCCGATGGCGATGTACCTGGCGGACCTGTGCACCATCCCGACCAACCTGGCGGGCAACGCGGCCATGTCCCTGCCCTGCGGCCTCGCGCCGGAGGACAACCTCCCGGTGGGCCTCCAGATCATCGCCCCGGTGATGAAGGACGAGCGCCTCTACCGGGTGGGGGCCGCCGTCGAGGCCGCCTTCGTGGAAAAGTGGGGTCACCCGCTGCTGGAGGAGGCTCCGTCGCTGTGAGCAAGCTGTCGAAGGCCAAGGACTTCAAGAAGTCGAAGTCCGGTACGTACCTGTCCATGGCCACCACTGCCTTCGGCGCCGTGAGCGTCGTCAAGCAGATCAAGAAGGCCCGCCTGGAGAACGACACGCTGCGGCTGATCGACGCCACCGTGTCCGCCGCCGCCATCGTCACCGGCCTCGCCATCCTCTACCGCGAGCTGAAGCGGCTGGGCGACGACGACGTCCTGCTGGGCTGAGAGGGAAGTTTTCACCGTGACCACCACGACCGACCTGGTGTCGTACGAGGACGCCCTGGCGGCGTACGACCCCGTCATGGGCCTTGAGGTCCATGTCGAACTCGGCACCGCGACCAAGATGTTCTGCGGCTGTTCGACCTCGCTCGGCGCCGACCCGAACACCCAGACCTGCCCGGTCTGCCTCGGCCTGCCCGGCGCGCTCCCGGTCGTCAACGCGACCGGCGTCGAGTCGGCGATCAAGATCGGTCTCGCGCTGAACTGCGAGATCGCCGAGTGGTGCCGCTTCGCCCGGAAGAACTACTTCTATCCGGACATGCCGAAGAACTTCCAGACCTCCCAGTACGACGAGCCGATCGCCTTCGACGGCTACCTCGACGTGCAGCTGGAGGACGGCGAGACCTTCCGCGTGGAGATCGAGCGCGCCCACATGGAGGAGGACACCGGCAAGTCGACGCACGTCGGCGGCGCCACGGGCCGTATCCACGGCGCGTCCCACTCCCTGCTGGACTACAACCGCGCCGGCATCCCGCTGATCGAGATCGTCACCAAGCCGATCGTGGGCGCCGGCGAGCGCGCCCCCGAGGTGGCGAAGGCGTACGTCCGCGAGCTGCGCGAGGTCATCCGGGCCCTCGGCGTGTCCGAGGCCCGCATGGAGATGGGCCAGATGCGCTGCGACGTCAACCTCTCGCTGATGCCCAAGGGCAGCGAGAAGTTCGGCACCCGGAGCGAGACGAAGAACGTCAACTCGCTGCGTTCGGTGGAGCGGGCGGCCCGCTACGAGATCATGCGCCACGCGGCCGTGCTCTCCTCCGGCGGCACGATCATCCAGGAGACCCGCCACTTCCACGAGGACACCGGGTCCACGACCTCGGGCCGCGTGAAGGAGGAGGCCGAGGACTACCGGTACTTCCCGGAGCCCGACCTGGTGCCGGTCGCGCCCTCGCGCGAGTGGGTCGAGGAGATCCGCGCGGCCCTGCCCGAGCCGCCGCTGGCCCGCCGTACCCGGCTGCTGGCCGACTGGGGCATCTCGGCCACGGACATGCAGGCCATCCTCAACGCCGGCGCGCTGGACCCGATCGTCGCCACGATCGACGCCGGCGCCGACGCGGCCTCCGCCCGCAAGTGGTGGATGGGCGAGCTGGCGCGCAGCGCCAACGAGTCCGGCAAGGCCCTGGACGAGCTGCCGATCACCCCGCAGCAGGTGGCCCGGGTCACCGAGCTGGTCGCCAAGGGCGACCTGAACGACAAGCTGGCCCGCCAGGTCATCGAGGGCGTCCTCGCGGGCGAGGGCACCCCGGACGAGGTGGTCGACAAGCGCGGCCTGAAGGTCGTCTCCGACGAGGGCGCGCTGACCGCCGCCGTCGAGGAGGCCATCGCCGGCAACCCGGCCATCGCGGACAAGATCCGCGGCGGCAAGGTGGCCGCGGCCGGCGCCCTGGTCGGCGCGGTCATGAAGGCCACCCGCGGCCAGGCCGACGCGGCCCGCGTCAAGGAGCTGATCCTCGCCCAATTGGGCGTCGACGAAGGCTGACGAGTCAAGGCGTACGGCCCCGGAAGGCACGTCCTTCCGGGGCCGTACGGCTATGCCCGGCGGCCCACCACCCGGGCGAAGCCCAGCGTGCGTCCCCGGTCCGCGCGGAGCATCTCCACGGACCGGCCCGCCATGCGGACGTGCAGGTCGCTCGGGCTCTCGTCGGCGACCACCTCGCTCCACAGCAGCCAGTCGCGCCAGCCGTCCTCCAGCCAGTCGGCCGTCTCGACCGCCACGGCACCGCTGCGGGTCCAGTGGCGCCGCCACCAGCCGGTGGAGTGGAAGCACCAGAAGGCGGGCTCCCACCAGGGCTTCAGATGCTCGGGCGGCTCGCTGCCCGGCAGTTCCTCGCGCAGCGCGGGGACGACGACTCCGATCCGGCCGCCCGGTTTCAGCAGCCGGGTCAGCGTGGGCAGGTAGAGGTCGTCGGTGCCGAAGTACTGGTAGGCGTCGACGGACACGATCGCGTCGAAGGAGCCCTCGGCGAACGGCAGGTCGTGCGCCTCGGCGGACACCGGCAGCACCCGGTCGGCCACCCCGGCCTCCGCGAGGCGTACGGCGTTCTCGTCGGGCGTGATCCACAGGTCGGCCGCGACGACCTGGACGCCGTACTCCCGGGCCAGGAAGACGGAGGTCATCGCCCGTCCGCAGCCGAGGTCGAGCACGCGCGCGTCCGGTGGCAGGTCCTCCAGGCCCAGCGCGGGGGCGAGCCACTCCAACTGCCACAACGCGTGCGGGCCCATCTGGTTCTCGACGGCCCAGCGGGCGTCGTAGCCGTTGCTGCGGGGGTAGCGGGGATGGGTGACGCGCTGGGTGAGCGCGTCGGATGCGGTCGGTGTGTCGGTCACAAGCACCCATGCCTAGCAGCCGGGAACACCGCCCCGCACCCGGTTTTCCCGCCCGGAAGGCCGCGGGGTCGTACGCGCCGGAGTCCGCGGCGGCCGGGCGCCGCCGGCGGAAGTGGTGATCACCCGTACCTTTGCTCTGCCGCCGGGCCCCGGCGGACGGACCGAGGGAAGGACGAGCGGCACGATGTACGCGATATCACTGGGTGCGGACGGCGCCGAACTGCGGCCCCTGGAGGTCTGGCACGCCGGCGAGCTGCTGGCCAACATCGACCGGGGACGGGAGTTCATCGGGCGGCACGTCGGCCTGGCCGATGTGGTCGGCGATCTCGACGGCGCCCGCGCCTGGCTGAGGTCGTACGCCGACAAGCGCGCCGCCGACGCCGGCGGCCTGCACGGGATCTGGCTGGACGGGCAGTTGGCCGGCGGGCTGCTGTTCCGTGTCTGGGACACCCCGAGCGGGGTGTGCGAGGCCGGCTGCTGGCTGGAGCCGGCCGCGGCCGGCCGCGGGCTGGTCACCCGCGGTATGCGGCTGCTGTGCGACTGGGCCTTCGAGGAGCGCGGCATGCACCGGGTGGAGTGGCACGTGTCCTCCGCCAACGAGCCGAGCATCAACGTGGCCCGGCGGCTCGGCATGACCCGCGAGGGCGTGCTGCGCGAGAACTACCCGCACCGGGGCGTGCGCACCAGCACCGAGATCTGGGCGCTGCTGGCACCCGAGTGGCGTGCGGCACGCGCGCGTGCCGCACGTTAAGGGACCTCTCAGAGAGCGTCCGTACGGTGCCGGACATGGCAACGAAGACAGCGGGAGACGCGGCGGCCGGTTCCGGGACCGGCGCCGGGACGCGCGAGGACGACGAGACGACACCGACGACCGCCACCGGGGACGGCGCCGACGAAACCACGACCGCCACCGGGGACGGCGCCGACGAAACCACCCGGGCCGCCAGGGACGCCGGGGCCGATGAGTCGACGCGGGCCGGCGAGGACGGCGCCGCCGATGGGGCCGATGGGGCCGATGGGGCCGATGTGTCCGGTGGGGACGCCGGGGCGCCGGATGCCGGGGCCGAGGCGTCCTCCGGGGTCGGGCTGGGCGCGGGTGCCGTCGTCTCCGCCGCGCTGGGCCTGGTCTCGCTCAGCGGCAGTTGGATCGGCACCGTCGCCGCCGCCCGCGAGCAGCTCGTCGGCCAGCTTCGGACCTCCACCAGCGCGAGCGTCGGCACGCAGCTCAAGGAGGTCTACGGCGACTCCTGGCACGCCACCGCCCTGTGGGCCGGCCTGTTCGCCCTGGCCGCGCTGGTCACCGGCGTGGTCGTGCTGGTCCGGCCCGCGTTCGGCGCGCCCGGCCGGCCGCGGCCGGCCTGGATCAGGTCGGTCGCCTGGGCGGGCGTCAGCCTCGGCGTCGTCGGTCTGCTGCTGGCCGTGCTGAAGTACTCCGACGCGCTCCTGGGCCTGCCCTCCGCCGCCTGAGGTGCCTTAGGGCGTCCGCGCGCGCCGCACCGGCCGGTAAGGCCCCACTTACGCGCGGATGCCGGACGGCGGCGGCGGGAAGATGCGGAACCCTCCCGATGCGGCACACCCCTGGTGAAGACGAAAGTGGAGTCGTCGCGGAACGCGGCGCACACCCACCGAATCTCCCGGAGGAACCGCCATGTACAGCCTGGAACTGCACCAACTCCGCTCCGCCGAGCTGCGCCGCGAGGCTCAGCGCGAGCGCCTGGCCCGCGAGGCCGTCCGCTCCCGCCGCGCCGCGCGCCGCGAGCGAACCGGCGACGGTGCCCCGGCCGCCGAGTCGCATACCGCCGGCCCCCGCCGGCACGGCCGGCCCCGCACCGCGTGACGGCAGGGGCACGGAGCGGCCGGACGGGGGTCGGCCGCTCGGAGCCCGAGGGCCGTACGGCTTCCCGGCGGAGCCGTACGGCCCTTCCGCCGTCCCCGTCCGCCGCCGCGCCTTCGCCGGTGCCGTCGCCCGGGGCCGGACACGGCGGGACGAATCGGCCGAGCACCGGTACGACCATCACACCGGGGCTGTGGAAAACCAGTGCCGGGCCCTCCCGGCCTCGTGCGATGCTCGGGCCCGTGGAGAACAGGTCTGTCAGTCCCGTGTTCGTCGGCCGCGCCGCCGAGTTGGCCGTGCTGAGCGACGCGCTCGGCCGCGCCGGCGCCGCCGAGCCGCAGGCGCTGCTGCTCGGCGGCGAGGCGGGCGTGGGCAAGACCCGCCTCGTGGAGGAGTTCGCCACGGCCGCCGCCGGCCGCGGAGCCGTCGTCGCCGTCGGCGGCTGTGTGGAGATCGGCGCCGACGGACTGCCGTTCGCGCCCTTCTCCGCCGCGCTGCGCGCCCTGCGCGACGCGCTGCCCGCGGAATTCGCCGCCGCCGCGGCCGGCCAGGAGGAGGAACTGGCCCGGCTGCTGCCCGACCTCGGCGAGGCCCCGGCCGGCCGCCACGACGAACAGGGCATGGCCCGCCTGTTCGAACTCACCGCCCGGCTGCTGGAGCGGGTCGCCGCCGCCCACACCGTCGTCCTCGTCCTGGAGGACCTGCACTGGGCCGACGCCTCCACCCGCCACCTGCTCGCCTACCTGTTCCGCACGCTGCGCGCCGGCCGGCTGCTGGTGCTGGCGAGCTACCGCTCCGACGACATCCACCGCCGCCACCCGCTGCGCCCCCTGCTCGCCGAACTGGACCGGCTGCGCACCGTCCGCCGCATCGAACTCGACCGCTTCACCCGTGAGGAGGCCGGCCGCCAGATCGCCGGCATCCTCGCCGCCGAACCCGACCCCGCCCGGGTCGACGAGATCTACGCCCGCTCCGACGGCAACGCCTTCTTCATCGAGGAACTCGCCGTCGCCGACTGCCAGGGCAACTGCACCGGCCTCACCGACTCCCTGCGCGACGTGCTCCTCGTCCGGGTCGAGGCACTGCCCGAGAGCGCCCAGCGGGTCGCCCGGATCGTCGCCGAGGGCGGCTCCACGGTGGAGTACCGGCTGATCGCCGCCGTGGCCGAACTGGCCGAGGACGACCTCATCGAGGCGCTGCGGGCCGCGGTCGGCGCCAACATCCTCACCGTCACCCGGGCTGGCGACGGCTACCGCTTCCGGCACTCCCTGGTCCGCGAGGCCGTCGCCGACGACCTGCTGCCCGGCGAGCGCTCCCGGCTCAACCGGCGCTACGCGGAGGCACTGGAGGCCGAACCCACGCTCGTCCCGGCCGACGCCCGGGTGATGCGCCTGGCCACCTACTGGTACCACGCCCACGATCCGGCCAAGGCCCTGCCCGCCGTCCTGGCCGCCGCCGTCGTCGCCCGCCGCCGGCACGCCTACACCGAGCAACTGGGCCTGCTGGAGCGGGCGATGGAGCTGTGGGACAGCGCCCCGCGCGAGGTGCGCGCCGCCCTGCGCCCGGTGGACTACGCGGAGGTCTATCCACCGTGCGGCTGTGACCCGGCCACCACCCCGCTGCGCTTCCTCGACCTGATGGCCGAGGCGGCGGTGGCGGGCCGCTTCGGCGGGGAACGCGAACGCGCCCTGAAGATCACCAAGCGGGCCCTGCGCCTGCTGGAGGAGGACCCGGACCCGCTGCGGGCCGCCTGGTTCTGGGTGCAGCGCTCCCGGCTGGTCCAGGCCCAGGCCCGCGGCGACGGCTGGCAGGAACTGGCCACCGCCCAGGAGCTGGTGCGCGGCCTGCCGCCGTCCGAGGTGCACGCCGAGGTGCTGGCGGTCGCCGCCAACTGGTCGATGCAGCACCGGCCCGGTCCCGAGGCCCTCGCCGCCGCCGAGCGGGCCGTGGAGTACGCCCGCATGGTGGGCGCCCGCGAGACCGAACTGCACGCCCTGCTCACCCTGGGCGGCCTGACCGTGGAGGCCGGCGACCCGGAGGCCGGGCTCACGCAGATGCGGCAGGTCCTGCGGGACACCCTGGACGAGGGCGTGCACCCGGTGGCGGGCCGCGCCTATGTGAATCTGCCGTCCGCGCTGCGCGGCGTCGGCCGGGACCGGGAGGCCGTCCCGCTGCTGCGCGAGGGCATCGAGTTCTGCCGCCGGTACGGCCTGCTGGACTCCGGGGCCTGGGCCTGGGGCAACCTCTCCGACGCGCTGGACGCGCTCGGCCGGTGGGACGAGGCCGCCGAGGCCGCCACGCACGCGGCCCAGGTCGGGCACAGCGCCAAGCCCCGGGCCGCCGGCGCCCTGCGCCTGGCCCATCTCGCCCTGGCCCGCGGCGACCTCGCCGAGGCCGGCCGGCAGCTCGCCGCCGCCCGCGCCTGGTACGGCACCCATGACCCGAGACCCCAGCAGTCCCTGCCGCTGGTCCGCATCACCCTCGGGGTCGCCGCCGCCGAGGGCAGGATCGCCGACGCCCGCGCGGCGCTGCTCCCGGCCCTGGACGCCGGGTTCCCGCCCGGCACCCACCGCCACGGCTGGCCGCTGCTGCTGGCCGCCGCCACCGCCGAGGCCGACGCCCGCACCCTGCCCGCCGCCCTGCCCGGCCGCACCGAGATGCTCGACCGGGTCTCGGCGGCCGTGCGGACCCTCACCGCCGACGTGCCCCTGTGGGAGGGCTACAGCGCGTGGACCCGGGCCGAACTGCTCCGCGCGGCGGGCCGGGACACGGCCGGGACCTGGGCCCCGGTCGTCGCCGCCTTCGAGTGCCTGGACCGGCCCTACGACCTGGCCCGGGTCCGGCACCGGCTGGCCGCGGCGCTGCTGGCCGGGGGGTGCGAGGAGGAGCGCGACCGCGCGGTGGAACTGCTCCGGCTGGCCGCGGCGGTCGCCGCCCAGTTGGGGGCCCGCCCGCTCGCCGACGCCGCCGCCCAGCTCGCCCAGCGCGCCCGGCTGCCGCTGGGCCGCGGCTCCCGGCGGGCGCCGGCCGCCGACCCGGCCGCGGCGTTCGGCCTGACCAGCCGGGAGCGGGACGTCCTCGGCCTGGTCGCGGCCGGCCGCACCAACCGCCAGATAGCCGAGGAGCTGTTCATCTCGCCGAAGACCGCGAGCGTCCACGTCTCCAACATCCTGAGCAAGCTGGGCGTCTCGGGCCGGGGCGAGGCGGCGGCGGTGGCGCACCGGCTCGGCCTGTTCGTGGCCGGGACGCTCGCTGCCGAAACGCCCGGCTGAGACCTACGCTGGAGGAAACCGGCAGGAGGGGGAGCCGTGTTCAACGCCTTCGAGGACCTGTTCGCGCCCGGCCGCAAGCACACGCGGGACGAGCAGAACCGGCTGGAACTGACCCGTGAGGACGTCGGCGACACCGACCCGGGCCACGGCCCCATCGACCTCACCTCGGGCAAGGCGGTAATACGCCTACCGGACGCGAACCCGGACGCGAATCCGGTCCCGGACCCGGACCTGGCCCCGGACGCGGTCCCGGACGCGGACCTGGCCCTGGCCCCGGACCCGAACCCGGACGCGGTCCCGGAAGCGGACGCGGACGCGGCGGAGAGGGAGACGGCGCCGTAGCGGTCCCCGGCCGTCGGCGCGCGGGCACGGGACCGCGGCGCCGAGCGCCGACCCTCCGGACGCCGACCCGGAGGCGGATGCGGACGGAGAGGGAGACGGCGCCGTAGCGACTTCCGGCCGTCGGCGCGCGGGCGCGGGCCCGCCGCGCCGGGCGGATCGCGCCCGACCCGGATCTCCGGGCCTGGCCGTGCAGACGCCCGGGTCCCGGGCACGGCCGTGCAGGCGTCGGGTCCCGGGCACGGCCCTGCCGGGCGGTCCGCGCCCGGCCCGGCCCTCCGGGCACGGCCGCGCAAGGCGCCGGGTCCCGGGCCCGGTCCTGCCGAACCGTCCCGGTCAGCGCACCTGGACTTCCAGCAGTCGGTCGTCGCCCTCGTGTGGGGTGCCTCGGCCGTCTGTGTTGCTGGTGATCAGCCAGAGTCGGTCGCCGGCCGCCGGGGCCACCGTGCGCAGCCGGCCGTAGTCGCCGGTGAGGAACGCCTGCGGGGTGGCGGCGGCCGCCGTGCCGTTCAGCGGGACGCGCCACAGGCGTTCGCCCTTCAGAGCGGCCATCCAGATCACGCCGTTCACGAAGGCGATCCCGCTGGGGGAGGCGTCGTCGGTGTGCCACTGGGCCAGCGGATCGTGGAAGCGGGTGCCGCCGGACCGGCCCTCGGCCTCGGGCCAGCCGTAGTCGTCGCCCGGCTTGATCGCGTTCAGCTCGTCCCAGGTGTCCTGCCCGAACTCCGAGGCGAACAACCGCTGCCGGCCGTCCCAGGCCAGGCCCTGGACGTTGCGGTGGCCGGTGGAGTAGACGACGGAGCCGGGGAACGGGTTGCCGGGCGCCGGTTCGCCCTCCGGGGTCATGCGCAGGATCTTGCCGCCCAGCGACGCGCGGTCCTGCGCCAGGCCCCGCCGGCCGCTCTCCCCGGTGCCCGCGTACAGCATGCCGTCCGGACCGAACGCGATCCGGCCGCCGTTGTGGATGGTGCCCTTGGGAATGCCCTTGAACACGGTGTCGGGAGCGTCCAGTTGGTCACCGGCCGGCCGGCGCTCGTCGTAGCGCATCCGGACGATGCGGTTGTCGGAGGCGGAGGTGAAGTAGGCGTAGATCATGTGGTCCGAGGCGTAGCCGGGGGAGAGGGCGATGCCCAGCAGTCCGCCCTCACCGGCCGGCGCGACCCCGGGGACCGTGCCCAGCTCGGTCTTCCGGCCGGTCTTCGCGTCGATCCGGGTGACGGTGCCCTCGTCCCGGGAGGAGACCAGCAGGTCGCCGCCGGGCAGCGGAGCCAGCCCCCAGGGAGTCTTCAGCCCCTCGGCCACCGTGCGCAGCACTCGCGCCGAGCCCTTGGCCGGAGGAGCCGGCGCGGACGGCGCGGACGGCGCGGTCCCCGCCGAGGAGGCGCCGCCCGGCGCCGTGGCGGCAGGTGCCCGGCCCGGCCCGCCCCCCGCGCCCGAGGAGCAGCCCGCCGTCAGCAGCAGGGCGGTCGCGGCCAGCACGGCCGGAGCGGTTCGGCGTCGCACGATCAGAGTCCCTTCGAGGCGGCGGCCCACGGCGGGCGCTTCGCCCTCATCCTCCGCCCCCGCCGCCGCGTCCCGCCTCCCCGGCGGCCGACGGCCCGAAACCGCCGACGGCCCGAAACCTCAGTCCCACGAACCCTGCGCCGCCGGCAGCCGCGCCACCTCCGCCAGGTCCCGCGCGGTCAGCCGCAGCCCGGCGGCCGCCGCGTTCTCCGCGGCCCAGCGCTCCCGCTTGGTGCCCGGCAGCGCGATCACATGACGGCCCTGCGCCAGCACCCAGGCCAGCGCCACCTGGGCCGGGGTGACCTGCTCGCCGTGGCGGCGGGCGACGCGCCTCAGGCCCGCGACGATCGGCTGGTTGGCCGCCATCATCTCGGCGGTGAACCGCGGGTGCCGGGCGCGCACGTCGTCCCGCTCGAAGCCCTCGCCCGGCGTCAGCGTGCCGGTCAGGAAGCCGTTGCCGAGCGGCATCGCCGCGAGGAAACCGACCCCGCGCGCCTCGCACCACGGCAGCAGCGCCCCCAGCGCCTCCGGGGACCACACCGACAGCTCCGCCTGCACCGCGCTCACCGGGAACACCTGCTGCACCCGCTGCAACTGGCGCAGCGTCGCGTCGTGCGGCCCGCCGCCCGAGCGGCGCCCGCCGCGCGCCCCCAGCGCGCACAGGCCCAGCGCCCGCACCTTGCCGGCCCGCACCAGATCGGCCATCGCGCCCCAGGTCTCCTCGACGGGCACCTCGGGGTCGGCGCGGTGCAACTGGTACAGGTCGATCACGTCCGTCTGGAGCCGGCGCAGCGAGGCGTCGCAGGCCCGCCGCACATAGCCGGGGCGGCCGTTGGCCACGACGTGCTGCTCGCCCACCAGCAGCCCCACCTTCGTGGACACGAAGGCGTCCCGCCGGCGTTCCCTGAGCACCCGGCCCAGCAGCAGCTCGTTGGTGAACGGGCCGTACATGTCCGCGGTGTCGAGCAGGTCGCAGCCGAGGTCCAGCGCCCGGTGCACGGTTCTGACGGACTCCTCGCCCCGCCGCCGCGATCCGCTGTACGCCCAGCTCATCGGCATGCATCCGAGTCCGACGGCCCCCACCGCGAGTCCCCCCGCGCCGATCGTCCTGCGCTCCACCTGCTCGTGAACCTCCCTCTGCCCGGCCCCCAACCTAACCTCTGCGCCCGCGCACGCCTGACATAGCCTCCTGGCATGAGCGCAGACGTCTGGCTTCCCTTGCCGCCCGAGGAGATCGAGGGGCTGCCCGCCGGGCCCCGCTATCTGTTCTGGGACGGAGGTGACCACGGCGACCAGCCGTTTCCCGGCGACCCGGCGGAGTGCGCCGTCTATGTGGTGCCGTACATGAAGCGGCTGTCGGTCCGGGTGGGGCCGCTGGCGCACCTGACCGGCGTCCGGGTCGTCCAGACGCTCACCGCCGGCGTCGACGACATCACCGAGCGGCTCTCCGCGCTCCCGCCGGGCGTACGGCTGTGCAACGCGCGGGGCGTGCACGAGACGAGCACGGCCGAGCTGGCGCTCACCCTGACCCTCGCCGCGCTGCGCGGTGTCCCGGGCTTCGTCCGCGCCCAGCAGCGGGAACGCTGGGAGAGCGCCTTCCGTCCGTCCCTCGCCGACCGCAACGTCCTGATCGTCGGCTACGGCTCCATCGGTGCCGCCATCGAGGACCGGCTCGCGCCCTTCGAGGTCGCGCGGGTGGCGCGCGTCGCACGCTCCCGGCGCACGACGGCGCGCGGTCCCGTGCACCCGATCACCGATGTGCTCTCACTGCTTCCGGACGCGGACGTCGTGATCCTCTGCACCCCGCTCACGGAGGCCACGAAGGGCCTCGTCGACGCGGAGTTCCTGGCCAGGATGCGGGACGGCGCGCTCCTGGTGAACGTCGCGCGCGGTCCCGTCGTCGACACCGGCGCCCTCCTCGCCGAGCTGGAGCGCGGCCGGATCCTGGCGGCCCTGGACGTGACCGATCCCGAGCCGCTGCCCGCCGGCCACCCGCTGTGGCAGGCGCCCGGCGTGCTGATCACCCCTCATGTCGGCGGCCCCTCCTCGGCCTTCCTGCCACGCGCCAAGCGGCTGATCGCGGACCAGTTGACCCGCTATGTGAACCGCGAGCCGCTGCGGAACGTGATCCTCACCACCGGGTCCGACGCGGCGGGAGCAAACGGGCGGTAGCCCGCTTCCGGCACCCTCCGCGACCTTTCGGACGCGGCCTGTACCCGCATACCCGCTGGTCGTCACGGAGCGTAGAGACGCTATGTCCCTGAGTGACGATCCTGGTGTATCGTCCCCGACAGGGGCTGCGCCGCTGACCGTTCGGCGCTGGGGATGGACATTTCGTATTCGTGAGGGGGGCGACGGGCGATGCACGGCCTATGGACGAACGATCCGACGCGGCGGAGCCGCCGACGGCGACCCTGGCGCACGGCCACGCGCAGGCGCGGCCGGTACACCAGCCAGCACCAGCGCAGGACCGGCGGGCGTCGCCGGCACGCGTATCCGGCGCAGCGGGACCGCCGGGACCCGGGAGCGGCACGCACCGGGAGGCCCCGGTGAGCGCTTCGACCTCGATGACGACCACCCTCGACGACGCGGTGCGCGCGCCGCACCCGCACGACGAGGCACCGCCGCCCCGCCGGCCGGCCGCCGGTGAGAACCGGCGCCTGGCGGAGCAGCTCGCGCTGGCCGTGGTCTGCGCGGCCTACGCCGCCGGCGCCGCGTTCGGCTGGGGCACGGAGCAGGTCGCGGACGCCATGGGCGACTTCGGCCTGAGCGCGGCGGCGGCCACCGCCGCCGTCTCCTGCTTCCTGTACGCCCGCGGCACGCGCGTCCGCTTCCGCTCCGCCTGGCTGCTGTTCGCCCTGTCGGCGGCGATGACGGCCCTCGGCAACGCGGTCTGGGGGTGGTACGAGGTGGTCCTGGACGCCGACGTGCCCAGCCCCAGCTACGCCGACCTGTTCTTCCTGTGCTTCGCGCCGCCCGCCATCGTCGGCCTGCTGGTCCTCGCCAAGCGGCCGGTGAGCAGAGCGGGCTGGATCTGCCTCGCGCTGGACGCCTGGCTGATCGGCGGCTCGCTGCTCACCCTGTCGTGGAGCCTCGCGCTCGCCCAGGCGGCCCGGATCGACGGGTCGAGCGTGGCCCACGCCGCGCTGTCGCTGGCGTACCCGCTGCTCGACATCGCGCTGGTCAGCATGGTCCTCGCGCTGCACTTCCGGCGGGCTCCGGGCAACCGCACGGCGGTGAACACCGCGATCGGCGCGCTCGCGCTGACCGTGATGTGCGACGCCCTGTTCACCTCGCCGCTGCTGCACAGCAGCTACCGCTCCGGCCGGCTGCTGGACGCGGGCTGGTTCGCCGGTTCGCTGCTGCTCGCCTACGCCCCCTGGGCCGCGCCCCGCCGGCAGGGCGCGCCCCGGACCCGCGCGGCCGAGCGGCACACACGCGTGGTCCACGAACACGTACCGGGTCAGCGGGGCCCGGACCGGCACGGCACCGACCGGTACAGCCCGGACCGGCATGGCACCGACCGGCACGGCCCGGACCGGCACGCCCCAGGCCAAAGGCACACCGGCCAGGGCTACACCGGCCAAGGGAACACCAGCCAGGGCTACGGCCACGGGCACAACGGCCAAGGGGACAACGGCCACGGGCACACCGGCCGGTGGCATACGGCCCGGCAGAGCGCCGCCGGCCGGTGGCACGCCGCCCACCAGCCCGTGTCCCCGCTGCCCGGACCGGGCGGCGAGCCCGGCCGGTATCCGGCGGACCGGCCGCTCACCGGCTCCCTCGCCGCCCTCACGCCGTACCTGGCTGCGGCGGTGTGCACCCTCGGCATCCTGTACAACGTCCTCAACGGCCGCAGGCCGGACCACGTCGTGCTGATCACCGCGGGCGCCGTGGTGCTGGCGCTCGTGATCCGGCAGGGGATCATGCTGCTGGACAACATCACCCTCACCCAGGAGCTGGCGCAGAAGGAGAACCACTTCCGCTCCCTGGTGCAGGGCTCCAGCGACGTCATCATGATCGCCGCGCCGAACGGCATCCTCCGGTACGTCTCGCCGGCCGCCGCCGGGGTGTACGGCCGGCCCGCCGAGGAACTGGTGGGCAGCGAACTGGCCGGGCTGATCCACCCGGAGGACCTGGGCTGCGTGGTGCACGAGGTGCGCCGCTTCCTCGCCGCGAACCCGCTGGAGGAGCCCACCACGCGCATCGAGTGCCGCTTCCGCTCCGGCGACGGCGGCTGGCTCAACGTGGAGTCGACCGTCAACCGCCACCAGGGCGGGCTGATCTTCAACAGCCGGGACGTCACCGAACGGGTGCGTCTCCAGGCGCAGTTGCAGCACAACGCCGAGCACGACCCGCTGACCGACCTGCCCAACCGGGCGCTGTTCACCCGGCGGGTGCAGCAGGCCCTGTCCGGCCGCCGGGCCACCGACCGGGGCGCCGTACTGCACGGCACGGCGGTGCTCTTCATCGACCTCGACGGCTTCAAGGCGGTCAACGACACGATCGGCCACCAGGCCGGGGACGAACTGCTCATCCAGGCCGCCCGCAGGCTCCAGGACGCGGTCCGCCAGGGCGACACCGCCTCCCGGCTGGGCGGCGACGAGTTCGCGGCCCTGATCGTCGGGGACGGCTCCCGGGACCGAGCGGCCCGGGAGCGGAACATCCTGGAGCTGGCCGACCGCCTCCGGGTGACCCTCTCCCAGCCGTACGCCATCGACGGCAACGATGTCCGGGTCAACGCCTCCATCGGCGTCGCCTTCGCCGAACCGGGCCTCGGCGCGGGCGAGCTGCTGCGCAACGCCGACCTGGCGATGTACCGCGCGAAGTCGGCCGGAAAGGGCCGGGTCGAGCTGTACAAGCCGCAGATGCAGCAGGACGTCGTGCGCAAGGCGGAGCTGGCCACCCGGCTGCGCGCCGCGCTGCACGACGGCGAGTTCACCCTGCTGCACCAGCCGGTGGTGTCGCTGGCCGGCGGCCGGATCACCTCGGTGAGCGCCCAGGCGCGCTGGCGCTCCTCCCAGGGAGTGCTGTTCACCCCGGCCGAGTTCCTGCGGGTGGCCGAGGACGGCGACAAGACCGCCGAGCTGGACCGCTGGACCCTCCAGGAGGCCGTGGCGCAGGCGGCCGAGCGGGCCGCGGCCGGCGTCGCCGTCCCGGTGGCGGTCCGGGTGGGTGCCCGGCGGCTGCTGGACCGCTCCTCGCCGCTGGCCTCGGTGGAGGCGCTGCTGACCCGGCACGGGCTGCCGCCCGGGGCGCTGATCGTCGAGCTGTCCGACACCGATCCCCGGGTCCCGCTGGAGGAGCTGGAGCGGCGGCTGAACGCGCTGAGCCGGCTCGGCGTGCGGATCGCCCTGGACGGCTTCGGCAGCGGCTACGCGGCCATCACGGCGCTGCGGCGGCTGCCCGTGGACATCCTCAAGCTGGACCGCGGTCTGGTCGAGGGCGTGGTGGAGTCGGCGCGGCTGTACAAGATCACCAGTGGTCTGCTGCGGATCGCCGGCGATCTGGGCCTGCAGTCGGTGGCCGAGGGCGTCGACCTGCCCGAGCAGGTGGTCGCGCTGCGGGCCATGGGCTGCACCCACGGGCAGGGCATGGCGTTCGCCGGTCCGCTGGACGAGTACCGGCTGCGCCGGGCGCTGGGATCCGGCCACTATCCGGTG
Organism: Streptomyces sp. NPDC027672; assembly: GCF_055566335.1. Lineage (NCBI taxonomy): Bacteria > Bacillati > Actinomycetota > Actinomycetes > Kitasatosporales > Streptomycetaceae > Streptomyces > Streptomyces sp. NPDC027672. Next base: position 36,940 of record NZ_JBVHSO010000001.1, on the reverse strand, counting down.
CCGCACGCCCCGGCCGAACCCGCGTTCGCGGGCAGTGCGCGAGAGCCGCAGGGGGTGTACACCGGAAGTGTGCCCGCCGTGTTCGGAGGTGGAGGTGGCCTTCGCTCACATGCTGAGACGCCCGTCCCACCCACTTGACACGTGGTGCGTGCCGGGGGGAGGGTCAGTGCCATGCGCACCCGAATTCTCGTACTTGGACAGCGCGTCGGCTGAGCTGGGAACCGCCGGAGGACGATCCGGACTCCCCAGCGACCTCACCGGCGCGCTCCCCTCGCTTGCCTTGCGGCACGAGGGGTTTTTTGTTGCACGGGCACCTTCCGTGCAGCGGCCCGACTCCGCCCGAACCTCGCAAAAACCCTCAGCATCGAGAAGAGAATGCCGATGACCGAGCAGGCCACCGGGGCCCACCATCCGCAGCCGCGGCCCCGTTCCGGAGGACAGCACTCCGCCCCCGTCGAGCACGTCACGGGTGCGCAGTCCCTCATCCGCTCCCTCGAGGAGGTCGGCGCGGACACGGTATTCGGCATTCCCGGCGGTGCGATCCTCCCGGCGTACGACCCGCTGATGGACTCCACCCGGGTGCGGCACGTCCTGGTCCGGCACGAGCAGGGCGCCGGTCACGCGGCCACCGGCTACGCGCAGGCCACCGGCAAGGTCGGCGTCTGCATGGCGACCAGCGGCCCCGGCGCCACCAACCTGGTCACGCCGATCGCGGACGCGCACATGGACTCGGTGCCGATGGTCGCGATCACCGGCCAGGTCGCCTCCAAGGCGATCGGCACGGACGCCTTCCAGGAGGCGGACATCGTCGGCATCACCATGCCGATCACCAAGCACAACTTCCTGGTCACCAAGGCCGAGGACATCCCGCGGACGATCGCGCAGGCGTTCCACATCGCCTCCACCGGCCGCCCGGGCCCGGTCCTGGTCGACATCGCCAAGGACGCGCTCCAGGCGAAGACCACCTTCTCCTGGCCGCCGGTGATGGACCTGCCGGGCTACCGGCCGGTGACCAAGCCGCACGCCAAGCAGATCCGCGAGGCCGCCAAGCTGATCACCGCCGCCCGGCGGCCCGTCCTGTACGTCGGCGGCGGGGTGCTCAAGGCGCACGCCACGGCGGAGCTGAAGGTGCTGGCCGAGCTGACCGGCGCGCCGGTCACCACCACCCTGATGGCGCTCGGCGCCTTCCCCGACAGCCACCCGCAGCACCTCGGCATGCCCGGCATGCACGGCAGCGTCGCCGCGGTCACCGCGCTGCAGAAGGCCGACCTGATCGTGGCCCTCGGCGCCCGCTTCGACGACCGGGTCACCGGCAAGCTGGACAGCTTCGCGCCGTACGCCAAGATCGTCCACGCGGACATCGACCCGGCGGAGATCGGCAAGAACCGCGCCGCGGACGTGCCGATCGTCGGCGACGCCCGCGAGGTCATCGCCGATCTGGTGCAGGCCGTGCAGAAGGAGCACGCCGAGGGCCACCGGGGCGACTACACCGCCTGGTGGAGCGACCTGAAACGGTGGCGCGAGAACTACCCGCTCGGCTACGACCTGCCGGGCGACGGCTCGCTCTCCCCGCAGCAGGTCATCGAGCGCGTCGGCAAGCTGGCCCCCGAGGGCACCGTCTTCGCCGCGGGCGTCGGCCAGCACCAGATGTGGGCCGCGCACTTCATCGAGTACGAAACGCCCGCCACCTGGCTCAACTCCGGCGGCGCCGGCACGATGGGCTACGCGGTCCCGGCCGCGATGGGCGCCAAGGCCGGCCGCCCGGACCGGACCGTCTGGGCGATCGACGGCGACGGCTGCTTCCAGATGACCAATCAGGAACTGACCACCTGCGCCCTGAACAACATCCCGATCAAGGTCGCCGTCATCAACAACGGCGCCCTCGGGATGGTCCGCCAGTGGCAGACCCTCTTCTACAACCAGCGCTACTCCAACACCGTGCTGCACAGCGGTCCGGACGACGTCAACCCCGCGGCCCGCGGCACCCGCGTGCCGGACTTCGTGAAGCTGTCGGAGGCGATGGGCTGCGTGGGCCTGCGCTGCGAGCGCCCCGAGGACCTGGACAAGGTCATCGCGGAGGCCAACTCCATCAACGACCGCCCGGTCGTCGTCGACTTCATCGTCCACGAGGACGCCATGGTCTGGCCGATGGTCGCCGCCGGCACCTCCAACGACGAGATCATGGCCGCCCGGGACGTCCGCCCCGACTTCGGCGACAACGAAGACGACTGACCGTCAACAGGCAAGGAAGAGCAGAACACCATGTCCAAGCACACGCTCTCCGTCCTGGTGGAGAACACGCCGGGCATCCTCGCCCGGATCGCCGCCCTGTTCTCCCGGCGCGGCTTCAACATCGACTCGCTCGCGGTCGGCGTCACCGAGCACCCCGACATCTCCCGCATCACCATCGTGGTGACCGTCGAGGACCTGCCGCTGGAGCAGGTGACCAAGCAGCTCAACAAGCTGGTCAACGTGCTGAAGATCGTCGAGCTGGAGCCCGGCCAGGCCGTGCAGCGCGAACTCGTCCTGGTGAAGGTCCGCGCCGACAACGAGACCCGCTCCCAGGTCGTGGAGATCGTCCAGTTGTTCCGCGCCAAGACGGTGGACGTCTCCCCGGAGGCCGTGACCATCGAGGCCACCGGTTCCACCGACAAGCTGTCCGCCATGCTGAAGATGCTGGAGCCGTACGGCATCAAGGAGCTGGTCCAGTCCGGCACCATCGCGATCGGCCGGGGCGCCCGTTCGATCACGGACCGGTCGCTGCGCGCGCTCGACCGGACAGCGTAAGACCCCGTCCGGGCGGCCGCGATCAGGGTCGCCCGGATGCCGAGACCCCCGGACTTCCGTCCCGCCCGCCGTCATACGGTGGGACGCACCACCTGCACACAAGGAGAGAACCCAAAGTGGCCGAGCTGTTCTACGACGCCGACGCCGACCTGTCCATCATCCAGGGCCGCAAGGTCGCGGTCATCGGCTACGGCAGCCAGGGCCACGCCCACGCCCTGTCGCTGCGCGACTCCGGTGTCGACGTGCGTGTCGGTCTGCACGAGGGCTCGAAGTCCAAGGCCAAGGCCGAGGAGCAGGGCCTGCGCGTGGTGACCCCGGCCGAGGCCGCCGCCGAGGCCGACGTCATCATGATCCTGGTCCCGGACCCGATCCAGGGCCAGGTCTACGAGGAGTCCATCAAGGACAACCTCAAGGACGGCGACGCGCTGTTCTTCGGCCATGGCTTCAACATCCGCTTCGGCTTCATCAAGCCCCCGGCCGGCGTGGACGTCTGCATGGTCGCCCCGAAGGGCCCGGGCCACCTGGTGCGCCGTCAGTACGAGGAGGGCCGCGGCGTTCCGTGCATCGCCGCCGTGGAGCAGGACGCCTCCGGCAACGCCTTCGCGCTGGCCCTGTCGTACGCCAAGGGCATCGGCGGCACCCGCGCCGGCGTCATCAAGACCACCTTCACCGAGGAGACCGAGACCGACCTCTTCGGCGAGCAGGCCGTGCTGTGCGGTGGCACCGCGGCCCTGGTCAAGGCGGGCTTCGAGACCCTGGTCGAGGCCGGCTACCAGCCGGAGATCGCCTACTTCGAGTGCCTGCACGAGCTGAAGCTGATCGTCGACCTCATGTACGAGGGCGGCCTGGAGAAGATGCGCTGGTCGGTCTCCGAGACCGCCGAGTGGGGCGACTACGTCACCGGCCCGCGCATCATCACCGACACCACCAAGGCCGAGATGAAGAAGGTCCTCGCCGAGATCCAGGACGGCACCTTCGCCCGGAACTGGATGGACGAGTACCACGGCGGCCTGAAGAAGTACGACGAGTACAAGCGGCAGGACTCCGAGCACCTGCTGGAGACCACCGGCAAGCAGCTGCGCAAGCTGATGTCGTGGGTCGACGAGGAGGCGTAAGCCCCGGGGGGCAGGGGCCGGAGCGACTGCTTCGGCCCCTGTTGTCCACCCCGTCCAGCCCCGGACGGGTGATCCTTCCGCGGAGGCGTAATACGACGCCCCTCGCGCCACTACACTTCTGCACAACACGCGTCAGGCCCACAGCGTCGTGCGTCTTCCGCGGCTAGCCCCTCCTCCGCCTGCGGCCGTCGGGACGGCCGTCCGCATCGCACATGTGAGGACTCACGTGAGCTCGAAACCTGTCGTACTCATCGCTGAAGAGCTGTCGCCTGCCACCGTCGACGCCCTCGGTCCGGACTTCGAGATCCGGCACTGCAACGGGGCGGACCGCTCCGAGCTGCTGCCGGCCATCGCCGAGGTGGACGCGATCCTGATCCGTTCGGCCACCAAGGTCGACGCCGAGGCGGTTGCCGCGGCGAAGAAGCTCAAGGTCGTCGCGCGGGCCGGCGTCGGCCTGGACAACGTCGACGTCTCCGCCGCCACCAAGGCCGGCGTGATGGTCGTCAACGCCCCGACCTCCAACATCGTGACCGCCGCCGAGCTGGCCTGCGGTCTCCTCCTCGCCACCGCCCGCAACATCCCGCAGGCCAACGCCGCGCTGAAGAACGGCGAGTGGAAGCGCAGCAAGTACACGGGCGTGGAGCTGGCCGAGAAGACGCTGGGTGTCGTGGGCCTGGGCCGCATCGGTGCCCTCGTCGCGCAGCGCATGTCCGCCTTCGGCATGAAGGTCGTCGCCTACGACCCCTATGTGCAGCCCGCGCGGGCCGCGCAGATGGGCGTCAAGGTGCTCTCCCTGGACGAGCTGCTGGAGGTCTCCGACTTCATCACCGTCCACCTGCCCAAGACGCCCGAGACCCTCGGTCTGATCGGCGACGAGGCGCTGCGCAAGGTCAAGCCGAGCGTGCGGATCGTCAACGCGGCGCGCGGCGGCATCGTGGACGAGGCGGCGCTGTACGCGGCGCTGAAGGAGGGCCGGGTCGCCGGCGCCGGCCTCGATGTGTACGCGAAGGAGCCCTGCACCGACTCCCCGCTGTTCGAGCTGGACCAGGTCGTCTGCACCCCGCACCTCGGCGCGTCGACGGACGAGGCGCAGGAGAAGGCCGGCATCGCCGTCGCCAAGTCCGTCCGCCTCGCCCTGGCCGGCGAGCTGGTGCCGGACGCGGTCAACGTCCAGGGCGGTGTCATCGCCGAGGACGTCAAGCCGGGCCTGCCGCTCGCCGAGCGCCTGGGCCGGATCTTCACCGCGCTGGCCGGCGAGGTCGCGGTCCGCCTGGACGTCGAGGTCTACGGCGAGATCACCCAGCACGACGTGAAGGTGCTGGAGCTGTCCGCGCTCAAGGGTGTCTTCGAGGACGTCGTCGACGAGACCGTGTCCTATGTGAACGCGCCGCTGTTCGCGCAGGAGCGCGGTGTCGAGGTGCGCCTGACCACCAGCTCCGAGTCGGCCGACCACCGCAACGTGGTGACCGTGCGCGGCACGCTGGGCACCGGCGAGGAGGTGTCGGTCTCCGGCACGCTGGCCGGTCCGAAGAACGTCCAGAAGATCGTCGCGGTCGGCGAGTACGACGTCGACCTGGCGCTCGCCGACCACATGCTCGTCCTGCGCTACGAGGACCGTCCGGGTGTCGTCGGCACCGTCGGCCGCATCCTCGGCGAGGCCGGCATCAACATCGCCGGCATGCAGGTCGCCCGTGCCACGGTGGGCGGCGAGGCGCTGGCCGTGCTGACCGTGGACGACACGGTGACCGCCACCGTCCTGGCCGAGCTCGCCGCGGAGATCGGCGCCACGTCCGCCCGCTCGGTGAACCTGGTCTGACGACGCACGGGGGCCGACCGGCCCCGCCTCCCGGACGGACCGGCCCCGGGGCCGGTCCGTCCGGCGTTTCCCGGCGCGGGAGGTGTGCCGGCCGGGACCGGTCAGCGCTCCCGGCGGGCGTGGAGCCGGGCGGCCTGGCGCGTCAGGTGGTCGCGTTCGGCGAGGTGGGGTGCCTGGTGGGCCGCCTCGGCGTACAGCCGTGCCGCGGTCACCGGGTCGTCGGCGCGCTCGTGGAGGTACGCGGCCACGGCGGTGTGGCGGGGCAGCGAGGGGTCCAGCGCCGCGAGTTCCGCGAGCCCGGCGCGCGGTCCGTCGGCCTCCCCGACGGCGACCGCCCGGTTGAGCCGGACCACCGGGCTGTCGGTCAGGCGCACGAGTTCGTCGTACCACTCGACGATCTGCACCCAGTCGGTCTCCTCGGCGGCGGGCGCGTCCGCGTGGAGCGCGGCGATGGCGGCCTGGGCCTGGAACTCGCCCAGCCGGTCCCGGGCCAGGGCCGCCTGGAGGATGCCGACGCCCTCAGCGATCAGCGCGGTGTCCCACCGGCTCCGGTCCTGCTCGGCGAGCGGCACCAGCGTGCCGTCGGGCGTGGTCCGGGCGGCCCGCCGGGCGTGGTGGAGCAGCATGAGGGCGAGCAGCCCGGACGCCTCCGGGTGGTCGACGGCGGCCGCGAGCTGCCGGGTGAGCCGGATGGCCTCGGCGGCGAGGTCGATCTCGCCGGAGTAGCCCTCGTTGAAGACCAGGTACAGGACGCGCAGCACGGTGGCGACGTCGCCGGGCCGGTCGAAGCGCACGGTGGAGACGGTGCGCTTGGCCCGGCTGATGCGCTGCGCCATGGTCGCCTCGGGCACCAGATAGGCCCGCGCGATCTGGCGGGTGGTCAGCCCGCCGACGGCGCGCAGGGTGAGCGCGACCGCGGACGCCGGGGTCAGCGACGGGTGCGCGCACAGGAAGTAGAGGTGGAGCGTGTCGTCCGCCGAGGGCGCCGGCCCGGGCGCCGGCTCCTCCGCGGCACGGTCCTCGCGCCGGCGGCGCGCGGCGTCGGCGCGCGTCGCGTCGAGGAACTTGCGCCAGGCCACGGTGACCAGCCAGCCCTTGGCGTCCCGGAGCGGCTCCGCACCGCCCGGGCCGGGCCCGGAAGCCGGGGCGGAACCGTCCGCCCGGACCCGGAGCGCCTCGACCAGCGCGTCCTGCACGGCGTCCTCGGCCGCCGCGAAGTCGGCTCCGCGGCGGACGAGGACGGTGAGCACGCTCGGCGCGAGAGCGCGGAGCAGGGCCTCGTCCATCGGGGGCGTCACTCCGTGATGGTGGGCGGCGCGGTCAGGAACGGGCGCACCTCCAGCCACTCGTGGATCGGCTTGCCGCCGGCCCCCGGCGCGGCCGACAGCTCCCCGGCCAGCTCGACGGCCCGCTCGTAGCCGTCGACGTCGATCACCATCCAGCCCGCGATGAGGTCCTTGGTCTCGGCGAACGGTCCGTCGGTGACCGGCGGGCGCCCCTCGCCGTCGTAGCGCACCCACGCTCCCTCCGGGGCGAGTGCCTGGCCGTCGACGAACTCGCCGGTCTCCTCCAGCCGGGCCGCGAAGTCGTGCATGTACCGCATGTGGGCCGAGATCTCCTCGGGCGTCCAGCGGTCCATCGGTACGTCGTTGACCGCGGCCGGGGCGCCTCGGTAGTGCTTCAGCAGCAGGTACTTGGCCATCGTCGGGGCTCCTCCTCGCCGGTGCGACCCATTGTGGCCGCATCCACCACGGGGACGGAGCCGGTCCCGGGTTCTCGACATCACCGCCGGATTTTTTTTCCGCCGGAGTGTGCGGCGGTCACAGCCGGGAGCGTTTCAGGGCCATGTGGAGCAGGAGGCGGTCCTCGCCGTCGTCCAGGTCCAGGCCGGTGAGCTGTTCCACCCGGGACAGCCGGTAGTACAGCGTCTGGCGGTGGATGCCCAGCTCGGAGGCGGTGCGGCCGGCCTGTCCGGCGCAGTCCAGATAGACCTCCGCCGTGCGGGCCAGCTCCCGGTGGGCGGGGGAGAGGAGCGCGCCGGTGACGCGGTCGTGCGCGGCCTGCGGCGGCAGCGCGGTCAGCAGCCGGTACGCCCCGATGGCCGCCCACTGCGCGACCGGCCCGAACCGCGGCTCGGCCAGCGCGGCGCGCGCGGCGTCGGACGCCTGCTGCCACATGGTGCCCAGCTCGGCGAGGCCCGCCCCCGGTTCCCCCACGCCGGCGGCGGGTCCGCCCGTCCCGGCGGCCAGGCCGGCGGGCCCGCCCGCCCGGACCGCCGCCGCTGCCGCCGTCCGCGCGCCGGCTCCGCGCGCCCGCGCGCCCCGCGACTCCTCGGCCTCCTTCAGCAGCCGCGTGGCGGCGGCCACCGCCGGGGCGGGCACGTCCGTGCTGCGCAGCCGGACCAGGACCGCCAGGCTCAGGCCCGCCGCGCCCCAGGGCAGGGTGCACAGCGCGGTGGCGTGCGGGACCGTGCGCGGGGCCGGGGCGTCGTCCGGGTCGGCCGCCGGCCAGGGCGCGACGCAGACCAGCGTGTGCGGGCCGTCGGCGCGGGGTCCGAGGGCGGTGCGCAGGTCGGCCACCGCCATGTCCCGCTGCCAGCCCCGGTCCGCGGTGAGCACCGCCCGCAGCTCCCGGCTCAGTCCGGCCCCGGCCTCCGCCTCGTCCGCGAGCAGCGCGCCGATCCGGTCGGCGACCCGCATCGCGGCGGCGAGCTGGGCGTCGGTCGGTCCGGGGTCGCCGTCCAGCAGCCAGACGTAGCCGAGGACGACGCCCCGGTGGCGTACGGGCAGGCAGATCCGGCCGCGGTAGACGCCGGCCTCGGTGCTCGGCGGGATGCGCACCGGCGCGGTGGCGCGGGTGATGCCGAAGCCCTCGAACCAGGCCCGGACCGGCGCCGTGGAGCGCCGGGTCAGGATCGAGCGGGTGCGCACCGGGTCCAGCGCGGACGGGTCCAGTTCGTCGTCGCTGTCGTAGGCGCCGAAGGCGATCAGCTCGAAGTCGCGGTTCTCCAGGGTCGCGGGGACGCCCAGCAGCTCCGAGATCTCGTCCACCAGCTCCTGGTAGTCACCCGCGCGGTGGAAAGAAGCAGAATCGGCCTTCACCCGGGCATTCTCCCCCATGTTCCGGCCACCTTCATACAGGTGTCTGAGATCCCGGGCACGGATGCGTGACAGCTGTCGATGGCCCACGATCGGAGAGATCCTTAGGTTTCACGGTGGTTCTCCGTGCCGTACCCGAATCGTCGGGCTCCGGCCGAATTGGTGCTTGTCTGTGGAGGTGCCCCGTGCTGGGTCCCGTGATTCTCGCCGCGTCGCGCAGCGACCGGATGCGACGCCTGATCTCGGCGGCCCCGGTGACCAAGCAGGTCGTCGACCGCTTCATCCCCGGTGAGACCGTGGCCGACATCGTCCCGATCATCAGGGAGCTGACGGCCAAGGGCCTGGAGCTGACGATGGACGTCGTCGGTGAGGACATCACCACCCCCGAGCAGGCCACCGCCGCCCGGGACGCCTACCTGGAGCTGATCGGCCGGCTCGCCGAACTGGAGCTGGGCGAGAAGGTCGAGATGTCGGTCAAGCTGTCGATGTTCGGCCAAGCGCTGGACGGCGGCCACGAGCTGGCCCTCGCCAACGTCCGCCCGGTCGTCGAGGCCGCCGCCGCCATCGGTACGACGGTCACGCTGGACGCCGAGGACCACACCACCCTGGACTCGATGTTCGCCATCCACGAGGAGCTGCGGAAGGACTTCCCGCAGACCGGCTGCGTCATCCAGGCGTACCTCTTCCGCACCGAGACCGACGCGCGCCGCCTCGCCGAGGCCGGCAGCCGCGTCCGCCTGGTCAAGGGCGCCTACAAGGAGCCCGCCGAGGTCGCCTACCAGCAGAAGCACGAGATCGACAAGGCCTACGTGCGCATCCTGCGGATACTGATGGAGGGCGAGGGTTACCCGATGATCGGGTCCCACGACCCGCGTCTGATCGCCATCGCCCAGGAACTGGCCCACCAGGCGGGCCGCAAGCCGGCCGAATACGAGTTCCAGATGCTGTACGGCATCCGGAGCGAGGAGCACCTGCGGCTGGCCGCAGAGGGCCACCGCATGCGCGTCTACACCGCCTACGGCACCGACTGGTACGGCTACTTCATGCGCCGCCTGGCGGAGAAGCCGGCCAACCTGCGCTTCTTCCTCCGCTCGATGGTCAGCAAGGGCTGAGCCCGCACACCCGCTCACGTACAAGGAGTTACGGATCTCATGGACGCTGTGACCCAGGTCCCCACCCCGGTCAACGAGCCGGTGCACGGCTACGCCCCCGGCTCGCCCGAGCGCGCCCGGCTGGAGGTCAAGCTCAAGGAGCTGGCCGACAACCCGATCGACCTGCCGATGACCATCGGCGGCGAGAAGCGGCTGGGCGGCGGCGAGCCGTTCCAGGTCGTGCAGCCGCACAACCACAAGGCCGTCCTCGGCACCGGCCGCCACGCCACCCGGCAGGACGCGCAGGACGCCATCGACGCGGCCCTCGCCGCCGCCCCGGCCTGGCGCGCGATGTCCTTCGACGACCGCGCCGCGATCATCCTGCGCGCCGCCGAGCTGCTGGCCGGCCCCTGGCGCGAGACGATCGCCGCCTCCACCATGCTGGGCCAGTCCAAGACCGCCCAGCAGGCCGAGATCGACAGCCCCTGTGAGCTGGTCGACTTCTGGCGCTTCAACGTCCACTACGCCCGCCAGATCCTGGCCGAGCAGCCCCCGGCGAACTCCCCGGGCGTGTGGAACCGGCTGGACCACCGTCCGCTGGAGGGCTTCGTCTACGCGATCACGCCCTTCAACTTCTCGGCGATCGCCGCGAACCTGCCCACCGCGCCCGCCCTGATGGGCAACGTGGTGGTCTGGAAGCCGTCCCCGACCCAGACCCACGCCGCCGTCCTGCTGATGCGGCTGCTGGAGGAGGCGGGCCTGCCCAAGGGCGTCATCAACCTCGTCACCGGCGACGGCATCGCGGTCTCCGAGGTCGCCCTGGAGCACCGGGACCTCGCCGGCATCCACTTCACCGGCTCGACCAAGACCTTCCAGTACCTGTGGAAGACGGTCGGCAACAACATCGAGAAGTACCGCTCCTACCCGCGTCTGGTCGGCGAGACCGGCGGCAAGGACTTCCTGGTCGCCCACCCGAGCGCCGACCGCGCGGTGCTGAAGACGGCCCTGACCCGGGGCGCCTTCGAGTACCAGGGCCAGAAGTGCAGCGCCACCTCCCGCGCCTACATCCCGGCCTCCATCTGGAACTCGGGCTTCAAGGAGGAGTTCGCCGCGGAGGTCGACTACCTCACCATGGGCGACGTCACCGACCTGTCCAACTTCCTGGGCGCGGTGATCGACGAGCGGTCCTTCGCCAAGAACAAGGCGGCCATCGACCGCGCCAAGCAGGACCCGTCCTGCACGATCGTGGCCGGCGGCTCCTACGACGACTCGGTCGGCTACTTCGTCCGCCCGACCGTCATCGAGTGCACCGACCCGGAGAACGAGGTGTTCACCACCGAGTACTTCGGCCCGATCCTCGCGGTGTACGTCTACGAGGACGACCGGTACGACGAGATGCTGACCCAGATGGAGTCGGTGTCGGACTACGCCCTCACCGGTTCGGTCGTCGCCAACGACCGTGCCGCCGCCGCGTACACGATGGACAAGCTCCGCTTCGCCGCGGGCAACTTCTACATCAACGACAAGTCGACCGGCGCCGTCGTCGGCCAGCAGCCCTTCGGCGGCGGCCGCGCCTCCGGCACCAACGACAAGGCCGGCGCCCCCCAGAACCTCCAGCGCTGGACGCTGACCCGCGCCATCAAGGAAACCCTGGTCCCCCCGACCGACTACGGCTACCCGCACATGGGCTGACCCGCCCCGCGATCCCCGGCCCGGGAGGCCCGCTACGCAGCGGGCCTCCCGGGCCGTCGCCATGTCCGCGGAAAGGGATACTGGCGGCATGACCCAGCCTGCCCGCATCGTGCACACCGCCGACCTCGATTCCGCCGGACTGCGGGAGATCCGTGAGCTGTTGGACGACGCCTTCGACGGGGACTTCTCGGATGAGGACTTCGATCACGGGCTGGGCGGCGTCCACGCGCTTGTCCGGGACGGCCGTGGGCTCGCCGCGCACGGGGCGCTGGTGATGCGGCGGGTGCGGCACCGGGGGAGGTGGCTGCGCACCGGGTACGTGGAGGCGGTCGCCGTGCGAGCCGATGTGCGGCGGACCGGGCTCGGCGGGCGGGTGATGGCCGGGCTGGAGCGGATCGTGGACCGGGCCTACGACCTCGGGGCGCTGTCGGCGAGCGACGAGGGCGCGCCGCTGTACGCCGCCCGGGGCTGGCAGTGCTGGCCCGGACAGGTGCACGCCCTCTCCCCGGACGGCGTCGTGCGGCTGGCGGAGGAGGAGGGCGGGGTGTACGTGCGGCCGGCGCTCGCCGGTCCGCTCGACCCGGCCGGCGAGCTGGTCTTCGACTGGCGGGACGGCGACGTCACCTGACCGCTCCCTCGCCTGACTACGGCTGGAAAGCCCAGCTCAGGGCGGTCCTCGTCTCAGATAGTAGGAAGTCCGAGTAAGTAGGCAGACAGACGCGGGCGGCTCCCTTAACGTGAAAGGAGCCGAACGTCTCGCTCGATCCAGCGAATGGCGGCCGTGAGCCGGCCCGCGCAGGCAACCCCTGCGGCCGACGCTCCCCGCCTCATCCGGCGTCTCGTATCCCCTTGCCGCGCTTCCGCGTGCGCCGTTTGCCGAAGGAGTCGATCCCCATGGCCGAGACGACCGCCCACCGCCGAGTCCGTCACGCGTCCCGCACCAGCGAGTCGGACCGCAAGAACGCCGCCGCCGCCCTCCAGCGCGCCCTGGACCGCCGGGACAACGGCGGCGAGACCGGCCACTGAGCCGGCTCACCCCGCCCGAGTGTCCGTATCGCGGACACCGCGTGTCATCACCTGGGACGAGGAGTAGGGTGCCCGCATGTCTCGCAGCATCAATCTCGCAGTGATCCCCGGTGACGGCATCGGCCAGGAGGTCGTGGCCGAGGGTCTCAAGGTCCTCTCCGCCGTCCTGCCGCAGGATGTGAAGCTGGAGACCAAGGAGTACGACTTCGGCGCCCAGCGCTACCACGCCACCGGTGAGACCCTCACCGACGCCGACCTGGACGCGCTCAAGCAGCACGACGCGATCCTGCTCGGCGCCATCGGCGACCCGAGCGTCCCGTCCGGAGTCCTGGAGCGCGGCTTCCTGCTGAAGCTCCGCTTCGCCTTCGACCACCACGTCAACCTGCGCCCGTCGAAGCTGCTCCCCGGCGTCGCCACCCCGCTCGCCGGCCAGCCGGAGATCGACTTCGTCGTGGTCCGCGAGGGTACCGAGGGCCCGTACACGGGCAACGGCGGCACCATCCGCAAGGGCACCGCGCACGAGGTCGCCACCGAGGTGTCCGTCAACACGGCCTACGGCGTGGAGCGCGTCGTCCGCGACGCCTTCGCCCGCGCCCAGGCCCGCCCGCGCAAGAAGCTCACGCTGGTCCACAAGAACAACGTGCTGACCTTCGCCGGGCACCTGTGGACGAACGTCTTCAACCGGGTGGCCGAGGAGTTCCCCGAGGTCACCACCGACTACATCCACGTCGACGCGGCGACGATCTACCTCGTCACCGACCCCGGCCGCTTCGACGTCATCGTCACCGACAACCTCTTCGGCGACATCATCACCGACCTCGCCGCGGCCGTCTCCGGCGGCATCGGCGTGGCCGCCTCCGGCAACATCAACCCCAGCCGCGAGTTCCCGTCCATGTTCGAGCCGGTCCACGGCTCGGCCCCGGACATCGCCGGCCAGGGCAAGGCCGACCCCACCGCCACCGTCCTGTCCGTCGCCCTGCTGCTGCGCCACCTGGGCTACGACACGGAGGCCGACCGCATCGACGCCGCGGTCACCGCCGACCTCACCGAGCGCACCGGCACGCCGGCCCGCTCCACCGCCGAGATCGGCGACGCGCTCGCCGTACGCGTAGCCGGCTGACCCGCCGCGCTTCGCCCAAGCCGCCGGGTCGCGACACCGCGCCCGGCGGCTTTCGTCATGTCCCCGCCGGGTGCCACCATCAAGCCCGGGCCGCTCCACCCCGGTACCGTCCCCCGCCGCTCTCCGCGCGATAATCGAACGCGGAGCCGCGATATGAGGGAATGCTCGGACGTCCAAGCACCGACGACGAGCGGTACAGGCGTGAGCGCGGCCCGTCACTACAACCGGTGAAGGACAACCACTGATGACGACGCCCACGATCGAGCTCAAGCCGTCCGCCAGTCCGCTCGCCGCCGCGGAGCGCGAGGCGATCCTGGCCAACCCCGGCTTCGGCCGCCACTTCACCGACCACATGGTGACGATCAAGTGGACCGAGGGCCGCGGCTGGCACGAGGCCCAGCTCGTCCCGTACGGCCCGATCTCCCTGGACCCCTCCACTCACGTCCTGCACTACGGCCAGGAGATCTTCGAGGGCCTGAAGGCCTACCGGCAGCCCGACGGCTCGGTGGCGCTGTTCCGCCCCGAGGCCAACGCCCGCCGCTTCCGCAGCTCCGCCCGCCGGATGGCCATGGCCGAGCTGCCCGAGGAGCTGTTCATCGCGGCGCTGGACGCGCTGCTCACCCAGGACGCCGACTGGGTCCCGCCGCACGGCGGCGAGGCGTCCCTGTACCTGCGGCCGTTCATGTTCGCCACGGAGGCCGCGCTCGGCGTCCACCCGGCGAACGAGTACCTGTTCATGCTGATCGCCTCGCCGTCCGGCGCCTACTTCGCCGGCGGCGTCAAGCCCGTCACGATCTGGGTCTCCGAGGACCACGTCCGCGCCGTCCCGGGCGGCACGGGCGACGCCAAGACCGGCGGCAACTACGCCGCGTCGCTGCTGCCGCAGGCCGAGGCCGCCGCGCACGGCTGCGACCAGGTCGTCTACCTCGACGCGGTGACCCGCACCAAGGTCGAGGAGAGCGGCAGCATGAACGTCGCGTTCGTCTACGGCGACCGGATCGTCACGCCGTCGCTCAGCGGCTCCATCCTGGAGGGCATCACCCGCGACTCGCTCCTCCAGGTCGCCCGCGACCTCGGCTACACCGCCGAGGAGGGCGTGGTCACCCTGGAGCAGTGGCGCGCGGACGCCGCGTCGGGCGCCCTCACCGAGGTCTTCGCGTGCGGCACCGCCGCGGTGGTCACCCCGATCGGCCACGTCAAGACCAGGACGGACGCCTGGTCCCACGGCGACGGCACGCCGGGCCCGGTGACGCGGCGGCTGCGCGAGGCGCTGCTCGGCATCCAGCGCGGCATGACCGAGGACAAGCACGGCTGGATGCACCGGGTCGGTTAAGCGCCCGGCCGCCTGCCCGGCCGAAAGTGCCCCGCAGGGGCGCGCGGTTCCCCGCGCGTTCCTGCGGGGCACTTCGCTTTAGAGCGACGTTCGATGTGGCATGGGGCGCGTTCCCCGGTCAATCCTTCGGTTTCCCGGATTCTGCGTTTAGAGTGTTGCTCTAACCTGTGGAGGACAAGGAGGTGCCGCGCCGTGCGACTGACTCCCACGGAACGCGACCGGCTGCTGCTCTTCGGCGCCGCCGAGCTGGCCCGGGCCCGCCGGGCGCGCGGTCTGAGGCTGAACGTGCCGGAGGCCACCGCGCTGATCGCGGACACCGTCTGCGAGGCGGCCCGGGACGGCCGGCGGCTCGCCGAGGCCGTCGAGGCCGCCCGGTCGGTGCTCGGCCCCGGCGACGTGCTGCCGGGCGTCGCCGACGTCGTCACCGAGGTGATGGTCGAGGCCGTCTTCGACGACGGCTCCCGGCTCGCGGTCGTCTCCGACCCGATCGGCGGCGGCCTGGGCGAGGACGCCCCCGGCGCGCTGCTCCCGGGCCCCCCGCACGCCGACCCCGCGCCCGCGGTCCGGCTCCGCGTCACCAACACCGCGACCGTGCCCGTCTCCGTCACCTCGCACTTCCACTTCTTCGAGGCCAACCCGCGGCTCGACTTCGACCGCGGCGCGGCCTACGGCATGCGGCTCGCCGTGCCCGCCGGCTCCTCGGTCCGCTTCGGCCCGGGCGAGAGCGAGGAAGTCGGTCTGGTGCCGATCGGCGGCGAGCGGGTCGCGATCGGCTTCGCCGGCCTGGTGGACGGCCCGCTGGACGCACCCGGCGCCCGGCAAGAGGCCCTGCGCCGTGCCGCCGCCTGCGGCTACCTGGGAGCGACACCGGCAGGCCCGGCAGGCCCGGCAGGCCCGGCAGGCCCGGCAGGCCCGGCAGCACCGGAAGGACCGGAAGAGCCGGCAGGCCCGGCGGCACCGGAAGGAGACGAGGAACGATGAGCCGCTCCAAGGGGCGCGAGGTGAGCCGGTCGGTCCATGTCGACCCGCACGCCTACGCGGCCACCCACGGCCCGCGCGCCGGCGACCGCGTCCGTCTCGGCGACTCGGGACTGACGGTCCGGGTCGAGTCCGACGCCCAGAAGTACGGCGACGAGTTCCTGGCCGGCTTCGGCAAGACCGCCCGCGACGGACTGCACCTGAAGGCCGCCGCCGTCCGCGATACCTGTGACGTCGTGATCAGCAACGTCGTCGTGATCGACGCCGTCCAGGGCATCCGCAAGGTGTCCATCGGCATCCGCGAGGGACGCATCGCGGCCATCGGACGGGCCGGCAACCCGGACACCCTGGACGGCGTGGACGTCGTCGTCGGCACCGGCACCTCCATCGTCTCCGGCGAGGGCCTGATCGCCACCGCAGGGGCCGTCGACACCCATGTCCACCTGCTGTCGCCGCGCATCATGGAGGCGTCCCTCGCCTCCGGGGTGACCACGATCATCGGCCAGGAGTTCGGCCCGGTCTGGGGCGTCGGCGTCAACTCGCCCTGGGCGCTGCGCCACGCCTTCAACGCCTTCGACGCCTGGCCGGTCAACATCGGCTTCCTGGGCCGGGGTTCGTCCTCGGACCCGGCGCCGCTGATCGAGGCGCTGGCCGAGGGCGGGGCGAGCGGCTTCAAGGTGCACGAGGACATGGGCGCCCACACCCGCGCCCTGGACACCGCGCTCCGGGTCGCCGAGGAGCACGACGTGCAGGTCGCCCTGCACAGCGACGGGCTGAACGAGTGCCTGTCGGTCGAGGACACCCTGCGCGTGCTGGAGGGCCGGACCATCCACGCCTTCCACATCGAGGGCTGCGGCGGCGGACACGTGCCGAACGTGCTGAAGATGGCCGGCGTCCCGAACGTCATCGGCTCCTCCACCAACCCCACCCTGCCCTTCGGCCGGGACGCGGTCGCCGAGCACTACGGCATGATCGTCTCCGTCCACGACCTCAAGCCCGACCTGCCCGGCGACGCGGCGATGGCCCGCGACCGCATCCGGGCCGGCACCATGGGCGCCGAGGACGTGCTGCACGACCTGGGCGCGATCGGCATCACCTCCTCCGACGCCCAGGGCATGGGCCGGGCCGGCGAGACGGTCCGCCGGACGTTCGCCATGGCCGGCAAGATGAAGGCCGAGCTGGGCCCGCTGGAGGGCGACGGCGAGGGCGACGACAACGCCCGGGTGCTGCGCTACATCGCCAAGCTGACCATCAACCCGGCCATCGCGCACGGCCTCTCCCACGAGGTCGGCTCCATCGAGCCCGGCAAGCTGGCCGACATCGTGCTGTGGCGCCCGGAGTACTTCGGTGCCAAGCCGCAGCTCGTGCTGAAGGCGGGCTTCCCGGCGTACGGCGTGGTCGGCGACCCGAACGCGGCCACCGACACCTGCGAACCCCTCGTCCTCGGACCGCAGTTCGGGGCGTACGGCGCCACGGCCGCCGACCTGTCGGTGGCGTTCGTCGCGCGGGCCGCCGCCGAGCAGGGCGGCGACGCGCTGCCCACCCGCCGGCGCCGGGTCGCGGTGCGCGGCACCCGGGGCATCGGCCCCGCCGACCTGCGGCTGAACGCCCGTACCGGAGCGGTCGACGTGGACCAGCGCACCGGCCTGGTCACCCTCGACGGCGACCCGGTCACCTCCGCGCCCGCCGACTCCGTCTCCCTCAACCGCCTCTACTTCCTCTAAGGACCCGCCGCATGACCACCCCCGCCGCCGACGGCTTCCGCATGCCCGCCGAGTGGACCCCGCACGAGCGCACCTGGATGGCGTGGCCGGGCCCCAACCCCACCTTCGAGGACCCGGAGGACCTGGCCGCCGCCCGGGCCGCCTGGGCGTCCGTGGCCCGCGCGGTCCGCCGCTTCGAACCGGTCACCGTGGTGTGCGGTCCCGGTCAGTCCGCCGGGGCGCGGGCCCTGCTCGGCCCCGGCGTCGAGACCGTGGAGCACGAGCTCGACGACGCCTGGATGCGGGACATCGGCCCGACCTTCCTGACCGACGGCCAGGGCCGGCTGGCCGCCGTCGACTGGACGTTCAACGGCTGGGGCGCCCAGCACTGGGCCCGCTGGGAGCACGACGCGAAGGTCGGCGCGTTCGTCGCCGGACGCGCGGACGCGCGGACGTACGCCTCGGAGCTGGTCAACGAGGGCGGCGCGATCCACGTCGACGGCGAGGGCACCGTCCTGCTCACCGAGACCGTGCAGCTCGGCCCCGAGCGCAACCCGCACTGGTCGAAGGCGGAGGTCGAGGCGGAGATCCACGCCCACCTCGGCACGAGCAAGGCGATCTGGCTGCCGCGCGGCCTGACCGGCGACTACCCGCCCCACGGCTTCGGCACCCTCGGCCATGTCGACATCGTGGCCGCCTTCGCCCGCCCCGGTGTCGTCGTCGCGCACCACCAGCCGGACCCGGCGCACCCCGACCACGAGGTCACCCGGGAGGTCATCGGCCTGCTCAGGTCGGCGACCGACGCCCGGGGCCGCACGCTGGAGGTCGTCGAGGTGCCCGCCCCGACCGCCCTGGAGGCCGACGGCCACTGGGCCGACTACTCCTACATCAACCACTACCTCTGCAACGGCGGCGTGGTGCTGTGCGGCTTCGACGACCCGCGCGACGAGATCGCCGCCGGGATCTTCCGCCGTCTCTTCCCGGAGCGGACGGTGACCCTGGTGGACGCCCGTACGATCTTCTCCGGTGGCGGTGGCATCCACTGCATCACCCAGCAGCAGCCGAGGGTCTGACACACACGGGAGCAGCAGATGGCCGGTGCGGGCCGGGCGCGCAGGAACGCGCCGCCGCGCGAGGAGGTCCTCGCGACCGCCATGAGCATGATCGCCGAACGCGGTCTGGAGAAGCTCACCATGGCGGGGCTGGGCCGCGAGGTCGGCATGAGCAGCGGCCATCTGCTGTACTACTTCGGCTCCAAGGACGAGCTGCTGCTGCGCACCCTGGAGTGGAGCGAGGGCCGGCTCGGCGCCGAGCGGGCCCGGCTGCTCACCGGCCCGGGAACGGCCCCGGAACGCCTGGCGGCCTACGTCGACCTGTACGTCCCGGACGGCCACCGCGATCCGCACTGGACGCTCTGGCTGGAGGTCTGGAACCGCTCGCAGAACGCCGACGCGGCCGCGCGCGAGCGGCAGGCCGCGATCGAGGGGGCCTGGCACCGCGACCTGGTCGCGCTGATCGCCGAGGGCGTCTCGCGCGGCGAGTTCCGCCCGGTCGACGCGGACCGCTTCGCCACGCGGCTGCGCGCGCTGCTCGACGGGTTCTCCATCCACGTGGCCATCGGGCTGCGCGGCACCGACCGGGAGCATGTGCTCGGACATGTGCGGGAGTTCGTCGAGGAGGCGTTGTCGGCGGTGCCGCCGGGCAGGTAAGGGCCCATGGGACGTCACCACTGGAAGAAGATCTGGGTCGGTTCGGCGGGGAACATGGTCGAGTGGTTCGACTGGTTCGTCTACGCCAGCTTCGCCACCTATTTCGCCGGCGCGTTCTTCCCGAGCGGCAACCCCACCGCGCAGCTCATGAACACCGCCGGCATCTTCGCCGTCGGTTTCTTCATGCGCCCGGTGGGCGGCTGGCTGCTGGGCCGGGTCGGCGACCGCAAGGGCCGCAAGGCGGCCCTCACCCTGACCGTCACGCTCATGTCGGCCTCGGCTCTCCTCATCGCCGTCGCCCCCACCTACGGCGTCGCCGGCTACGGCGGCGCGCTGGTCCTGCTCGTCGCCCGGCTGCTCCAGGGCCTGTCCGTGGGCGGCGAGTACGCGGCCAGCGCCACCTATCTCACCGAGGCGTCGGACCCGGCCCGGCGCGGCTTCGCCTCCAGCTTCCAGTACGTGTCCATGACGGCCGGCCAGATCGCGGGCCTGGGCCTGCAGATCATCCTCCAGCGGACCATGTCCGACGAGGCCCTGCACAGCTACGGCTGGCGCATCCCGTTCATCGTGGGCGCGCTCGGCGCGGCGGTCGTCTTCTATCTGCGCCGCACCATGCTGGAGACCGAGGTGTACGCGGAGGACACCTCGGGCGCGGCCGAGCGGGGCACGCTGCGCGCCCTGTGGCGGCACCGGCGGGAGGCGTTCCTGGTGATCGCCCTGACCATGGGCGGCACGGTGGCGTACTACACGTACACCACCTACCTCACCAAGTACCTGTCCAACTCGGCGGGCCTGTCCAAGCAGACGGCGACCCTGGTCTCCTTCACCGCGCTGATCGTCTTCGCCTGCCTCCAGCCGCTCGCGGGCGCCCTGTCCGACCGCGTCGGCCGCCGTCCGCTGCTGATCACCTTCGCGGTCGGCTCCACCTTCCTGACGGTGCCGGTCATGACGCTGCTGCGGCACGCGGACGGCTACTGGTCCGCCCTCGGCCTCGCCCTGCTCGCGCTGGTCGTGGTCACCGGCTACACCTCGATCAACGCCTGTGTGAAGGCCGAGCTGTTCCCGACCGGTATCCGCGCGCTCGGTGTGGCGCTGCCGTACGCCCTCGCCAACGCCCTGTTCGGCGGCACCGCCGAGTACGTCGCGCTGTGGTTCAAGAAGGCCGGCATGGAGTCCGGCTTCTACTGGTACGTGGCCGCCTGCGCCGCCGTCTCCCTGGTCGTGTACGTCACGATGCGCGAGACCAAGGACCTGGACCTGGCCCGGGTCAAGGCCGCCGAGGACTCCGGGGAGTCCAGCCTGACGCCCGCATCCTGAGACGGGCGGTGAGCCGGGGGCGGGGCTGTGCCAGACTGCCCCCGTGTTCTCGTTCGCCATGATTATGGGCAGCAGGCGCGCCGGTCCGCAGTGACCACCTCGTACAACCAGGTGCGGGTGGCCACCGTCGTCCTCGACCCGCGCGCAGACCTCTCGCACCCGCGAGGGGTTTTTTCGTTTTACGGCCCCACCTTCGGCCGGGAGCGGAGCGCGCGGGAGTATTGGGGGGACGGTGGAACCGGTCATTCCGGTAAGACCGAAGATTCACAACAGGAGTCCTGAGACATGACCGAGACGGCCACCAGCGAGCGCGACGACTCGTTCCACGTCTTCGACACGACGCTGCGCGACGGCGCGCAGCGCGAGGGGATCAGCCTCACCGTCGCGGACAAGCTCGCCATCGCCCGGCACCTGGACGACTTCGGCGTCGGCTTCATCGAGGGCGGCTGGCCCGGGGCGAACCCGCGGGACACCGAGTTCTTCGCCCGCGCCCGCGAGGAGATCGACTTCCGCCACGCCGAGCTGGTCGCCTTCGGCGCCACCCGCCGAGCCGGCGCGAAAGCCGCCGAGGACCCGCAGGTCAGGGCGCTGCTGGAATCCGGCGCCCCGGTCATCACCCTGGTCGCCAAGTCGCACGACCGGCATGTGGAGCTGGCGCTGCGCACCACGCTGGACGAGAACCTGGAGATGGTCCGCGACACCGTGTCGTACCTGAAGGACCAGGGCCGCCGGGTCTTCGTGGACTGCGAGCACTTCTTCGACGGCCACCGCGCCAACCCGCGGTACGCCGAGGCCGTCGTCCGCACCGCCGCCGAGGCCGGCGCCGACGTCGTGGTGCTGTGCGACACCAACGGCGGCATGCTGCCCGCCCAGGTGCACGCGACCGTCGCCGCCGTCCTGGCCGCCACCGGCGCCCGGCTCGGCATCCACGCCCAGGACGACACCGGCTGCGCGGTCGCCAACACCCTGGCCGCCGTGGACGCGGGCGCCACCCACGTGCAGTGCACGGCCAACGGCTACGGCGAGCGCGTCGGCAACGCCAACCTGTTCCCGGTGGTCGCGGCGCTGGAGCTGAAGTACGGCAGGAAGGTGCTGCCCGACGGCAAGCTGCGCGAGACCACCCGCATCTCGCACGCCATCGCCGAGGTCGTCAACCTCACCCCGTCCACGCACCAGCCGTACGTGGGCGTCTCCGCCTTCGCGCACAAGGCCGGGCTGCACGCCTCCGCCATCAAGGTCGACCCCGACCTCTACCAGCACATCGACCCCGAACTCGTCGGCAACACCATGCGCATGCTCGTCTCCGACATGGCGGGCCGCGCCTCGGTGGAGCTGAAGGGCAAGGAGCTGGGCATCGACCTGGGCGGCGACCGGGAGCTGGTCGGCCGGGTGGTCGAGCGGGTCAAGGAGCGGGAGCTCAAGGGCTACACCTACGAGGCCGCCGACGCCTCCTTCGAGCTGCTGCTGCGCGCCGAGGTCCAGGGCCGCCCGCTGCGGTACTTCGACGTCGAGTCCTGGCGGGCCATCGTGGAGGACCGTCCCGACGGCACCCACGCCAACGAGGCCACGGTCAAGCTGTGGGCCAAGAGCGAGCGGATCGTCGCCACCGCCGAGGGCAACGGCCCGGTCAACGCGCTCGACCGGGCGCTGCGCGTGGCGCTGGAGAAGATCTACCCGCAGCTCGCCCGGCTGGAGCTGGTCGACTACAAGGTCCGCATCCTGGAGGGCAAGCACGGCACGTCCTCCACCACCCGGGTGCTGATCTCCACCTCGGACGGCTCGGGCGAGTGGGCGACGGTCGGTGTGGCGGAGAACGTCATCGCCGCCTCCTGGCAGGCCCTGGAGGACGCCTACACCTACGGCCTGCTCCGGGCGGGCGTGGAGCCCCCCGAGTAACCGTCCGGCCGCTCAAGTGGGCGCCCTGAGCCGCTGTCCAGCCGTCCGGCCGCTCAGGGCGCCCGCCAGATGTTGTCGAAGGCGACGTTCTCGATGCGGCGCCGCTCGCGCACGGCCTCCAGTTCGGTGACCGCGTCGCCGACCGCGAGCAGCACGGTGACGACGGCCTCGTCCTCGGGGGCCGTCCCGGGCGGCCGGCCGGCGCCGATGCCCAGGGTGTCCGCGAGCCCGGTGAGGACCGGGTCGCGGGACTCCCAGCGGTCGGTCGCGTGGCGCCGGGCGGAGGTGTCGGCGTGCACGGCGTCGCCGCCCCGCACCGGCCACCAGTGCCGGCGCCTGCCGGTGATCTGCCCGGCGGCCTCCAGGACGTCGTGGTAGGCCACGGCCAGCCCCTCGCCGCGCCGCCACAGCCAGTCCTCGACCGTCTCGTACGGCTCCTCGCGGACCAGCTTCGCGCCGGCCTCGTCCAGCATCCGGTCACCCGTGGTCAGCACCGGTCCCGGCACGATGCGCTCGCCCTCCAGGGTGAGCGCGCGCACCCCGAGCAGGTCGATCAGCTCCGCGCCGGCCAGCGCCAGCGACAGATCGCCCTGCTGGACGGGGTGCTCGCCGGGCACGTCCAGGCTCACGAGGAAGAGATCCTGCGGTGTCGTCATGGTCACCACCATGGTCCGCGGGTGCCCGTTCGGCGACGCGGCACACCGGGCACCGCCGCCGCGGCCCCCGTGTGTCGCATGACCGCCCTACCGTCTCACCGCAGGGTCCACTTCTGGTTGGCGGCTCCGGTGCAGCTCCAGATCTGGGTGCGGGTGCCGTTCGCCGAGGAGTTGTCGGTGACGTCGAGGCACTCGCCGGCCGCCGTGTTCACCACGTCACCGGTGGCCGCGTCGTACGACCACTGCTGCGCACCGGTTCCGTTGCAGTCGTACAACTGCGTCTTCGCCCCGTCCGCCGTCGAACCGCCCGTCACGTCCAGGCACTTGCCGAGCACCCGGACGGTGCCGTCGGTGCCCGCGGTCCACTGCTGGGCCGCGCTGCCGTTGCAGTCGTAGAGCTGCGCCGCCGTGCCGTTGGCGGCGGAACCGCCCGCCGCGTCCAGGCACTTGCCGGCCAGTCCGGTGAACGCGCCGGTGCGGGCGCCGCCGCCGGACTGGGTGCCGGACCAGGTGAAGGTCGCCGAGGTCCTCGCGGGCAGCGTGTACGTGGCGTGCTGGGAGCCCCAGTCGAGGGTGACCGTGCGGGCGGCGGAGGAGCCGTTGTAGGCGATGAGCGCCTTGCCGCCGTCCGGGTTGCGCCAGGCCACGTTGGGCACCGTGGCGGAGGCGGTGGAGGCGATCCGCTGGGCGCCGGGCCGGACGAACTTGGTCAGGTGGCCCATGTCGTAGTACTCGACGGTGTAGTCCACGGTCCCGCTGGCGCCGTCGCCGTTGTGCACGGTGACCAGGCCGGTGCAGGTGCCGCAGCCGCCGTAGTGCGGGCCCATGTTCTGGTCGACGGCCAGCGACCACTTGGTCACCGACTTCGCCCAGTTGCGGGTGTAGTCGATGATGTTCGCCATGTCCTCGTGCTGCTGGTCGGCGATCCAGGTGCCGCCGGAGTGCTCGGTGCCGAAGGCGTCCAGCCCCGGGTACTGGTTGTGCACGGACGTCTGCTTGGCGATGTCGCCGCCGTAGCCGTGCCAGGCGATGCCGCCGAAGTTGGGGTGGTTGCGCACGGCCGGGTCGTCCACGGTCTGGGCGGCGTAGGAGTCGTAGACATCCCAGTTCCAGTCGTGGGCGAGGACCTTGGTGCTCAGGCCGGCCGCCTGGAGCTTGGGCAGCAGCTCGTTCTTGGTGAAGTAGGCGAGGCCGCTGCCGTTCCAGCTCATCGACGGGTAGCCGGAGCAGCAGGTCGGCTCGTTCTGCGGGGTGACGTACCGGACGTCGATGCCCTGGTCCTTGTAGGCCTGGAGGTACTTGACGAAGTAGGAGGCGTACGCCCCGTAGTCCTCCGCCTTCAGCCAGCCGCCGTTGAGCGAGCCGCTGTCCTTCATCCAGGCCGGTGCCGTCCACGGCGAGGCCATCACGGTCAGGGACGGGTTGAGCTGGAGCGCCTGCCGGGTCAGCGGGACCACGTCGGCCAGGTCGTGCGCCAGGGAGAACTTCGCCAGCGACGGGTCGCTCTGGCCGGCCGGCACGTCGTCATAGGTGTAGCCGTAGCGGGCCAGGTCGGAGGCGCCCATCGGGTTGCGCAGGAACGACAGGCCGATGCCGTCGGTGGGCGAGAACAGCTTGCGCAGGGTGGCGTCCCGGGTCGCCGGGGACAGCGCCCCGCTGCTGTTCAGCAGCCAGGCCGCGGTGTCCGTGAAGGACGCGCCGCCGCCGGTGAAGGTCTGGTAGCGGGTGTTCTCGTCCACGCTGATGTGCTCGCCGCCGCCCGTCCCGGACTGGAAGGCGAACGGCGTCTGCGGTTGCAGGCCGCGCACGACGTGCCGGCCGGCGGAGTCGTCGGTGGTGGTGAGCCAGGCGGTGACCTGCTCACCGGTGGCGTGCGCGGGAGGTACGGCCAGGGTGAGGCCGGCGGCGGAGAGCAGTCCGGCGAGAAGCAGCCGGACCGCGCGGGGGGTTCTCCTCATGGTGCGTCGCCCTTCCTGTCGGCTCAGGCGAGCTGACGGGTCGTCTTGACGGGAATGTGCACCCCTAGTTAACTCACGGCGTGAGCTAAGCCATGAGTGAAACATGAGAGCCGAGGGAAGGTCCATGCGCAGAACCGCCCTGCTCGCCTCCGCCGCGCTCCTCGCCGGTCTGCTGCCCTGGGCGGCGACCGCGCGAGCCGCCGACACACCGGCGCCCGTCGCCGTCGACCGCTTCGAAGGCGAGGTCCCCTTCGCCGCCCAGCCCGCCGAGGGCATCTTCACCTGGGGCGGGGACACCGACGACCGGCCCGCGCTCCGCCTCGCCGACCGCGCCGACGCACCCGAGGGCGCCAAGGTGCTCGCCGGGAGCTACGACATCAGCGGCTACGGCGGCTTCACCCACGACTACGCCGCCGCCGCGCCCGCCCACGACTGGTCCGGCCGCCGGGGCATCCGCTTCTGGTGGGACGGCCGGAACAACGGCCGGAAGATCACCTTCGAGATCAAGGACGGCGGCGCCCACGGCGAGGCGTCCGAGCTGTGGAACGCCTCCTTCACCGACGACTTCACCGGCTGGAAGCAGATAGAACTGCCCTTCACGGACTTCGCGTACCGCACCGACTACCAGCCCGTCGGCGGCATCGACCACGTCCTCGGCCTCACGGCCATGTGGGGCTACTCCGTCACCCTCCCGCCCGGCGCCAAGGGCGACTTCGCCATGGACGGCGTGGAGCTGTACGGCACGGCCGACCCGGCACTGCGCGCCTCCGTCACCACGGACGCGGCCGTGTACCCGGTGCGGGAGGGCGGGACGGCGAAGGTGAAGGTCACCGTCGCCACCACCGGCGACCAGCCGCTCGCCGGTCCGGTGACCGTCGCCTACGCCACGGCGGACGGCACCGCCACCGCCGGCGCCGACTACACGCCCGTGACCGGCACCCTCACCTTCCCGGCCGGCACCGCCTCCGGCACCGCGCGGACCGTCGAGGTGCCCACCCGCCGGGACAAGGCCGCCGAACCCGCCGAGACCGTCCCGCTGAAGCTGACGGTCACCGGCGCCAAGGCACCCGCCGAGACCCCGCAGATCGTCCTCGACGCCCACGGACTGCCGTACCTGGACGCCCGGCTGCCGGTCCGCAAGCGGGTCGCCGACCTGCTGGGCCGGATGTCCCTGGCGGAGAAGGCCGGCCAGATGACCCAGGCCGAGCGCGGCGCCGTGGGCCAGGGCGCCGACATCACCGGCTACGCCCTCGGCTCCCTGCTGTCCGGCGGCGGCTCGACCCCCACGCCCAACACCCCCGAGGCGTGGGCGCGGATGATCGACGGCTTCCAGCTCCGCGCGCAGGCCACCCGCTTCCAGATACCGCTGGTCTACGGCGTGGACGCGGTGCACGGCCACAACAACCTCGTCGGTGCCACGATCCTGCCGCACAACATCGGCATCGGCGCCGCCCGCGATCCGCGGCTGGCCTACGAGACCGGCGCGGTGACGGCCGCCGAGGTCCGCGCCACCGGCGTCCCCTGGGACTTCGCGCCCTGCCTGTGCGTGAGCCGCGACGAACGCTGGGGCCGCTCGTACGAGTCCTACGGCGAGGACCCGGCGCTCGTGCAGGCCATGGAGCCGGTGATCCAGGGCCTCCAGGGCCGCGCCGACGGCTCCGACCTGGACCGCGCCGACAAGGTGCTCGCCACCGCCAAGCACTTCGTGGCCGACGGCGGCACCGCGTACGGCTCCTCCACCACGGGCAGCTACACCATCGACCAGGGCGTCACCAAGGTCACCCGTGAGCAGTTGGAGGACATCCACCTCGCGCCGTACCGGCAGGCCGTCGAGCGGGGCGTCGGCACGGTCATGCCGTCGTACTCCTCGCTGGACATCGCCGGTGACGGCCGGGGTGCCGTGAAGATGCACGCGCGCGGCGACATGATCGACGGCGTGCTCAAGGGCCGCCTGGGCTTCGACGGCTTCGTGATCAGCGACTACAACGCCCTCGACCAGCTCCCCGGCGACTACGCCACGCACGTCCGCACGGCCGTCAACGCGGGCGTGGACATGGCGATGGTGCCCAGTTCGTACAAGGAGTTCGCCACCGATCTCGTCGCCGAGGTGCGGGCGGGCCGGATCAGCGAGCGGCGGATCGACGACGCCGTCGCCCGCATCCTCACCCAGAAGTTCCGCCTGGGCCTCTTCGAGCACCCGTACGCCGACACCCGCGGCGCCGCCGCCATCGGCTCGCCGGCCCACCGCGCGGTCGCCCGCCGGGCCGCCGCCGAGTCGCAGGTGCTGCTGAAGAACGCGGGCGGGGTGCTGCCGCTGAAGAAGAGCGAGAAGGTGTACGTCGCCGGGTCCAACGCCGACGACATCGGCAACCAGACCGGCGGCTGGACCGTCACCTGGCAGGGCTCCTCCGGGAACATCGTGCCCGGCACGACCATCCTCCAGGGCATGCGCCGGGCGGGCGGGAACGTCACCTACTCCAAGGACGCCTCCGCTCCGACCGACGGCTACGACGTGGGTGTGGTCGTCGTCGGCGAGACCCCGTACGCCGAGGGCGCCGGCGATGTCGGCAACGGCCACGACCTGGCCCTGTCCGCCGCCGACCAGGCCGCCGTGGACAAGGTCTGCGCGGCGATGAAGTGCGCGGTGCTGATCGTCTCCGGCCGCCCGCAGCTCATCGGCGACCGGCTGGACCGGATCGACGCGCTGGTCGCCTCCTGGCTGCCCGGCACCGAGGGCGACGGCGTCGCCGACGTCCTCTACGGCAAGCGCGCCTTCACCGGACAGCTCCCGGTCACCTGGCCGAAGTCCGAGGCGCAGCTCCCGGTGAACGTGGGCGACACGGCGTACGACCCGCAGTTCCCGTACGGCTGGGGCCTGACCACCCTCGCCCCGGCGCCGAAGGGCGACGCGGCCACCCTGCGCGGCCTCGCCGTCCGGGCGGCGGCGGCCGAACGGCACGGGGACGGGCGGACCGGACGCGCGCTGGTGGCCCGGGCCCGGCTGCTGGTCCAGCAGAAGGCGGCCGGCCATCTCACCGAGGCGGTCTCCCGGCCCTTCGCGGACGCCGACCACCTGCTGCTGACCGGACGGTACGGAAAGGCGGTGGAGAAGCTGGCGGCGGCCTACCGGGCGGCCTGACCCGGACGCCGGACGACCGACCGCTTTGGGGAGGCTTCGGGTAGGTTCGAGGTATGAAGGCCGTGCCGCGGAACCGAAGCCTCCCCGCACTGCTGCTGGCCGTGCTGGTCCT
This sequence comes from Streptomyces sp. NPDC027672, assembly GCF_055566335.1. Lineage (NCBI taxonomy): Bacteria > Bacillati > Actinomycetota > Actinomycetes > Kitasatosporales > Streptomycetaceae > Streptomyces > Streptomyces sp. NPDC027672. The sequence goes on along the minus strand of NZ_JBVHSO010000001.1, from coordinate 8,394 downwards.
GGTGCTGACAACCACGTTCGCACCCGGGGCCCGCGCGGACACCGGCGTCTCCGAGATCGCCCGCGCCCTGCGGGCGAACCCGGTCTACGTCGACCCGGCCGCCCGGGACCAGCTCTCGGCGGCCGACGCCGACACCCTCGGCCGGCGGATCAAGGACGCCGGGAAACCCGTGTTCATCGCGGTCCTCCCGGCGGGCTACCGCACCGCGAACCTCTTCTCCGACCTGCGCGCCGCGACCGGCGTCACCGGTCTGTACGGCATCCGCCTCGGCGACCGCTTCGACGCCCGCGCCGACTCCTCCGTCCTGTCGCCCACGGCCCGGCGCAATCTGGTCGCCAGCGTCCAGGGCGAGGACGCCAAGGCCCAGCTCGCCGACTTCACCGACCGCGCCCTGGCCAACATGGGCGGCCGTGCCCCGAAGAGCTGGGGCGGCTCGGCCGGGAACGACGGCGTGTCCGGCACGGCCCTGATCGCGACGGCCGCGGTCCTGGTGGCCGCCGGCACGGGCGCCTACGCGCTGGTCCGGCGCAACCGGCGGCGGCGCGAGCAGGAGCAGCGGGCCGCCCTGGACCGGCTGCGGGTGGTCGTGGACGAGGACATCACCGCGTTCGGCGAGGAACTGGACCGCCTGGACTTCCGTCCCTCCGAACCCGGCGCCGACGACGCCCAGCGCGCCGACTACGAGCACGCGCTCGACGCCTACGACACCGCCAAGCAGCGTATGGCCATGGCGGAGCGCCCGGAGGACGTGCGCGGGGTCACCGAGGCGCTGGAGGACGGCCGCTTCTCCCTCGCCCAGCTCGCCGCCCGCCGGGAGGGGCGCCCGCTGCCGGAGCGCCGCCCGCCGTGCTTCTTCGACCCCCGCCACGGCCCGTCCGTCACCGACGCCACCTGGACCCCGCCGGGCGGGGCCGACCGCCGGGTCCCGGTCTGCGCCGCCGACGCCACCCGGCTGGCCGACGGCCGCGATCCCGTGGTCCGCGAGGTCGACACCGACTACGGCCGCCGCCCCTACTGGGACGCGGGCCCGGCCTACGGCCCCTGGGCGGGCGGCTACTTCGGCGGCGGCCTGCTGCCCGGCCTCCTCGTCGGCACCATGCTCGGCGGCCTGATGGCGGGCCCCGCCTACGCCGCCGACTACGGCACCGGGTACGGCGACTTCGGCGACTACGGCGCGGGCGGCTACCAGGGCGGAGACGTCTCCGGCACCGACTTCGACCCCGGAGACTTCGGAGGCGGCTTCGGTGACGGAGGCGGCTTCGACGGCGGCGGCGGAGGGGACTTCGGCGGGGGCGGCGGCGACTTCGGCGGAGGCTACTGAGCCCTAGACGCCCTTGAGGAAGTCGCTCCAGGTGCCGGGGGAGAGGGTGAGGACGGGTCCGGTCGGGATCTTGGAGTCGCGGATGTGGATGGCGGCAGGGTGCGCGGCAACCTCGACGCAGTTGCCGCCCTCGCTGCCGCTGTAGCTGGACTTGCGCCAGGTGTAGGCGAGTTCGACGCAGTCGCCGCCCTCGCTGCCGCTGTAGCTCGACTTGAACCATGCCAGTGCTGCGGTGCTCATGACTCTCCTAGCAGTCCCTTCAGGAGGCGCACGCTCTCGTCGGGTGAGAGGGCCTGGGACCGCAGCATTCCATACTTGAGGTGGTAATCGCTGACCTCGTCGGGGTCGTCGACGAGGAAGCTGGCGCGCTGTACCTCCAGGTAGACAAGACGCTCGTACTCGGGGGTCTCCAGCAGCACCATGGGGCCGTCCAGACAAGCATGCGGTGTCCGGTCCGTGGGCATGATCTGGAAGCTCATGTGGACGGGCTCGGTGTACTCCAGGATCTGCCGGATCTGCGCCCGCATCACGTCCGGCCCGCCGACCCCCCGTCGCAGGATGCTCTCCTCCAGGACGAAGTGGCCCACGGTCGGCCGTTCCCGCTGCCAGATCGCCTGCCGCTCCATGCGGGCGTTCACCCACTGCTCGGCTGTCTCGCTGCCGATCGCCGGATAGCGGTAGTCGAAGACCGCACGGCAGTACTCGGGTGTCTGAAGGAGTCCTGGAACCACCAGGCTCTGGTACGAGAGGACGCTTACCGCTTCCTGCTCGTGATCCACCAGCCCCTGCGCGAACTGCACGATCCGGTCCCGGACCGGCAGCTTCGCCACCACCACCGTTAACGCCCCGCCCGTGCCCAGCAGTTCGTCGAACTGCTCGGCGCGATCCGGCTGGAGGGCCAGCCTCCCCTGCTCGATCGACCTGACCGTGTCGACGGAGATGCTGGCCAGCTCCGCCAACTGTTCCTGCGTGAGACGCGCCTTCTTCCTGTAGTGCGCCACGAGCGCACCCACCGCGTACCACGAACCGACTTTCTTGGGCCTCGATGCCGCGTGCATGGCCGTTCCTTTCCCCCGAACGCACGCCGATCTGTCGTAGTGGACTCGTAGCAATGAGAACTACGACCTCACTCACTGACCCACTGTAGTGACGCACAGTGACACTCGCCTCGTGAACGCACAGACTCAGCACCCCCACGCCCGCCAGGTCTTCTGCCGCCGTGACCGCAGGTCGGTACGGTTCGCACGGGAGTTCGCCCGGCGGACGCTGGCCGAGTGGGCCGCCACCGAGCGCGGCGACGACGTATTGCTCTGCGTGAGCGAGCTGACGACCAACGCCGTGCTGCACGGCGTCCCCGCCGGCCGGGGTTTCCTGCTCCGCCTGGCCCGGCACGCCGACGGCGTCCTGCGGGTGGAGGTGCACGACAGCGGTCCCGGCGAGGTCCGCGTCCCGGAGCCGTCCACGGTGGCGGAACACGGCCGGGGGCTGCTCCTCGTCGCCGCGCTGGCGGACAAGTGGGGCGTGGGGGAACGCGATCCGGGCAAGATCGTGTGGTGCGAGTTCGGCTAGGCCCGGTCGTGTCCGCCCTCTGGCGCGGCCCCCGGCTCCTCGGGCACCATCTGCCTGCACCCCCTGCACAGCCGCCCCCCGCGAAACCACGGCCCACCGCAGGAAGGTCCCCATGAAACCGTTCACGCTGCGCTCGCTCGTCACCGCGCTCGCCCTCGTCGCCGCGCCCGGCATCGCCGTCCTCGGCACGGCGACCGACGCGTTCGCCGTCACGAAGATCAGCCACGCGACCGCCACGTCGATGTTCCGCCAGGCCGGCATCACCTGGTCGTCGTCCGGCAACTGCTCGGACCGCAACAACTCCACCTGTACGTCGTTCGAGCAGCTCAACCTGGCCACCGCCCAGGGCGCCCAGACCCTCAAGGGCGCCAGCGGCTGCGCCCTCAACATCACCGGCGGCACCGAGACCGGCCACGCCTCCGGCACCTACTCGCACTGGAACGGCTACAAACTGGACTACGGCAAGAACACGTGCGTGACGTCGTACGTCAAGAACACCTTCACCTACATCGGTCTGCGCGGCGACGGCGCCCCGCAGTACCAGTCGGGTTCCGGCAACATCTACGCCGACGAGGGCAGCCACTGGGACGTCCTCTACTACAACTGCGGCGGCTGCTGAGCCGGCCGGGGGAGAGGCGGTGACCGGGGCCCGGGGCCCGACCCGACGCGCGCTGCTGCTGGCCGCCGCCCTCGCCGCCGCCCCCGCGCCCGGCGCGCGGGCGGCCGGCGAGGACCCGTACGAGACGCTGCGCCGGCGCTGGCTCGGCATCGCGCTCGGCACCGGATACGACCCGGCCGCCGAGCCGTACGCCTCCCGGCTCGCCGCACTCGGGCAGCGGGCCCGGGAGTTCCAGGCGGCCATGGCCCCGGCCCCCGCCTCCCTCTGGCCCGGCCACCCCTTCGACCCGCCGTCCGGCATCACCTTCAGCTACGGCCGCCTGTGGACCATGACCCAGGCGTACGCGCAGCCCGGCACCGGCGCCACCGGCGACCCCGCGCTGCTCACCGCCGTACTGCGCGGCCTGGACCACCTCTCCGCCACCGTCTACCACCCCGCCACCACCCGCTACGGCAACTGGTGGGAGTGGCAGATCGGCAGCCCCCGCCTCCTGCTGGACATCACGGCCGCGCTGTACGAGCAGGCGGGCCCGGACCGGATCGCGGCGGCCTGCGCGGCCGTCGACCACTTCCTCCCGGACGCCCTGCTCGCCGACTACTCCGGCACCTCCACCGGCGCCAACCGCGTCGACCTGTGCCGTTCGGTCGCCCTGCGCGGCATCCTCGGCCGCAGCCCGGAGAAGACCGCCCTCGCCCGCGACGCCCTCTCGCCCGTCTTCCCGTACGTCACCGAGGGCGACGGGCTCTACGCCGACGGCTCCTTCGTCCAGCACACCTGGGTCGCCTACTCGGGCACCTACGGCCAGGTCCTGCTCGACGGCCTCGGCCGGCTGTTCGCGCTGCTCGCCGGATCGCCGTGGGAGATCACCGACCCCGCCCGGCAGCACGTCCTCGACAGCGTCGAGCACGCCTACGCGCCGCTGATCCACGACGGACTGGTCATGGACTGCGTCAACGGCCGGGCCATCAGCCGCGGTTACCTGCGCTCCGACGACCAGCACGTCCTGCGCAGCGACCACTACCACGGGCAGGCCCTGATCGCCGCCCTCGCGCTGCTCGCGGCCGGCGCGAGCGAGGCCGAACGGCAGCGCTGGCACGGCATGATCAAGGGCTGGATCGAACGGGACACCGTGGTGCCGATGCTGACGTCCCGTCAGTTCGGGGTCGCGGACCTGGCGCGGCTGCACGCCGTCGCCGCCTCACCGGTCCCCGCCGCGCCCGAGCCCCCCGGCCACCGCCTCTTCCCGGCCATGGACCGCGCCGTCCACCGCACGCCCCGCTTCACCGCCGCCCTCGCCATGGCCGGCGACCGCATCGCCCACTACGAGTGCGGCAACGGCGAGAACCCGCGCGGCTGGCACACCGGCTCCGGAATGCTGTACTGGTGGCCGTCCGGGAGCAGCGACCAGTACACCGACTGGTACTGGCCCACCGTCGACTGGTACCGGCTGCCCGGCACCACCGTGTCGACCCTCCCGCTGGCCGACCGGGCCGGCGGCGAGTGGGGCGCCCCCCGGCCGGACGTCCGCTGGGTCGGCGGCACCACCGACGGCACCTACGCGGCCGTCGGCCAGCACCTCAAGGGCCTCGGCTCCACCCTCCAGGCCCGCAAGTCCTGGTTCTTCCTCGACGACGCCGTGGTCTGCCTCGGCGCCGGGATCACCTCCGCCGACGGTGTCCCGGCCGTGACGGTCGTGGACAACCGCAACCTCGGCGAGAACGGCACGCAGACCTTCGCGCGCGGCCCGGGATGGGCGCACCTGGAAGGACACGGCGGCTGGCTCCTGCCGCACGGCGGCGACCTGCGCACCCTGCGCGAGGACCGCACCGGCGCCTGGTCCGACATCAACACCACCAGCACCGCCGAGCGGCGCACCCGGCGCTGGCAGACCCTCTGGCTCGACCACGGCACCGACCCGCGGGACGCCCGCTACACCTACGTCCTGCTGCCCGGCGCCGGCCGCGCCGAGACCGCCGCCCGCGCCGCCGGCCCGCACTGGCTGACCGTCCTCGCCAACGACACCACCGCCCAGGCCGTCGCCGTCCCCCGGCTGGGCCTGACGGCGTACACCTTCTGGGGGAGCGGTACGGTAGGAGACCTCACCGTCTCGGCCGGCGCGAGCGTGCTCGTCGTCCGCCGGGGCCGTACGGCGAGTCTGCGCGTGAGCGAGCCACCCCGCACCGGCGTCCCGCTGGAGCTGGTCTGGGACCATCCGGTGCGCGCGGTCACCCGGGCCGGCGACGGCGTCCAGGTGCTCTCGGCGGACCGCCGTCTGAGGCTCCGTGTCACTCCGGGGATGGCATGCGCCACCCACGAATGTGAGGTGGCCCTCGGCTGACCGCCTTGTGGCTTCCCTACAAAAGGATGCCCGTCTGAGCAGTCGGAACGCCTGCATCGCCTGATGGTTCTGTTCACTGGCACCAGGAAAACGGGCCGGAGACTGTACAGAGTCGACGGCTCGCTTTTCTTCGTGTCCTTCGTAAGGTCGCTACATGACCGTTTTGGAAGAGACGACGGGTGAGCCGACGGGCGAGCCGACGGACGCGCGCGGACGGGTCGCCGAACTGCACGAGATCCGCGCCCGGGCCGTGGCCGGCCCGAGCGAGAAGGCGACCGAGGCGCAGCACGCCAAGGGCAAGCTGACGGCGCGCGAGCGGATCGAGCTGCTCCTCGACCCCGGGTCCTTCCAGGAGGTCGAGCAGCTTCGCCGGCACCGGGCGACCGGGTTCGGCCTGGAGGCCAAGAAGCCGTACACCGACGGTGTCATCACCGGCTGGGGCACGGTGGAGGGCCGCACGGTCTTCGTCTACGCCCATGACTTCCGGATCTTCGGCGGCGCGCTGGGCGAGGCCCACGCCACCAAGATCCACAAGATCATGGACATGGCCATCGCGGCCGGCGCGCCGCTGGTCTCCCTGAACGACGGCGCCGGCGCCCGTATCCAGGAGGGCGTCTCCGCCCTCGCCGGCTACGGCGGCATCTTCCAGCGCAACACCAAGGCCAGCGGTGTCATCCCGCAGATCTCGGTGATGCTCGGCCCGTGCGCGGGCGGCGCGGCCTACAGCCCCGCCCTCACCGACTTCGTCTTCATGGTCCGCGAGACCTCGCAGATGTTCATCACCGGCCCCGACGTGGTCAAGGCCGTGACCGGCGAGGAGATCACGCAGAACGGCCTCGGCGGCGCCGACGTGCACGCCGAGACCTCCGGCGTCTGCCACTTCGCCTACGACGACGAGGAGACGTGCATCGCCGAGGTGCGCTACCTCCTGTCGCTGCTGCCGCAGAACAACCGCGAGAACCCGCCGCGGGCGGACTCCTCCGACCCGGTGGAGCGCCGCTCGGACGTCCTCCTCGACCTGGTCCCGGCCGACGGCAACCGGCCCTACGACATGGCCAAGGTCATCGAGGAGATCGTCGACGACGGCGAGTACCTGGAGGTCCACGAGCGCTGGGCGCGCAACATCATCTGCGCCCTCGCCCGGCTCGACGGCCAGGTCGTCGGCATCATCGCCAACCAGCCGCAGGTCCTGGCGGGCGTCCTGGACATCGAGGCGTCCGAAAAAGCTGCACGCTTTGTCCAGATGTGCGACGCTTTCAACATCCCGATCGTCACCTTCCTGGACGTCCCCGGGTTCCTCCCCGGCGTCGACCAGGAGCACGGCGGAATCATCCGCCACGGCGCGAAGCTCCTGTACGCCTACTGCAACGCGACCGTGCCGAGGATCTCCCTCATCCTGCGCAAGGCGTACGGAGGTGCCTACATCGTCATGGACTCCCAGTCGATCGGCGCCGACCTCACCTACGCCTGGCCGACGAACGAGATCGCCGTGATGGGCGCGGAGGGCGCGGCCAACGTCATCTTCCGCCGGCAGATCGCCGCCGCCCAGGACCCCGAGGCCATGCGGCAGAAGATGGTCAAGGAGTACAAGGCCGAGCTGATGCACCCGTACTACGCGGCCGAGCGGGGCCTCGTCGACGACGTCATCGACCCCTCCGAGACCCGCGAGGTGCTCGTCAGGTCCCTGGCGATGCTGCACTCCAAGCACGCCGACCTGCCCTCGCGCAAGCACGGCAACCCCCCGCAGTAACCCAGCGGACACCTCTCTCCCGGAGACTGACACCCATGAGCACTGCTGACATCCGCGTCGAGAAGGGCCACGCCGAGCCCGAGGAGGTCGCCGCCATCACCGCGATCCTCATGGCCCGCGCCGCCGCCCAGCCGTCCACGACCCCGGTCCACCGCGGCCGCGCCCGGGCCGGCTGGCGCCGCCTGGAACGCGAGGGCGGCTTCCGCGCCCCGCATAGCTGGCACTGACGCCCCGAGCGCCCCTCACGGCCCCGCCACTCCTCCGGGAGTTGCGGGGCCGCGGCATACCCACGGCACCCTGCTCCGGCCCGGACCTGGGGTCAGCCGTCCCGGCGTCCCCCGTCCCGCTTCCGCGCCCACGCGGCCACGGGCACGGACACGGTGGCCAGGCAGAGGGCCGGCCACAGGGACGTCAGACGCAGGCCGGGGGTCCACAGGGACAGCAGGACGGCCGTCAGGAAGACCGTCAGCCAGCCCAGGACCAGCCTGCCGCGCAGCCGGGCCCGCAGCGGGAACAGCAGGGCCGAGGAGACCAGCGCGCTCGGCGCCAGCAGCACCGCCGCCCAGACCAGCGCCGGCCAGCCGTCGATCTCGATCACGTTCAGCACGTTCATCCCCGTAGACATGACGAAAGGGCTCCTGTCACTCAAAAAAGAGTCACAGGAGCCCTCACGGGTTCCCTGACCGGCGGTGTTACCGCAGCCGTGCCATCAGGGCGTGTTCGACGAGGGTGATGAGGGCGCTCTTGGCGTCGGCGCGGTGGCGGGCGTCGGTGGTGATGATGGGGGTGTCGGGGCC